>JBOGWY010000167.1:0-29586 GCA_050694015.1 Actinomycetota bacterium | reverse complement strand
CTGTTTGTACAGTGGAAAAGGTGCTAAGTCAAACGCCTCTGGGGGTGGGATGGGAGGCCCTGGGGGCGGGTGGAAGGCTCCCTAGGCCCCCCGCCTGAGGTCGCGGCACAGCTCGGTGATGTGGCGCTCGAGCTGGTTGAGGCCTTCGATCTTGCCGACGCACATGGCCACCCCGGCGTCCTTGGCCTGGCGCTCCAGATCCGCATCGAGGTAGGCCGTGTAGAGGACGATCGCCTGCTCGGGGCGGGTCCTGCGGATCGACTTGGCGGCCTCGAGGCCGTCCATGTCCGGCATCTTGTAGTCCATGACGATGACGTCGGGGTTGGCCGAGCCGGCGAGGTCGACGGCCTGGAGGCCGGAGGCGGCCTGGCCCACCACGTCGAAGCCGTCGAGCTCGAGCATCTCGGCCAGCATCTTGCGCACGTGGTCGGTGTCGTCCACGACCAGGACGCGCACGTCCACGCCGTTTCCCTCGAAACTCTCCAGCTGCATCTGTGCTCCCGCGATTGAGAGTCTTGGCGGGAAGATTACCCACTACCTGGGCATTCCCTTTGCGATACGGGTGGGACTCGTGAGCCGGGCCTCCACGTACTCCCGGTTCCTCTTCAGCGTGGCTACCAGTTCTTTCGGTCGCTCGACATAGCTACGTACGGCGAGCTCCAGCGAGATTGCCTCGGAATAACCCACACGGCGGAGCTCTTCCAGGAACCGATCCAGCGGCAGGATCCCCTGCTCCAGCTCGAGATGGCCGTCGCGACCGTCGCCGGCGTTGTTCGAGAGATGGATGTGGACCAGCTTGGGGAGCATCGTGTGGAGCGCCTCGAGGACATCGACGCGCGCCACGGTCACGTGACTCGTGTCGAGTGCGACCTGATGGCACGCCCTGACGAGGGCGGTCGGCTCGAGCCACCGGTAGGCCCGCAGGCGCCGTCCCGCCACCCACCTCGGGTACATCGTTTCGACCGCGATCGACACGCCGGTCTCGGCGGTGTGGGCAGCGGCCTCGGTCATCAGCCAGCGCGTGTACTCGCGCTCCCATGCGTACGGGGGATGCACGATCATCGACGCGCACCCCAGCGCTTGGCACATCTCCGTGCCGCGCCGGATCTTCTGCAGCGGATCGAGCCCCCACACGGTCTTCGTGATGACGAGGAAGGGCGCGTGGATCGATGCGATCGTGAGGCCTCGCTCCTCGGCGAGGCGCAACGGGATGTCGGCCTCCTGGGTGCGGGGATCGCGCGTCACCATGAGCTCGATGGTCGAGAACCCGGCCTCGGCGAGCGCGTCCATCGCGGTCTCGAGCTCGAACGCCCAGAACGGACCGGTCGAGCACTGGATCGAGGGCGTAGCACCCGGCGGCGGCATAGAGGCATGGTCGCACGCCGCACGCGCAAGCGCCCCCGGCAGGACCGGAGGCGCCGCAGAGTCATAACGGTCGGGCCGGCTTGGGGCGGGCTGGGAGGCTCGTGGCACGGCGGGCTTAAGGCCGTGCGGTCCTTAACGTCCCTTCCCTTACGACTCCATCTGTACTTTCGGCCGCCGAGGGGTGACGCTTGAGTCTCGCGTCCCAGTAATTG
Source organism: Actinomycetota bacterium (assembly GCA_050694015.1). Classification (GTDB taxonomy): domain Bacteria; phylum Actinomycetota; class CADDZG01; order CADDZG01; family WHSQ01; genus JBOGWY01. The sequence continues at coordinate 28,009 of JBOGWY010000167.1, read as the reverse complement.
ACTGCTTCGTGTGCCGTCAGCTAGCAAGTGCTTGCTATAGTTTGCAGAAGGCTCTCGACGGGGAAAGATAGGGACATGGACATCGCCCGTCTTCTGCGGGAACCGGCCGAAGCCGCCCCGCAGAAGGTTGCTCTCGTGTGGGGACCCAAAGGGTCCGCGGAGACGATCACCTACGACGCACTCGACCGGGAGGTCGACCGCGTCGCGGCCGGACTCGTCGCGGCAGGGGTCGCTCCCGGCGATCGCGTCGCGATCGGCATGCACAACGTCGTCCAGTTCCCGATGGCTTACTTCGGCATCCTGCGCGCCGGCGCGGTCGTCGTGCCGATGAACGTGATGCTCACCGAGGTCGAAGCGCACCGCGTGCTCGTCGACTCCGGAGCGAAGGCGGTTCTTACCGTGCCTCCGTTCTCCGGGGTCGTACAACGCGCGGTTGTCGATACGGAGGTCGAGAAGGTCTTCACCCCCGACAACTGGGACGAGCTGGGGAAACTCGGCAAGGGCTTCGACGACGTCGCACGCAGCGAAGAGGACCTGGCCGTGCTCGCGTACACGTCGGGCACGACCGGTGAGCCCAAGGGCGCGATGCTCACGCAAGGCAATCTGCTCGCGAACCTGCGCCAGCAGATGTCGATCCCAGACATGACCGTGGAGGCCGATGACGTCCTTTTCCTCGCGCTGCCCCTGTTCCACATCTTCGGTTTGAACGTCGGTCTCGGGCTCCTCGTGCTCAACGGTGCGAGCGGCGTGCTCGTCGACAAGTTCGATCCGATCCCATCGTTGCGTTTGATCCACGATCACCGCGTCTCGATCCTGTTCGGCGCCCCGACGATGTACAGCGCGTGGGTAAGCGTTCCCGGCGCCGATCAGTACGACCTGTCGAGCGTTCGTCTCGCGATATCGGGGGCCGCTCCTCTCGCGGCGGACGTGCTGCGCGACTTCCGCGACATCTTCGGCGTGTCGATCTACGAGGGCTACGGCTTGACCGAGACGGCGCCGACGTTGATGTCCAACCGCATGGCTGAGAAGCCACGCGCGGGATCGATCGGCAAGCCGCTGCCGGAGGTCGAGTACAAGCTCGTCGACGAGGACGGCAACGAAGTTGCTCTAGGCGATCCCGGCGAGATCGTCGTGCGGGGGCCGAACGTCTTCTCCGGTTACTGGAAGCGCCCCGAAGACACCGAGCGCGCGTTCGCGGCCGGTGGTTGGTTCCGCACCGGCGACATCGCGGTGCGAGACGAAGACGGTTACCTCTATCTCGTCGACCGCAAACGCGATCTCATCATCGTGTCCGGCTTCAACGTGTTCCCTTCCGAGGTCGAGAACGCGTTGATCCAGAACCCGAAGGTCGAAGAAGCCGCGGTGCTCGGAACGCCGCATCCGTACACCGGCGAAGCGGTCAAGGCCTTCGTCGTGCTCGCCGACGGCGTGACGGCGAGCGAGAACGACCTGATCGACGACGTGCAGTCACGTCTCGCGCGCTTCAAGTGCCCGTCTTCGATCGAGATCGTCGAGAAGCTCCCACACCTCGCGACCGGCAAGGTCCTCAAGCGCGCCCTGCGCACCTGATCCTCTCGAGCACGTCCGGGCGCAGTATCCGTAGCTTCCTCCCGCGGTAGTCGACGACTCCGTCGGCCTTGAACTTGCGCAACGTCTTGCACGCGCTCTCGCGACACATCCCCGCGAGCTGACCGAGATCGGCTTGCGCCAGCGGGATATCCATCTCGACGGCACCCTCGTTGACGCGTCCCAGTACGTCGGCGAGATCGAGCAGTCGTCCCGCTAGCCGTCCGGAGATCTCGCTCGAGGTGCGTTCCATCGCGGTGTCGCACATCCAACGCATGCGCGTCGCGAGCCCGGTCGCGAGTTCGAGGACGGCGGGGGCGTTGCGCGACACGATCTCGAGGAAGAGATCGGCATCGAGCCCGATGACATCACACGGCGTGGCCGCAACCGCGTCGAACGGCTGCGGAAGTTGGTCGATCGCGGCGACGTCGCCGGCGATGTCGCCGGGCGTCGCGAGGCCGAGGATCGTCTCGGTGCCGCTGCCGTTGCGTGCCGACAGCTTGAGGACACCGTCGACCACAACGTGCACGCGCCGCTCCCGCTCTCCGGCGAAGTAGAGGGTCTGGCGGCGCCGCAGATGGCGCGGGACCGCTCGATCCAAGAGAGTGGTGCGATCACGCTCCGGCAGAGCGTCGATGACGGGACAAGGGTGCTGCTCCACGGCTCACCTCCGTACGACGACCGACAAGGTGAGGGCGCGGATAGGGGCAGGCACGCAGCCTGCCCCTCCTCGACCAGAGCTTACGAAGCAAAGCAAGAACGCGAAATCCGGCCCGGCCCGCCGCCGAGTGGCAGATCAGTCGCGTGAGACACGACTCAGTTGCCGCTCGGCGCTCCCGTTGGGCGGGCATCGCGCGAAGATTCGTCTATGGAAGCGGATCCGACCATCCCCATCGCGTTCCTCGCCGGCGTGGTCTCGTTCCTGTCGCCTTGCGTGCTGCCGCTGGTGCCCGGCTACCTGTCGTACATGTCGGGCTTCGCCGAGGGCCGCCAGCAGGGGGATCGCACCCTGCCCCCGTGGCTCGCCGCGGGCGTGTTCGTGCTCGGCTTCACGCTGATCTTCGTCGCGCTCGGTGCGACCGCGACGTTGCTCGGCTCTCTGCTGCGCGACAACCAGCGGCTGCTGTCACAGATCTCGGGCGTGCTGATCATCGCTCTGGGGCTCGTGTTCATGGGGGTGATCAAGGTCCCGTTCCTCTACCGGGAGGCGCGCTTCCACCCGACGCCGCGGGCGGGGGTGTGGGGCTCGCTCGTGCTGGGCGGCGCGTTCGCGTTCGGATGGAGTCCGTGCATCGGCGCGGTGATGGGGGCGGTGCTGGCGATGGCCGCGGGCCAAGGTGGCTCGGGCGGGGTCGCCGAGGGGGCCGGGTTGCTCGCCGTCTACTCGATCGGGCTGGGGGTGCCGTTCATCCTGGCCGGGCTCGGCATGGCACGCCTCACGAGCGCGCTGCACTGGTTCCGCAAGCACATGCGCACGGTGAACGTGGCGAGCGGCGCGCTGCTCGTAATAGTCGGGATCCTGTTCGTGACCAACCAGCTGTTCCAGCTCTCGATCTGGATGCAGAAGACCTTCATCGCACTGAACCTGGACTTCTGGAGCTCGTTCTAAAGGCGCCTTGCGTCCTCAGCCAACACCATGGCCGCCGGGCCTGGGGAAGCGCATACTTGAGTCGTGGATCAAACCTGGAGCAATGTCATCGTGTTCCTCGGCGCGACGATCGCGCTGCCGATCGTCGTGGCGCTGGTTGCGAAGCGACTGTGGTTCCGGCGTGAGGACGAAGACATCGGCGACTCGCACACGATGAGGCGCTCCGCGATGGGCGATCCCTCTCGGGACCCCAAGCCCCCGATGAAGTAGGCCGAAAACGATGCCCGACGCTCTTGTGTCCGCGCTCCTCTTCGTAGCGTTCGTGATCGTCTTCGGCGGTCTGGGCTTCGGCGCGTGGCGGTCCTTCAAACGCGTCGAGAAAGTCCTCGATAAAGAGCCGGAGATCGAGAGACGCTGGCCTCAGCCGCCGCCCCCGCCGGGGGACGGCTTCACTCCCTAGTAATTCTCCGGAGTCACCGGCCCAGGGAAACCAACCGGGAAAGAGGGCGGACCCTAAGCCTCCGACTCCTCCGACGCGGCGTCCGGGGTCTTATCCGATGGGTCCGTTTTAGAGGGCTCCGCTTTCTCCGGCTCGTCCTCTTCCTTCTTCGGGACTTGGGTGAGCCGATGCATCAGCTCCTCAACGGTCTTGAATTGATCGGTGTCCCCTGGGTTCATGGATTCGACTATATGCCTGAGGTTCGGGCCGGGGGGGTTTGCGCGGCCCCGGCGGAGCGAAGGAAGTTGTTACCCGGCGTTGCGGCGTTGGATTTGCTGCACGATTTCACAGACTGGGTTTTGGCCCCGTCCTACATGTGACAAAAGTCCTGGTCAGGCCCTATATCGGACTTTGTGATAACGCTCACAAGGTAGGATGTGGCCATGCGCAATCGACCGATCCCTGAGGCGACCGTAGCCCGTCTTCCCATCTACCTGCGCGCGCTGCTCGATCTGGCCGAGGGCCGCGGCGAGATGACCGTCTCGTCGGAGGACCTCGCTCAGATGGCCGGCGTCAACGCGGCCAAGGTGGGCAAGGATCTCTCCTACCTGGGCTCCTACGGGACCCGGGGCGTCGGCTACGACATCGAGTACCTGCTGTACCAGATCACCCGCGAGCTCGGGCTCACACAGGACTGGCCTGCCGCGATCGTCGGAGTCGGAAACCTCGGCCGCGCGCTCGCCAGCTACAAGGGTTTCTCCGAGCGCGGCTTCCGCATCACGGCCCTCTTCGACGTCGACGAGAACGTGATCGGTGACGAGGTGGGCGGCATGGATATCAAGCACCTCGACGACCTGAAGGACATCGTCGCCGAGGAGGGCATCACGATCGGCATCATCGCGACACCGCCGGCCGCGGCCCAGGAGGTCGCCGAGCGCCTCGTTGATGCCGGCATCAAGTCGATCCTGAACTTCGCCCCCGCCGTCGTGAACGTGGCCCCGGACGTGAACGTGCGCAAGGTCGATCTCTCGATCGAGCTGCAGATCCTGAGCTTCTACCAGCAGCGCACGCAGGCGATCCAGACGGCACGGGAAGCCAACCGCCGTCTGACCCAGGCCTAGCACCGCAGTATTTTGGGCTCCATGTCCCTCATCGCGGTCGGGCTCAACCACAAGACGGCTCCGATCGACCTGCTCGAGAAGCTCGCGATCGGGCCCGAGCGCTTGGGCAAGGCGCTCCATCAGCTGAACACCTACGACCACGTCGTCGAGGGGGCGGTGCTCTCCACGTGCAACCGCATCGAGGTGTACGCGATGTCGACGAAGTTCCACGCCGGCGTCCAGGACCTCCGCAACTTCCTCGCCGAGTTCTGCCACGTCGCACCGGAGGACTTCTCCGATCACCTCTACACGTACTACGACGACACCGCGGTCCGCCATCTGTTCCGCGTCGCGGCCGGCATCGACTCGATGGTCGTCGGCGAATCCGAGATCCTCGGCCAGGTCCGCCGCGCGTACCAGGTTGCGCACGACGAGGGGATGCTCCCGCGCGTGCTCGGGGCGGCGTTCCGCCAGGCTCTGCGCGTCGGTAAGCGCGCGCGCAACGAGACCGCTATTGGTCGCAACCCGGTTTCGGTCTCTTCGGCCGCGGTCGAGCTTGCGAAACGTGCGTTCGACGGCGACTCGCTCCACGGCAAGCGCGTGACGATCGTGGGGGCCGGCAAGATGGGTCGCCTCGCGGCCCGCGCGCTCACGAACTCCGGGGTCTCCGAGGTCACGGTCGTCAATCGCAGCGAGGAGCGCGCCCAGGAGCTCGCCGAACTATTCGGTGTCACACCGCTTCCCTTCGAGCAGCTGACCGATGCCATCGCGAGCGCCGACATCCTCATCTCGTCGACGACCGCCCCCCAGACGATCATCGATCGGGCGGCCGTGGAGGCCGCGATGAATGACCGCGTCGCACCGCTGTTCATCGTCGATATCGCCGTGCCCCGTGATGTCGAGCCGACCGTCGTGGACATCCCACGCGTCGTGCTACGCGACATCGACGACCTCAAAGGGGTCGTCGAAGCGAACGTGGGAAGCCGGATGGGCGAGGTGGCGAAAGTCGAAGACATCATCTCATCCGAGGTCGAGCGTTACCTCCGGTGGGAGCGTGAGACCGAGATCGGGCCCACGATCACGTCGCTGATCTCCAAGGCCGAGAGCGTGCGCGACGAGGAGATGGCCCGCGTGAAGGCGCGGCTGAACGAACTCACTCCCGACCAGCGTGACGCCGTCGATCAGGTCGTGTCGCGCGTGATCGCGAAGCTGCTGCACGTGCCGATCAACAAGGCGAAGGAGCTCGCCAGCTCCAAGCAGGGATACCTGTATCTCGCGGCTCTCCGCGAGCTCTTCGAGCTCGACGATGAGCCCGACCCCTAGTTCCCTAGTAATCGCCAGTCGGGGCTCTCGCCTCGCGCTCATCCAGGCCGAGATGGTCGCCGCGATGGTGCGCGCCGCCGCGCCCGGCATCGAGGTCGCGATCCGCACCGTGACCACGACCGGCGATCGCGACGCGCGGCCGTACGCACAGATCGGGGGCAAGGGTCTGTTCACGTCCGAGGTCGAGCGCGAGGTCGTCGACGGACGGGCCGACGTCGCCGTTCACTCAGCGAAGGACCTCACCGCGGAGCTCGCCCGCGGCTGCGACATCGTGTGCGTCCCGGCCCGAGCGAGCGTCCACGACGTCGTCGTCGGCGGGACCGGTGATACCGGGTTCGAGCGCCTCGGTTCTCTCGCGCCCGGGGCGACGGTGGGCACGTCGAGCATGCGGCGCCGCGCGCTGCTCGCCGACGGTAGGGGAGACCTCGAGGTCGTGGAGTTGCGCGGCAACCTCGATACCCGCCTGAGGAAAGTGGCCGATGGGGTGGTCGATGCGGCGATCCTCGCCGCGGCCGGCATCGAGCGTCTGCTCGGCGACGTCGGCGACGCCGCCCCTCTCGATCCCGATGCGTGGGTCCCGGCACCCGCGCAAGGAGCGCTCGCGGTGGAGGCGCTCGCCGATCGGCACGACCTGCGTGAGCTGTTCGCCTCGATCGACGACCCCGCCGCGCACGCCGAGGTCACCTGCGAACGCGCCTTCGCCGCGACCCTCGAGGGCGGGTGCTCGATCCCTCTGGGTTGTCTCGCCCGCGTCACCGGCTCGAACCTCGTGGCGAACGGGTTCCTCGCCGGTCCCGACGGCTCGCAGTCGTTGCGCGATCGGATCTCCGGGCACGTGCGAGAGGCGGAGGCTCTCGGCAAGGAGCTCGCGCAGGCGATCCTGTCGTCCGGCGGCGACGACCTCCTGGCGGAGCTGCGCGAGATGGATGCACCGGTGGTCGAAGAGCCGTGACCGACACCGGGCGGGTCTACTTCGTGGGGGCCGGACCGGGAGATCCCGGCCTCATCACGCGTCGGGGCCTCGGCCTGCTCCGGTCCTGCGACGTCGTCCTCTTCGACCGCCTCGTCGCCACCGAGCTCGTCGACGAGGCGCCCGAGAACGCCGAGCGCATCTTCGTGGGGAAGAGCTCCACCGCACGATCGATGTCGCAGGCCGAGATCGACGCTCTGATCGTGCAGCACGCTCGCGCCGGCAAGGAGGTCGTCCGTCTTAAAGGAGGCGACCCGTACGTCTTCGGTCGCGGTGCCGACGAGGGCCAGGCGCTGGCGGCCGCCGGGATCTCCTTCGAGGTCGTCCCCGGTGTCACTTCGGCGACCGCGGTCCCGAGTTACGCGGGCATACCCCTGACGCACAGCGGGATCGCGTCTTCGTTCACCGTTCTGACCGCGCACGAGAGCTCCACGCGACCGGAAGCAGCGGCGCGCTGGGACGCGCTCGCGACCGGGGCCGACACACTCGTGATGCTGATGGGCGTCTCCTCGCTCGACGAGATGATGACGCGTTTGATCGCGGCAGGTCGCGATCCCGACGAACCGTGCGCGGTCGTCGAATGGGGCACGACGACGCGCCAGCGGGTCGTCGTCGCTACCGTCGCGAGCATCGCCGAGAAGGTGCGTCTCGCCGGCATCCAACCGCCGGCGACCACGATCGTCGGGCACGTCGTGAAGCTGCGACCGGCGTTGGACTGGTTCGGGACTCGCCCGCTCTCGGGAGTGCGCGTCGTCGTCACGCGTGCCACCGGCGAACGGGCTCTGCACGAGAAGCTGACGGAGCTAGGGGCGACGGTCATCCATCTGCCGACGATCGAGATCGTCGATCCGCCCTCGTTCAAGGAACTCGACGATGCGATCCACGAGCTCGCGACCGGCGCGCACGACTGGGTCGCGTTCTCCAGCGTGAACGGTGTCGAAAAGGTGTGTGGCCGCGTCGTTGCCGCAGGCCTAGACGCGCGGGCATTCGCGTCGGTAAAGGTCGCCGCCGTGGGTGCGTCGACGGCGTCCGCGCTGCGCAACATCGGCATCGTCGCCGATGTCGTCCCCGACAGGTTCACGGGGGAAGCGCTGGCCGCGGCGTTGGGTCGCGGTGACGGATCCGTCGTGTTGCCGCGGCCCGTCGACGCGCCGCGACGCACGGTCGATGCTCTCGAGAGAGAGGGATGGAAGGTGCGGGAGGTCGCGGCGTACGAGACGCGGCCGGTGACCCCGACCGGGCCGGCCGCCGACGCGGTGAACAACGGTGACTTCGACGCGATCACGTTCACCAGCGCGTCGACCGTGACGAGCTTCGTCGCCGCGATGGGCGCAGACGATCCGATCGCTCGCCGCTACGCATTCTGTATCGGCCCCGTCACCGCAGAAGCTGCGCGCGCGGCGGGACTGAACGTCGTCGCGGTGGCGGACCCACACACGGTCGACGGGCTCGTGGAAGCCATCCTCGGGCGCATGGGACGATAGCCATATGGCCTATCCAGAACTGAGAGCACGCCGCTTGCGCCGCACGCCGGGACTGCGGCGAGCGTTCGCCGAGACCAACCTGAGCCCGAGCGACTTCATCGCGCCGCTGTTCGTCAAGGAGGGCCTCGACCAGCCGGTGGAGATCTCGTCGATGCCCGGCCACCACCAGCATTCGCTGGAGTCGCTGGTCAAGGAGGGTCGCGAACTCGCCGGACGCGGCGTCGCCGGCGTGATCCTCTTCGGCATCCCGGCCCGCAAGGACGCCGAGGGCACGGAGGCGTGGAACCTCGACGGAACGCTCCATCACGGCATCAAGGCCCTCAAGGACGAGCTGGGTGGCGACACGATCGTGATCGCCGACCTGTGCCTGTGCGAGTACACCGACCACGGTCACTGCGGCGTGATCCGTGACGGCGAGGTCGACAACGACGCGACGATCGAGCTCTACGGACGCATCGCGGTGTCGCAAGCGCGCGCCGGGGCCGATGTGATCGCGCCCTCGGGGATGATGGACGGACAGGTCGCCGCGATCCGCTCCGCGCTCGACGCCGACGGCTTCACCGCGGTGCCGATCCTCGCGTACGCGGCGAAGTACGCGTCGAGTTTCTACGGACCGTTCCGTGAGGCCGCAGAGGGCGCGCCGCGTTTCGGCGACCGGCGCTCGTACCAGCAGGATCCCGCCAACGTCGACGAGGCGTTGCGCGAGGTTGCACTCGATATCGATGAGGGCGCCGACGCGGTCATGGTGAAACCCGCGCTGCCGTACCTCGATGTCGTCCGCGCCGTGAAGGAAACGTTCGGATTCCCGACGGCCGCCTACAACGTATCGGGCGAGTACTCGATGCTGATGGCTGCCGCGGAACGTGGATGGATCGACGAGCGACTCGCGACGCTGGAGGCGCTGACGTCGATAAAGCGCGCGGGGGCCGATCTGATCGTGACGTACCACGGGAAGAAAGCTGCTGAGTGGCTGAGTTGAACCACAGCCGTTCTGCCGAGCTGTTCCGGCGTGCCACGGAGCTGATGCCGGGTGGGGTCAACTCGCCGGTCCGCGCGTTCAAGGCCGTCGGGGCCGATCCGTTCTTCGTCACGGAAGCGAGCGGGGCCACGATCAGCGATGTCGACGGCAACACGTACGTCGACTTCGTGCAGAGCTGGGGTGCGCTGCTGTTCGGCCACGCTCACCCGCGCATCGTCGAAGCGGTGCGCGACCAGGCCGGTCGCGGCACCTCGTTCGGTACTCCGAGCGAACTCGAAGTCGAACTGGCGGCACTGGTGACCGACATGGTCCCCAACGCGGAGCGGGTCCGGTTCGTCAACTCGGGGACCGAGGCGGCCATGACCGCGCTGCGTCTCGCCCGCGGTGTCACCGGCCGCTCCAAGATCCTGAAGTTCGCAGGTTGCTACCACGGCCATCTCGATGCCCTCCTCGTGGAGGCGGGTTCGGGACTCGCCACGCTCGGCATCCCCGGCACGCCGGGCGTTACCGAGGGGACGACGGCCGACACGATCGTGGCCCGCTACAACGATCTCGACGCCGTTCGGACCGCAGTGGAGACGTTCGGCGGCGATCTGGCCGCGATCCTCGTCGAGCCGGTCGCCGCGAACATGGGCCTGGTCCTCCCCAAGGAGGGCTTCCTCGCGGGCCTCAGAGAGATCGCCGACGACTGCGGCGGGCTGCTGGTCTTCGACGAGGTGATCACCGGCTTCCGGCTCGGCCCCCAGGGTGCGCAGGGGCGCTTCGGCATCGGCGCCGATCTTGTCCTTCTCGGCAAGATCCTCGGCGGGGGTCTCCCGGTCGGCGCGGTCGCGGGCCGCGCCGATCTGCTCGAGAACCTGTCCCCGGTCGGCAACGTGTACCAGGCCGGCACGCTGTCGGGGAATCCCGTCGCGATGGCGGCGGGCATCGCGAGCCTGTCGATGCTCCGCGAGGCACCGGGCTTGATGGACGAGATCCAGGAACGCGGGCGGTCGCTCGTGCGCGGACTTGTCGATGCGGCCGACATCGCCGAGGTACCGATGGTCGCCTCCGCGATCGGTGGGCTCGCGGGGTTCTTCTTCGCCGACGACGAGATCGATGACTACGAAGGCGCCGCGGCGACCGATCCCGAGTTCTACGCGACGTTCTTCCGCGGCATGTTGGAACGCGGGGTGTATCTGGCACCGTCGCGTTTCGAGGCGTTGTTCATCTCCGCGGCACATACCGAAGAGCACGTCGAACTGACCGTGAAAGCGGCGCACGACGTGCTCACGGCCTCGTGACCCAAACCGGCGGGAAGAAGGTTCCCGGCTGGCGTCAGCCGTGGGATACGTGGCGTCTCACGATGATGGGTGGAGCAGTGGTCCTGCTGGGGGCCGCGCTCGCCCGCGGGTTGCTCGATCTCCCACGCGCGGTCGAGATCGCGCTCCAGGCGATCGGTTACGTAGCGCTCGCCGTCGGCTTCGGCATGGCGATGCGCGTGCGCAAAGAGCTACAGGACAAGCGTAAGAAGGAAGCCGATGAGAAAGCCCGGGAGAGGCAGAGACAGACGGGTCTGCGTTAATCCCCCCGGCCCAGGATGATCCAGAGGATCACTCCGAGGATGATCAACATCCCCGCCAGCGCAATGAACGCGATGCCCCCATTGTTCGTGGCTTCTTCACCGCCGGCCTGGATGCCACCGCTGCACGCGGCCATCATGAGGAGAGCGAGGCCTGCGATCAGTGTCTTCAGCTTGGTCACCGTCATCTCCTAGGTAGCCGCCTCGGCCTCGGCCCGGACGCGGCGGCCGCGGCGCTCCGCGAGGCTCAGGCCGACGAGGTGGAGCACGAGCAGGATGAGCGTCCCGAGCGCGATCATGCGTGCGGGCCCCAGCTGGTTGCCGGGGTGGTACTCCATGATCACCGCGAGCTGCCCGAGGGGTTCGAGCTCCTCGGCGCCGGTTGCTTCCTGTCCGCTGAGGCGCTCGCGCTCCGCCTTGGAGGGGATCCCGAATTCGGGGGGCTCGGAAGGAGGAAGCACGTCGACGAGGGTGGCGCCGAACTGATCTTCGCGCTGCTGGAGCAATCGGGTCGAGTCCTCGGCGATCTGAAGCGTTGCCGTTGAGGGAAGGCCCTCGACCCCCTCGGTCAGCTCGCCCTCGACGGCCTTCATGGCGTCGCTCTCGAGCTCGGACGCCTGTACGACCTGAACGTCATCCTCGTCGTCCGGGGGAGCCCAGGGATCTTCCGGATACGACGAAGCCTGGTTGAAGTCGAGTCCCTCGGCGTCTTCGCCGATCGCCTGGGTCGTCCATTGGGGGGCTTCCCCGAGGGGGCCGAGCGGGTTGATCGACCAGACAACCGCCATGATGAGGACGAAGCAGAGCGTGATCGATGCGGTGACGAAATAGGCGAGTCGCGCGCCCATGACCAGAGTCATGAGCAGGAAGGCGCTCCCGATGAAGACGATGATCGCGCTGAGGAACGCGCCCATACCGGTGATGAAGGCGGTATCCATCTACAGCGTTCTTTCGTAAGCCATGACGGCGCGGATCTGCGCGTTGGTGAGTGGGTTCGGCGGGATCGGGATGCCCTGTGCCGGTGCTTCACCGAAGGCCGGCATGAATGCGAAGCGGCGTCCGTTCACGATCGTGTTGTAGTGCGAGTCCTTGCCGATCAACGGCGGCAGGTGGCGGACGTCGCCCTTCCATAGCGCCATCCCGGGGAACCACGGCTGCTCCGTCGTGCCGCTCGACTCGCGTCCCGACCCCTCGGGGCCGTGACAGACGGCGCAGCGCGCCTCGAAGATCTCCTGTCCGCAGTCGAGCTGGTTGGTCGACGTCGGTTTCTCGCACTCGGCGGACAACTCGGGGAGCGGCTCCTGGATGCTGTAGAGGTACGCGACCACGTCGTCGACCATCATCGCCGTCATCGAACCGCCGAAGTCAACGCCCCATGTCGGCATCGGTGTCCCCGGGCGGCCGCGCTCGATCGTGAAGCGGACGACCTCCTCATCCCATCGCGAGAACACGGTGTTGAGAGGCGGAGCGGTCCATGCCGGGGTGAAGCCGGTGGCGACGTCTTGCACCGACGGGTTCGCAAGACCGCCGGCGCCTTCGGGACCATGGCAGTTGATGCATGCCTGACCCAGTGCCAGCGCTTTCTCTTCTTCTTTGAACTCGATACCGCTGATGTCTTCTTCCAACGGGGGCGGCGCGTTGTAGATCAGCTCGCCCCGCTCGACCGAGGCCTCGTCGAAGCGATGTTGGAACGACTCCTGGCGCTCCCGCTCGGGGAGCCAGTACAGAGGGATGAACAGGGCCGCTGCCAGCGTCGTGACCAAGCCTCCGGCGAGGATGCGCGATAGGCGCGGCCCCTCGAGGACCTCGTCGGGCTGCGCCGGGCGCATCGCCTGGGGGATGCCGAGCAGGGCGGCCGGCTTGCGGGCGCGGTTCTGACGCGCGAGGTAGACCCCCCACAGGATCGCCGCCGGGACGAGCACGACGAACGCGATGAGTAGTACTTGCCCTGTGTCCATTCGCCCCTTCTAAGCCTTGGTTCGGTTCTGAAGCATCAGGTCGGCACGCACAAGGGACCGACGGGCTCGGAGAAGCGCGCCCACGTGCTCGTACCGCGTGGGGGGCCCTCCTGAACGCTGCCGGTGTCGACCTCGACCTGACCACCGACGACGGTGAGGGGGAATCGGTCGAGACCGCGCGGCGCCGGGCCCCCGTAGTACTCGCCCGTGAGCCGGTACTTCGACCCGTGGCACGGGCACTCGAACAGCATCGACGTGCCGCAATGGGGCACGGAGCAACCCAGGTGCACGCACTTCCGGTACAGAGCCTGCATCTTGTGTTCCCCCGCACCGATGGCGAGATAGACGGGCTCGTCGCCGGGATCGCCGTCGTAGTAGGTGAGCCAGAAACGACCGTCGGCGATGAACTTCGGCTTGAAGCCGTTCTCGGGTCCGATCTCTTTGAGCAGGTCGTCGTAGTTGCCGGCCTTGATGACGGTTCCGAAACCGCCGGTCAGTTTGGGCCACAGGAACGACAACGAGCTGAGGCCGAAGAGCCCCAGGAACGTCAGGAACGACACGACCCACGCACGGTTGAGGAACTGCCGTCGCGACACCGCGAGCTGATCGGGCGTGAGCGGCTTGCGCGCCGCTGGCGGCACCTTCTGCACGGTTACCTGTCCACCGCCCGCGGCGGCTGCGGCCGGTTGCCCCGCGGCGCCCTCGCCCATCGCGGGGTGCTCGCGCGTCTCTTTGCCACCCGCGGCACGGCGCTGCCGGACGATCGTGATGTTGACCATGAACGCGGCCCACGCGAGCACGCCGATGGCGACCCCGATGAGTGCGATCACTCCCCAGTTCATTTAACTCAACCTCCGCTTACAACTCGAAGAAGATCGGTCCGGTGTCCCATGGGAACACGAAGTTGAAGCCCGGCCCCCGGAAGAACATGCCGATCGTGGTCAGGATCGCGAAGCTAACGATGAAGAAAGTAAAGATCACGATCGCGAGCTTGCGATCGTCGGGCCGTGTCGAAGGGTTCCGGTCGATGAACGGGAATGCGAAGAGCACGATGATGATCACCGTCGGGATCGTCACGCCGGCCGGTTGCGGGTGGAAGTAACGCAGAAGCTCCTGCAGCCCGAGGAAGTACCACGGCGCTTTCGACGGGTTCGGCGTCTGACTGAAGTTGGCCAGCTCACGCAGGGGCGCATCGACCGCCACCGAGAAGATCGTCAGGATCACCGTCACGACGAGCAGTGACACGAACTCCGCGGCCATGAGGTGCGGCCACACGTTGACGCGGTCCATCGGCTGCCGCTCGACCTTCTGGATCGCCTCGGGCTTGACGACCGCGAGGAGTCGCTGCACGCGCTCGGGTACCGGGCCCCCGTTGCCCACCGCCTTCTTCGCCGGAGCCCCGGTGCCGGCCTTCGCCGCGGGGGCTTTCGCGGCGGCGGCCGCAGGCTTCGCCTCGGCCGCGGGCTTGGTTTCGCCACCAGGGGCGGGCGGGGACGCAGCCGGCTTCGCCGCGACCGCCTTGGTCGGATCCGCGGCCCCCTTCTGCGCGCGCACCCGTGCCGCTTTGGCGCGAGATTGTGCGACCGCAGGAGAAGAGCCCTTGGCGGTCTCGTCGGCCAGTACCTGCTCGTAGATCTCGTCTGGTGTCGGCACTCTCTAGTTCCTTCTGTTGCTTCGGTCTTCCATATTCGTTTCCTACTCCAAGGGAGTCTGCCTAAAGGCATCCTCCCTCTCCGTATCTGGGGGAACCCCGGCCGCAAGCGGCCTCACTGGTTCCCCCAGGCCCCCTCCTACATGGGGCCGGAGATACCTCCGTCCTTACGAACCCTCCAGAAGTGGATCGAGATGAAGATCACGATGATGAACGGCAGCAACCACACGTGCAGGGTGTACCAGCGCAGCAGCGTCTCGGCGCCGATCACGGGGCCTCCGAGGAGTGCGAACTGCACCTGGTCTCCGATCACGGGCGAGTTCTTCATCATCTCGGTACCGACCGTGACGGCCCAGACCGCGAGCTGGTCCCACGGCAGCAGGTAGCCGGTGAACGCGAGCAGCAGCGTCAGCAGGAACAGGATCACGCCGACGATCCAGTTGAACTCTCGCGGCGGCTTGTACGCGCCGGTGTAGAAGACGCGCGCCATGTGCAGGAACACGGAGATCACCATGAGGTGCGCCCCCCACCGGTGCAGGTTCCGCACCAGGAGACCGAAGCTGACCTGCGTGTGCAGACGCTGCATGTCGGAGTACACGATCTCGACCGACGGCCGGTAGAAGAACATCAAGTAGATACCCGTGACCGTCAGCAAGATGAACAGGAAGAACGACAATCCACCGAGGCACAGCGTGTAGCTGAGCTTGATGCCGTGCCGCTTCACCTTCACCGGGTGGAGGTGGTAGAGCAGCGAGTTCATGACCACGTAGGCGCGGTTACGGGGAGAGTCTGCGTATCCCCGCCGGAAGATCGAACCGGGGCGGAAGATCGCCCGCCACAGCTGGCTGTTGTGGAGCTGATCGATGCGCTCGTTCAGCTTCTCTCTAGGGTTCCAACCTGCTGCCTTCGCCAAGTTTCGTGTGCCCTTTCTGCTGCCTACGACGCTTTCTGCGTCTCCGGAACGGTACCCATCGCGCGCGCTCCGCGCTTGGACTTGCCTCCGGCGACCTGGCTCTGGACCAACGCGCCGGTGGGACAACGCTCCACGCACAGGTTGCAGCGCGTGCACGCGTTGTCGTCGATCAGGAACAAGATGTCGTTGGATTCCATCTGGCGGGCGAGCTCCACGTTGCCGGAATCCTCCACCGCCTCCGGATCCACCATGAAGATGCAGTACCAGGGGCAGATGTCGACGCAGCCCTCGCAGAGGATGCACTGCTCGGGGATGAAGTCGATGAAGTTCTTCGGTTTGACGGCGCTCTTGAGCCAGTCCGAGTCGACTAGCTGCATCTCGTAGTCGGCCCGGAAGATGGGCTTCTCGATGATCTCCATCTTCTTCGGTTCCGGCGGTTTAGGCATCGGTAACCCCTACTTCCCCGGCATGTAGCCGCGCACCGGGTCCTGGAGCCCTTTGGACCCCGTCCTCTGGCGCTTGGCTTCCTGCCACTTGTATGCGATGACGAGCATCACGATCAGGAGGTTGATCTGAACCGCGTTGGCGATTATGTCCCTGACGATCTTCACCTGGACCGTGTTGAGCCCCTCCTCGTTCACGAATGGGACCTTCTTCGTGAAGTCGATGATCTGGGCGATGTACTTGTCGAAGTTGTAGATGATCACCGAGGGCAGCTGCCCCAGGAGGATGATCGCCAATACCCAGATGATGAATCCATAGATGATCGCCTGGGTCCACGACATCGGTCTGTCGCTGAACTTATAGACGCGGTCGCGCATCGCCATGAGGTCGCCATCTTACAAGAGGAAGGCGTGCGCGGAACGTCAGATTGTGCGCTTGAGCAGGGCTTTCGTCGTTGCGACGGCGGCGACGACGGAGCGCGCGTTTGAGCCTATGTGAACGCTAACGGTCGAGTTCTCTGAGCCTCTGATCGAGTGCTTTCTGACGCGCCGAGATCGAGAAGAGATACCCGCCGATCGCGATCCATACGGCCATGAACGCGATGAAGAGCCATGCGACGTCGCTCACTAGGCGGTGACCTCCCTCGGTTGTGATCCGGGATCCGGCGCGCGGAGCCGGGTACGTGCCCGCTGCAATTCAAGCTCATCGACGCGGTCGCGCAGGCGCCCGAGGCGGACTCGCAACGACAACAAGAGCGCGAAAAGCAGCGTGAACGCGATCAACGACGCGAAGAAGGCAAGCAGCTCGGGGCTTCCGAGCCCGGAGTCCCGCTCGAGGTCGGCGACGGTCGGGCCCTCGGGGTGCAGCGTGCGCCACCACTGGACCGAGAAGTGCACGATCGGCACGTTGACGAAGCCCACGATGCCCACGACGGCGGCGAGGCGCCCGGCGCGGCGGCGGTCGGTCGCCAGCGCGCGGAGGAACAGGTACCCGGCGTAGGTCAGCCACATGACGAGCGACGACGTCAACCGAGCGTCCCACTGCCACCATGTCCCCCACACCGGGCGAGCCCAGATCGGTCCCGTGACGAGGACGAGGGTGGTGAAGATGACACCGAGTTCCGCGGACGACTCGGCGAGCAGGTCCCAGCGCCGGTTCTCCGTCCTGAGGTAGGCGATCGAGGCGATGAACACGAGCCCGAAGGCGAGGTACGCGACCCATGCCGAGGGCACGTGGAAGTAGAAGATCCGCTGGAGCTGACCTCCCATGTCGTCGGTGGCCTCGCGGGCGACGAAGAAGATCAGTACGAGGGACACCGCGATCGCAACGACGGTCACCCACGCGAGCCGAGTGAGTGGGCGGCCGGTCGGGAGCGCCGCGTTCTGGGTCCTCATGATCTCAGTCTCCCACCGAACTTTGTATGACAGAGCGCGCCTACATGTTGCTGAGTTAGAAAAGTTCAGGTGCGGATCAGTCGGGCTAGTTGGAAGTGCATGGGGTCGGGACGCGACCAGCGACCGCCCCACTCGAAGCCCCACCTTTCGAAGGTCTCTACGACGCGCGGATCGATCTTGCCCTCCCTGCCGAGGTAGTTCTCCGACACGTTCATGTCGACGGCGAGGCCGAACGCGTGGAACGAGAGCCCGCGGCGCGGGTCTCGGTCGATGAACCGCGGGACGTAACAACCGCCGTAGTCGGACGGATCGATCTTGCTCGCGAGCCCCGCTTCCTGGATCTCTCCCAGCGCCGCCGCGAGCTGCGGGAACAGCAGGCGGTGACAGGTGATGCGACCGAGGATCGGAACCGTCCCCGACGCGATGTTGGCGTGGATCCATGCGGGGTCCGGTTCGATGTAGCCGCTCTTGAGGATGCGGAAGGTCATCGCGCCGATCAGGTCCCCTTCGGTGCGACCGAGAGGGGCCGCCGGGGTCGCCTCCTGCGGAGGCGCCGCCATCGGAGTCAGCGGCCTGATGCGCGTGATGCCACGGAGATGGCGGCGCGCGATCCTCGCGGCGTCGCGCACCGAACCTTTGTTGAGGCCGATGAGCACAGTGGGCCTGCCACGCGCGGCGGCGGGCGTCCCCGCGACGATTAGGTCCGCAAGGTTCGGCGTGCCGTTGTCGGCGAAGGCGCCGACGCTGTACTCGGCACGCTCCATCGTGACCGTGCCGGGATCCTTGAACGCGAGCTTGTTCACGGCTCTCCGGGTGACGACCGTCTGCCCCGCGGCCAGCGACGTCCACACGAAATCCGCGTCGCGCGTGGGGGCCGGGGCGAACGAGCGGAACGAGATCGGATCGACCGTCGCGGTCCGGAGCCGCGCGCTTCGTCGCGCACTCTTGACGCGCGTCGTGATCACCGTGACCGGCGCGACTGCGCCCACGTCGCGCGCGCGGCCGATCGCCTTGAGCGCGGGCCTCGCCGGCATCGCGCGCAGCTCGACCCGGATCGCAGCGGTCAGCGCGACCGGCGTCGGCAACGACAGCTCGGCGACGTTGCGTTCGGGCAGCCTCGCGACGGGCATGTCGCTGCGAGAACCGCACGCAACGAACACGAGCGCTGTGATGAGGGCTACGTATCTCTTCATAATCATTCGATGACGAATTCGAAGGCGAGGACGGCAACGGTGGTGAACACGACATCGGCCGCCAGCAGGATCGCGAACCAGCCGGAGCCGGCGACCGTCCCCACGAATCTACCTACGAAGATATCGGAGCACAGCTCTACTGCCGCGATGAACACCGGTACCAGGGCGGGAAGCGCCAGGATCGGCAGCATCAGCTCACGACTGCGGGTCTGGGCGGCAACCGAGGCGAACAGCGTGCCGACGGCCACGAATGCCACGTCGACCAGAGCGATGACGAGGAGCAGCACCGGCCACGTGGGGCCGAGCTGGAACCCGAAGAGCAGGGCGAACAGCGGCACGAGGAAGAGCTGGATCGCGACGATGAAGGTCAGGTTCGCGACGGTCTTGCCCAGCCACAGCGCCGAGCGGTCCACCGGCAGCATCAGCAACGAATCGATCGCGCCGTCGTCGCGTTCGCTCTCGAAGGTGCGCGCGAACCCGATCAGGCCGGCGAAGAGGATCGTGACCCAGAGGAAGCCCGAGATGACGTCGGGCAGCGGAACCGTGCCGACGCCGGGGACCTCGACCGGAGCACTCAACTCGCTCTCACCGGGTAGAGCGAAGGACAGCAAGAGGGTAACGGCGAAAGCGAACGCGAGCATCGGCGGCAGCGTCTCCTTGGCGCGGTATTCGATCCTCAGGTCCTTGCGCGCGAGCAACATCGACTTCGATAGGAAGCCGGGTTCGCTCGAGGCTGTCACGAGCGGAACCCCGCGGCTGTGTAGGTTCCCGCCCGCGCTAGGAGACCGCGCTGCAGGATGATCCCGTGGTGCGCGTATGCGCGCACCTTCTTGGCTCCGTGCGTGGCGACCAGCCCGATCCGATCGTCGCGGAACCACGACTTCACCGCGTTAGAGATGCTCTCGCTGGCGTCGTCGTCGAGGTTGGCGTAGGGCTCGTCGAGGATCAGGATGCGCGGATCGTGCAGCAACGCGCGCGCGACCGCAGCGCGGCGCGTGAGACCCGCCGACAGTTCTCCGACGGGACGGTCCGCGTCCCGATCCATCGCCACCGCCGCGATCGTGGCATCGATACGCTCGCGAGGGACGCCGTAAAGACCTGCGAACAACGTGAGGTTCTCGCGCAGCGACAAGCGCGAGTAGAGACCCGATGAATGGCCCGCGTACCCGATCGCTCGCCGCACCGTCTCGTCCTTGTGGTTCATCGCGCGACCGTCGAGCGCGATCGTCCCCGACGTCGGCCGGATCAGTCCGGCGATCACGCGCAACAATGTCGACTTCCCGGAACCGTTCGGACCGAACACGCCCGTGACGCCGGGGCCGATCACGAGCTCGATCCCATCGAGCGCGAGCGTGCGGCCGAACGCAACCCCGACATCGTGGAGACGGATCGCCGCCGGGGAGGGCACTAGACGGAGCTCATCTCTTGCAGCCTCGACTTCAGTTCGTGACGCTTCTCCTGCCATTCGTCGCGCGGCAACGAGCCGCTCTCGAACTCCAGATCGAGGGCCGCGATCGCGGCCACGAGATCGTCACGCACGGGTGGCGCCGGTTCGACCGCGTCCCGGCTCGGGCGACGACGGGTGAACAGGTAAAGGATCGCGATCAGTCCGACGAGTCCGGTCCCCGCACCGGCGAACACCCACCACGAGGGAGCGGCCGTCGCGGTCGCGAGGATCTGTACGGGGTCGCCGGCATCGAGCGTGTCGGTCGACGTCCAGCGCGTGTAGGCGTCGCCGTCGATCTCGACCTCGCCGTTGGGTTCGAGCCTGCTGCTTTCGATCTCGAGGGGGGGCTCCGCGTGCGACGACATCTCGAGCGTCGGATAGAGGAGCGTGCGCGACAGATCGAAGGTTCCGGTACCGCCTGTGACCCGGTAGGAATAGGTGATCTGGTTCTGCCCGGGCGGTATCGCGACAGTCAGCGCGAACCCGAAGTCTGTGCGGACCAGTGTCGGGACATCGAAGGGTGAATCGACGATCCTCACCGATGAAACATCGGCGGCGTCGGGGAGGGGGAAGCCGAAAGTCGCGTCGCTGCCGGTGCCGCGCGCGCCTCGCCCGACGTAGGCGAGATCGGTGGTGTTCGCGATCGAGACGGATTCGATGATGCCGACGTCGCTGTTGTCGTCGAGCACCGCGAAGAGGTTGTCGCGTCGAATCAGCACGGACGCAGGGTCGTTCGTCGTGTCCCACACGCGCAGGGTCGTGTCGATCACGGGCGGCTCGGTCGTGTTCGACGGGATCGTCAACGGTCGCCCGGGGAAGAGGCCGCCGTCGTGACGCGCGTCGATCACGTAGAGCCACTCGCGTCCCGTGGACAGATCCTCGAACGAGTAACGGCCGTCGCGTCCCGTGGTTACCGTCCTGCGCACGGGGTCGGCGCCGTCGCGATCGAATCCTTCGAGCTTGACGATGACACCTTGTTGCGGTCGTCCCGTCGTCTCGTTGACGATCTGGCCCCGGATCGTCCCGCGCTCCTCGGCGGCTACGGGGGCCGCGGCGACAACGACGGCTAAGACGGCGAGTGTGCTTACGAACCGCATCGGGGACACGGGCCACCTGCCGTTCGCGGCGCGCCGCACGATGGACAGGCGAGCCGCGCCCTGGCAGCCGCGATCTCCCTCTCGAGAGCGTCTTCGGTGGACGCCGCGTCGAGCTCGCGCAGCGCGGCCACCGCATCTCGCTCGTAGCCGGCGCGTAACGTCTCGAAGTCCTCTCGCGACAGCTTTCCGATCTCGAATTCCTGCTCGAGATCGACGATGCCGGCGAGGGCGGCGGCTTTGCGCTCCTCGGCTTCCTCCGCCGGGGTTGTTCCGATGCCTGCGAATGGTCGAGCCCCTCGACTCAGCGGGATCGCGACGTACGCGAGCCCGATGAGGGCGGCGACGATGACCACGGTCACGGGGATCACGCTTCGCTCCTGTAGACGCGCAGCTCGGCATCGAGGCGACGACGGTCCTCGTCTGAGATATCCGTCGTTGCGTCCGACGGGTGGGGACGGTGCGACCACCGAGACGCCAGCCACCACGCGAGGAGTCCACCCGCGATGACGGCCGCGATCGGAAGCGCCCATGCGAGGAAGCCACGGCCCCAGAAAGAGGGTGCGCCGCGGATGTCCTCACCGTAGCGAGACACGAGCTCGTCCATGATGCGGTCGCGGCTCCATCCGGCCGCGGCCCAGCCTTCGATCTCCGCCCGGAGCTCGATCGCGGCGCGCGACCCGCAGTCGTGCAAGGTGACGCCGTCGCAGAACGGCGACATGACCTCGTTGGAGATGTCGTTGGCGACGTCTTGGGCGTCGGCGTACGCGGGCGTCGCGAACATAACGAGACAGATCACGAGTATCCCGAGACGAGTCATCGCGCGGCCGCCACCTGCTCGCGGAGCTTCGCCCGGGCCCGCGCGCTCACGGTCACCGGCGAGAACCCCGACAGGATCACACTCATGCCGAGGACCATCACGGCAGCGCCCGTCCATATCCACCAGGTGAGCGGATTGACGAACGCCCGCACGCTCGCCGACTCGTCCGGGTCGAACGCGGTCACGACGACGTAGAGATCCTCGATCGGGTTCGTGCGTATCGCGATCTCGGACTGCCATTGCTGCTGCGCGGTGTGGAAGTTGCGCTGTGGCGTGAGCGTCGTGATGCGCTGTCCGTCGCGAAACACCCCGATCTCTGCAACGAACGCGTTCTTCTCGGGATCGGTCGACGACGTCAGGTTTTCGTAGACGAGCTCGTAGCCCCCGACCGCGAGCGACTCACCTTGGTCGATGTGGGCCTGTCGCTCGGTCTTGAACGCCCCCCCGGCGAGCCCGATCACGATCAGAACGACGCCGAGGTGCACGATGTACCCGCCGTAGCGCCGCCGGTTTCTGGCGAGGGTTCGGCCGAGCGCCGAGGGCCACGACATCTCCTCGCGCTTCCGGTAGAGCTTGCTCCCGCGCGCGAACTCGCCGCCGATGGCGAAGGCCGTGAAGGCGCAGAGTCCGAACGCGATCAACGCTCCGGTGCTGCGAACACCCGCTGCGGCGAGGGCGAGCACGGTGACCGCGCCGGCCGCGAGCGGGAGGCGCGCTATGCGCATAAGCGATCCAGCGCGCATCCTCCGCCACGAGATCAGCGGACCGAGGCCGGTCAGCGCGACGAGCGCGAGGCCGATGGGGATGAACACCGCGTTGAAGAACGGAGGTCCGACGCTGAGACGCGTGCCGCTGATCGCCTCGCCGACGATCGGATAGATCGTGCCCCACAGGACGGTGAACGCGGCGGCGACGAAGAGCACGTTGTTTGCGAGGAACGCCGACTCGCGCGACATCAACGCGTCGAACCGGTTTTCGCCGCGCAACGAGTCGAGGCGCCACATGACGACGACCAGACCGCCCACGAGCATCAGCGCGAGGAACGGCAGGAACCACTTCCCGATCGGGCCCTCGGTGAACGTGTGGATGCTCGAGAGGATCCCGGATCGCGTCAAGAACGTCCCGAACACGGCCAGGACGTAGGTGATCAGGATCAGACAGACGTTCCAGACCTTGAACATCTTGCGCTTCTCCTGGATCACGACCGAGTGGAGGTACGCGGTCGCGGTCAGCCACGGCATGAACGAAGCGTTCTCGACCGGGTCCCAGGCCCAGTACCCGCCCCAGCCGAGCTCCGTATAGGCCCATGCGCCGCCGAGGACGATGCCGATCGAGAGCGCGCTCCACGCGAACAACGTCCACCTTCTCGTCGACGTGAACCAGGTCTCGTCTAGGCGACGCGAGATAAGCGCGCCCATCGCGAACGCGAACGGGATCGAGAAACCGACGAAACCCGTGTACAGCAGCGGAGGGTGGATCAGCATGCCGGGCGACTGAAGCAGAGGGTTGAGACCGCTACCGTCGGCGGGAGCGGGACTCAATCTCGTGAAGGGGTCGGCCGGCGCGACGAGGAGCACGAGGAAGAACGCGGCCAGCCCCGCCAACACCGCGCCGGCCCATGCCGTGATCTCCGGGGACATCCGCCGCGATCGTGCTCCCGCGATCGCGAGCGACGCGAAGGTCGTAAGCAGCAGCGTCCAGAAGAGGAGCGATCCCTCCATCCCGCCCCAGAGCGCACTCAACAGATAGGGCCCGGTGAGAGAGCGCGACGAGTAGTTGGCCACGTACGTGTACGAGAAGTCGTGTAGCAACAGCCCCGACATCAGCGCGACCGCCGCAAGCCCGACGAAGAAGGCCGCGACCGATATGGCGCGCTGTCCGGACGCGGCGAGGTCGGCACGTTTGCGACCCGCTCCCAAGCCGCACAGCAGGGCGGCGAGCACCGTGAAAGCCAGCGCGGCGAAGAGGCTCGGGCGACCCAGCCCCGCGAGGGAGGTCATGGACCCCGACTCAGACCTTCTTGGCTTTGAACTTCGAAGGGCACTTCGCCAAGACCTGATCGGCAACAAACGTGTCGCCGTCGAACGTCCCCCGCACGACGACCTCGGCCCGGTCCTGGAACGTGTCCGGGACCGCCCGGTCGGTGGTTACGGGGACCTCCGTCGTCCCGTCGGTGACGAGGAACTTCGTGTCGAGCCCGCTCTGCTCGATCGAACCGGGAACAACGGTGCCGTTGAGCCGGTATGAAGAGTCGACGGCCGTGGATCCCATCGCCTGCACCTCGGTCGGCGTCAGGTAGTAAGCCTGGGAGCCGGGGCGCGACATCGCCCAGAAGAGCAGAGCTCCTACGGCGACGATGATGACGGAGCCGCCGACGAGGAACTTCGCACGTCGTTTATTAGATGGCTCCGGGGTAGAAGATTGGTCCACAGCCACCCGAGATTACCCGTGCTGGGGGAGGTAGGGGCATGAGTAGGGGCATGAGTAGGGGCATGAGTAGAACGAGCGCAACGGCCTTCGCGACGGCCGCTCTCGTGGCGTGTCTCGCCGGGCCGGTATGGGGCCACGGCGAGCAACGAACGGTCACGCCCGAGGACGGGAGCCGCGTCGCGAAGGTGCCCGGCGAGATCGAGCTCAACCTCACGGAGCCCCCGGGTCCCGGGTCCACGCTCAAGGCGTTCGACGGATGCAACAACAAGGTGGAGGGGGCGGTCGCTACCTCCGGAGACACGATGACCCTCACCCCCGCGGGGGGAGAACCGGGTCGCTGGCACATCGAGTGGCGCTCCATCTCGTCGGTAGACGGCCACCCGACGAAGGGTCACTGGATCTTCCGGGTCGCCGGCAGCCGGGACTGTTCCGACGAGGCCGAGGACGAGGGCGATCAGATCGGCGGTGGCGAGACGACCCGTGTAACGGGCTCACCCCCAGAGGACGAGGGCGGAGGCTTCCCGGTCGTACCGTTCGCCGCGGGCACCGTCGTAGTGGTGGGGCTCGCGTTCGTGCTGCGACGGGCCTCCGGTTCGAGTTGATCGTTCATCTCGCGCATGTCACGAGCTCAAGCGGCAATTCGATCGATCAGATCGTTCTTGCCGCCGGCGTCCTCGCGCTCGGCCTGGCGTTCCTATTCCAGAAGAACGTCAAGAGGTCGGTGAGCATCATGCTGGTCGTCTTCGGCGTTCTCGGCATCGTCGCCTCCCTGACCGTTCTGAGGCCAGGTTTCCTGGGAGAAACGGTGACGATCAGCGGTGACGAGTATCCGGAAGAACAGTTGACAGACGCGGCGGTAGGTCTCTGTGACTCGATCGAGGTAGCGGACGATATCGAGGAGGTCCGCGTCCTCTTTCTCGACCGGGTTCACACCGCGCTGCACGTGATCGCGGCCGGCATCGAGGACGACGATCGCGAGCTCTCCGCTCGGCTCTTGCGCGCGAAGCAGGTCGTGGAAGACGAGCTTTCGGGGGAGGACGGCGCGCTCGAGGATGACCTGCGCGCGTTGCTCGCCGTCACCCAGGAAGCCTTGGTCGCGCTCGATGTGGAACCGCCGTCGTGCTGAGGCGTCACAGGTTGTGGCTGCTCGTTGCGCTCGTGCTACTCATCGCTGCGTGCGGTGATCAAGGCGGCGATGGCGGCGACGGCGGTGCGCCCGGGACCGATGAAGGCGGTGAAGAGATCGTGGTCCAGGCCGCCAACTACGATCTCTCCGTCGGAGATGAGTCGCGCTTCATCGCGGGAGTCCTCACGCACGATCAGCTCTTCGTCAGCTACGGGTCGGTGGACATGAAGTTCTTCTATCTCGGTACCGAGCGGGGCTCGGGGAAGGCCGAAGAGGGGCCGACCGCGACCGGGCGGTTCCTCACCATCGAGGGTGACCCGTCGACCGAGGGGCCGGTGGCCGGACCCGCATCGGAGGGGCGGGGGGTGTACGCGGCGGACGTGACGTTCGATCGCGCCGGGTTCTGGGCCGTCGAGCTGACCGCGGAGCTCGAGGGTGAACCCAAGACCGGACAGGCCGTGTTCGAGGTGCGCGAGGAGTCGCTTTATCCGGCCGTCGGCGAGGCCGCCCCGCGCTCGAAGAACCTGACGCTGCCGTCTAAGGCACCCGAGCGCGCGGTCGACTCCCGCGCCGAGACCACCGGGATCCCGGACGAGATCCTGCACCGGACCACGATCAAGGGATCTATCGAGGCTGGGGAGCCGGCCGTGGTCGTGTTCTCGACGCCGGTCTATTGCGTGAGCCGGTTCTGCGGCCCCATCACCGATACCGTCGCGGAGCTGGCGCGCGACTACTCCGGTCGCGCGAACTTCATCCACGTCGAGGTGTGGTGGAACTTCGAGAAGCAGGTGGTGAACCGCACCGCCGGCGAGTGGATCTTCGTTAAGAACGACCTGACCGAGCCATGGATCTTCCTGATCGGAGCCGACGGCAAGATCGTCCAACGGTGGGACAACGTCGCCACACGTGAAGAGATCGAACCGTTCCTGAAAAAGCTGCCGGCGGGATGACCGTCGAGGCCCGCCCGCTGACGTTGCAGCGAGGTCTGCGCATCGAGTACGTGGGGCTCGCATACAACGTCGTCGAGGCAGGGATCGGAGTCGCTGCCGGGCTCGCCGCCGCGTCGGTCGCTCTATTCGGCTTCGGACTCGACGCCGTCGTCGAAGCATCGTCATCGCTGGTGATCATCTGGCGACTCAGTGTCGAACGCTCCGGGTCGTCAACGTCCGAGGAAGTCGAGCACAAAGCGATCCGTTTCGTCGCGATCGCGTTCTTCGCACTTGCGGCTTACATCGCGGTGAACTCGGTAGTCGATCTCGTGCGCGGGAACCGTCCCGACGAGAGCACGGTCGGGATCGTCCTCGCGGTCGTTTCTTTGATGGTGATGCCGTGGCTCGCGCGCCGGAAGCGGAAGATCGCCGCAGAGCTCCACAGTGGGTCGATGCTGGCCGATTCGAAGCAGACCGAGCTGTGCACGTACCTCTCCGCGGTGCTGCTGGTCGGCCTCGTGGCCAACGCCGTCGCGGGCTGGTGGTGGGCCGATCCCGTCGCGGGACTCGGTATCGCGTACTTCGCCGCGAACGAAGGCCGCGAGCTCTGGATCACCGACGATCTTTGTTAGTCGTCCAACAACGCGCGGATGTTGGTCTCCAGGCGCTCCGCTGAGATCGCGCCCAGCACGACCCTCTCGCCCGAGCCCGAGACGGCTCGCTCCGGTGTCTCGCCGACGAAGCGGTAATCCGAGTCGATGAAGAACGTCTGCGGGAGCCCGTAGAGGTCGAGCGCCCGCGCGAGCGAGTCGTCTTGGTCGTAGATCATCGGGTAGTCGACGCCCACCTCGGCAAGGAACTCACGCCCGCCCTCGGCCGAGTCCCGCACCAGGACCCCGATCACCTGGACGCCCTCGTCGGCGTACTTGGTCGCCATGCGGTCGAGGGTCGGCATCTCCTCCCGACACGGCCCGCACCACGAGGCCCAGAAGTTCAACACGACCGGGTTCCCTCGGAGATCTTCGTCGCTGAGGGTGCCGGAGCCCGTCAACAGCGGTTCCTCGAAGTTCGGCGCCGACCGGGCGTCGTCGCGTCGCTCGTCCCGATCGTTCGCCGGCGCCAAGAAGCCATACGCGATAAGGCCGGCAAGCACGAGAGCAGGGATGACGGTTACTCCGCGTCGTCGCAGCCAGCCGCCCCGCGGCGCGCGCTCTTCAGAGATCTCCTGAACGTCGTTTCCTAGCGCCATAGTGAATGAGGCTAACTGCGCCGTCGCGGCAAAAGAGGCCCGTTACGTTCCTATATATTCCGCACGTTCTATGAGTACTCTCCCGGCCACGACCAAACGACGCCTATTGAGCGCGCTTCTGGGCGCGATCGCGTTGTTCTTCGTCGGCTGCGCCGCCGATGCGCCCCAGGATTTCCTGAAGCCAGAGGGGCCGATATCGAGGGAGCAGGACTCGCTCTGGAACATCACCTTCGGGATCGCGGTGGTGGTCTTCGTCATCGTCCAGGGGGTGTTGGTCTACGCGATCGTCAGGTTCCGCGCCAAGCCGGGCCGGGAAGCGGCCCAGTTCCACGGCAACACCAAGGTCGAAGT
>JBOGWY010000166.1:0-6052 GCA_050694015.1 Actinomycetota bacterium | reverse complement strand
GTCGATCGTCGTGGACTCCGACGATGCTCGCGACAGTCATCACGTCGCCTGTCTCCTGACGAACGGCGCCGACGCCGTCTGCCCCCGTGTCGCCCTCGATTCGATCGTCGAGCTGTCGGCATCGGCGCGACTCGGCGGCGACGTCACGGTCGACGAAGCCCAGAGTCGCTACTTCTCGGCGATCGAGGACGGGCTGCTCAAGATCATGTCGAAGATGGGGATCTCGACGCTGGATTCGTACCGAGGCGCGCAGATCATCGAAGCGATGGGTCTCGGCCACGACGTGATCGACCTCTGCTTCACGGGTCTCGCGTCCGCGGTCGGAGGTCTCTCGTTCGAGGAACTCGGCGCCGACGTCCTGCTCCGGCACGACGCTGCGTTCGGCGCGAAGCCACAGCTCGCCAACACCGGCTTCATCAAGTTCAAGCGCGGCGGGGAGTTCCACGCGATCGATCCTGACGTGGTCGACGCATTGCACGAGACGGTTGGTGTGAAGGAGCAGCCCGACGAGGAAATGCTGGCGGCGCACGCCCTCCAACGCGCCGTGAAAGGCGACGGGGCCGCCTATCTCCGCTTCGCCGACATCGTGAATGGGAAGGGTGGGCGCGTCGCGGAGCCGCGCGACCTGCTGGAGTTCATCCCGACGACCCCGGTACCCCTCGGCGAAGTCGAGCCGGCGACAGAGATAGCCCGGCGCTTCTCCACCGGTGCGATGTCGCACGGCGCGTTGTCTGCCGAGGCCCACGAGACCCTGTCGATCGCGATGAACATGATCGGAGGCATGGCCAACACCGGTGAAGGTGGCGAGGCCCCCGAGCGCTACAAGGACCACCGCAACTCGGGGATCAAGCAGATCGCGTCGGGCCGGTTCGGCGTGACGCCTGCGTACCTCGCGCACGCGAAGGAACTCCAGATCAAGATGGCCCAGGGGTCCAAGCCGGGCGAGGGCGGACAGATACCCGGCAAGAAGGTCTCCGTCGAGATCGCGATGCTGCGGCATACCGTCGAGGGCGTCGCGCTGATCTCTCCCCCACCGCACCACGACATCTACTCGATCGAGGACCTCGCGCAGCTGATCTTCGACCTCAAGCAGGCGAACCCGCGCGCCAAGGTGTCGGTCAAGCTCGTCTCGTCCGACGGCGTCGGCACGATAGCCGCCGGCGTGGTCAAGGGGCTGGCCGACGTCGTGCACGTCGCCGGCTCGGACGGCGGGACCGGCGCCAGCCCCGTGTCGTCGATCAAGAACGCGGGGATGCCGTGGGAGCTGGGTCTCGCGGAGACCCAGGCGGCACTCGCGACCAACGGGTTGCGGGGGCGCGCGCGCGTCCGCGTCGACGGCGGCCTCAAGACGGGCCGGGACATCGTCGTGGCCGCGCTCCTCGGTGCCGACGAGTTCTCCTTCGGCACGATGGCACTGGTCGCGGAAGGCTGCATCCTCGTTCGTACCTGCCACCGCAACACGTGCCCGGTCGGCATCGCGACCCAGGACCCGAAGCTGCGCGCGAAATATGCAGGGACGTCGGAGATGGTCGTGCGCTACCTGATGCTGGTCGCGGAGGAGGCCCGCGCGCTGCTGGCCTCGCTCGGGCTGCGCTCGTTCGACGACGCGATCGGCCGCACCGACCTCCTGCGGCAGCGGAAGACGGGCAACGTCCGTGCCGACTCGCTCGATCTCGGCCCCTTGCTGGGCGCATCGGAAGGAGACCAACGGTTCACCGGCTCGCTGGACATCCAGCAGCCGCGTTCGGAGCTCGGCGATCGCCTCTACGCAGATGCGATCGAAACCTTGCGTGAGGGCCGCTCGATCGAGCTCGCCTATCCGATCTCGACCTCGGACCGCACTGTGGGTGCGCGTCTCGGCTGCGCGGTTCCGTTCGAGCTCGACACCGAGCGGCCCACCGGACGCGTGCGCGCGTTGTTCGAGGGCGAAGCGGGCCAGAGCTTCGGCGCGTTCCTCTCCGAAGGGATCGAGCTGGTGCTGACCGGCGAGGCGAACGACTACGTGTGCAAGGGCATGGCCGGGGGCCGCGTCGTCGTGCGTCCGCCCGCGAACGACGCCGGCGACCCCTATCTCGTCGGCAACACCGTTCTGTATGGGGCGACCGGCGGACAGCTCTTCGTCGCGGGACGGGCCGGCGAGCGCTTCGCGGTGCGCAACTCCGGTGCCGTTGCGGTGGTGGAAGGCGCCGGCGACCACGCATGCGAGTACATGACCGCCGGTGCCGTCGTCTTCCTCGGACCGACCGGGCGCAACCTGGGGGCCGGGATGAGCGGTGGCGAGGCCTACGTCTACGACCCCGATCACATCATCGAGACCCGCATCAACCCGCAGCTCGTCGCCGCGTACGAGCCGACCGAGGCTCAGCTGGAGTCGTTGCGTCGCGTGATCGCGCGTCACGTCGAGGCGACGGGCTCCATGCTCGGCGATGACATCCTGGAACGCTGGAGCGAGACGGCGCCTCGGTTCAAGCGGATCGCCCCGGTCGCAGAGGTGGCGCGTCTCGAAGCTCTCTTCGAAGGCACCGCCGTCAGCTGGGCTTAGGGCCCCGTCGCGCAGTCCCAGATCTCGTCCAGGTAACGCGACGGGAACGCGGCCTCGAAGAGCCGCTCGTCGGCCGACCAGTAGGGGCGCAACGTCTCGCCGGGACGGAGATCGTCGCCGATCGAGTAGTCGTTGAGGTAACGCGCGATCTCTTCCACCGTGATGCCTATCCCGGCCGCGTAGTCGCGAGCGAGCCAGATCCCGAGCGCGCGATCTTCGAGCACGAGCCGGTCTTGTTCGGCGCCGAAGCGTTCCTCGACGTCGGCACTGAGAGGGTTCTGCCGGATCAAGCGCCCTCGTGGGGGCAGGGGTTGCACCCCGTGGTCGGCGGTGATCACCAATATCCACTCCCCCTCACCGACGGTCTCGTCGAGTTGGTCGACCAGGACGCGTAGCGAGTTGTCGGTCATCGCGACGGCTCGTTCCATCTCCGGCGAATCGAGGGTGAACTTGTGACCGGCGTGATCGATGAACTTGTAGTTGAGAAACAGTAGATCGGCGACGTCGTCTTCACCGAAGCCCTCGCGTTCGATGACCTCTTCGATGTGGGGGCGTTGATAAGCCGCCCACACCGGCGTGAAACGAAGGTCCTCGAGATCGGACAGATCGCGGCCGCGCCACGTCCCGTCGTCCACACCGTCCCAGAGATCGACGTCGTCGACGAGATCGGCGAACAGTTCCCGGTCTTCGACGTAGCCCGGAAGCTCGTAGAAGCGCTCGTTCGTATACATCCCACCGGCACTGTCGAGGTCCGAGAGGACGGCGATGTCACGGTCGCCCCCCTCGTGCGCGGCCCCGTGGCCGATCATCCCGAGATGCCATCGGCTCTCCCCAATCATCCCGATGACCGCGCGGTTGTCGGTCGCGAGGTCGTACTCGTCGGCCAGCGTCGTCACCGCTAGGTTGGAAGGGTTCTCGCCCTCCCACGAATCTTCGACGACGTCTCCGTCGCGAACGGGGATGTCGACGATGCCGTGGTCGCGCGGGAAGGTTCCCGTTCCCAAGGTCGCGTGTATCGGCGGTGTGACGGAAGGCGACGAGCCAACGGTCGCGTTGGTGACCGATATCCCCTCCCCCATCATCCGCCCCAAGAACGGCCATCGACGGGGCCATCTCTCCAGCACGTTCCATCCGCCCCCGTCCATGACCGCCGTGACCACCAGCGTCGGCGTGGCGGCATCGGGAGCGACGGCGTCGGTGACGTCTGCGACCGGCCGGCCCGGGCGACCCGAAGGCAGCTCGGCCCCGATCAGCTCGGCCACGGTAGGAGCGAGGTCCGCCATCGTGACCTCTCGCGCCGCACTCACCGATCCGGCGGACTCGAGGATCCCCGGCCCGTAGAACGCGAACGGGACGCGCTGGAGATACGGCCACGGGCCCGCGTGTGCGAAACCCTCGAAGTAATGCGGCAGCTTCGGCACGAACATCACGTCCGGTGAGCGATCGGGCGCGTAGCCTCGCCGGATGCGACGCAGGATCGGGATCGACAGGTCGCAGGCGTCGCGGAACCAGCGCTCGGACGCGACCGGCACCGGTCTCTCGGTCGTTTTCGTGGGCGTCGGGACCGTCCGCGTCGGGACCGCCCGCGGCGCGTCCTCCTGCGTGCATGCGGCGAGCCCGGCGACGAGGACGAACGCCGCGACGCGAGGGAGCACGGATGTGCCGGTGAGCTGCATAGAACGGCAGTTAAACAGCTACCGGACTACAAGCTTTCCCTTCATGCCGGGATGGAGCGTGCAGAGGAACGAGTAGATGGTGCCGGACTTCAGGTTCTTCGTCCCTTGCACCGCCACGGTGTCGCCGAGGCCGGCCCGCGCACTCCAGAACAAGGGACACTCGCCCTTCCTGAACCCCCGACACCACTTGTCCTTCTTCTTGTTGGCGATGCCGTCGGTCGAGACGTCGTGGACCACGTCGTGCTGGACGATGTCGAAGTTCGAGTAGCTCAGCTCACCTCCGGGCTCGATCACCATCACAGGGGTCGCGTATCCGTAGTACGTTCCGGCCGCCACGCTGACGATGTAGCCAGGGTTGTCGCGCGGCACCTCCGTCGCGGTTGCACTGCCCCCGAGTACGAGAGTGCATGCCATCACAGAGATCGCGAGACGGCGCTTCCGATCGAGTCTCATGCTCAGTTCCCCGACCGGAACGCGATCAACCCGCCCCCGGTGCCGAGGGTCCCGATCGCCGCATAGAGCGTGTTGCGGGCGATCGCGATACCGGCCCACGAGGTCTTGTTGCCTTCACCAGCGAGCCACATCGGAGTTGCCAAGATCTCGACGCCGGTGGCCGCGTCGTAGCCGTGAAGGATCCCCTTGAGGTCGCTCGTGTAGACGATCCCGTTCGCGTACGACACCGGGTTCGCCCAGTGCGCGCCGTCGGCCGCCTCGGCGAACCACCGATACATCCCGGCGTCGTCGAGCGACCAGATGTACCCGCCGACCGTGATCGGGCCGTAGATCGCGCCGTCGTTGTAGGCGGTCGATCCGACGATGCCTCCCACCGCGGACGGCGGGCCGACGATCGCCGACCACTCACCCTTCATGGTCTTCGTGTCGGCGACGTGGTAGACGCCGGACTTCTGACCCTCGCCGATCAGGGTCTTGCCCCCCACCTTGAACAGGTTGGGAGAGGACCCGAAGTCCATGTCGAGGTCGCCGCACTCACCGATGCCCTGCGGGTAGTAAGGCGCCGGGTTCCCGGGGATGTCGTAGCACGGTAGATCGCTGAAGCCGGGGATGTACTCGTCCACGGTGCCCTTGTAGGAGTCGACGATCTCCCCGAAGGTCGGACGCCCGCGGCCAAGGTCGATCTTCAGGATCGCGTTGGTGTGCTTGTGCTCGGCTTGCGGTCGGAAGGGGTTACCCGCCCCGACGTACGCGTAGTTCGTACTCGGATCGATCGCGGGAGTCGCCCAGACCGCACCACCCGCGAAATCGTTCTTGGGCTTGTTCGCATTCTTGTCGGGCGGGCGGATCGAGTAGGTCTTCTTCACGATCCGGCCCGAGTCGGCGTCGATGAGCACGAACCCGCCCTGGAACGCGTAGCGGTCGGCCTCGTCGCCTAGCTCCGCGGAGCCTCCCGACCACCCCGAGAAGACCAGATCGTCGTAGTAGACGGGGCTCGCGTAGACATCGGAGCCCGCCTGCGTGTCGATCGTCGTATCCCAGAGGAGCTTTCCGGTGTCCTGATCGAGCGCGACCATCGCCGGCTTGCCGACCCGGGAACTGTTGGCGAAGACCTTGCCGTCGAACACCGCGACCGCTGCGTTAACGCTGCCCTTGATCTTCGTCATCCACACGACCGCGCCCGTGTCCGCGTTCAGCGCGTACACCTGGCCCCCGATGCCACCCACGTAGATACAACCGTCGGCGATGGCCGGAGTACCGGAGAAGTCGTCCCCGTCCTTGGGGATGAACTGCCATGCGGGCCGCAGCGTGGCGGCCTCGACGAGTCCGATGTTCTTCTCTTCCGGCTGCGAACGAGTGTTGGACAGATCGTGGTTGTAGG
>JBOGWY010000165.1:0-7551 GCA_050694015.1 Actinomycetota bacterium | reverse complement strand
ACCTCGTTCACGGCCAGAACGAGCGCCGCCGCGATTCCTGCGAGCACCGCGGCGACGATCTTCACCAGGCCGCCGGTCAGCGCACCGGTTCGTGCGGCCCCCAGATGCCCCTTGAATCCCCGCGGTCGTTCATCGCCCCGACGGTCGTCCCACGCTCCCGCGATCGCCATCACCGCGGTCACGATGGCGACGGCCGTCATGACACGGGTCGGTCGCGCCGGCCCCCACCCGAGTGCACCTGCTATCGCGACGCCGGAGAGCGTCATCATCGACGCCAGAACGAGCGGCCCACCCATGACCGCGGGAACACGCCGTCCGCTCACGTTGGTCTTCATGAGCGCCTCGGGCGGTGCCTTGAGACGCAGCGCGAGGAGTGCCCGCGCAAGGTAGCCCGCGGCGAGAACGGTCACGACCACGGTCAGCCAGTGGTCGGAGGTCATCCGGTCCCACTCCGCATCGACTCGTCTATCGAGAGGTGGATCAACAGCGCCATCGGGACGAGGAAGGACAGCACCATCGCCGGCACGACGATGCCCGAGTCGTTCACCGCGAACCCGAGCACCCCGAGGAGAAGTCCCCCGATCAACCCCGCCCTCAGACGCGGGTAAGCGACCGCGAGTGTGTGCCAGCGCCCGCTCGGTCGCAACAGCAGGTATGCGATCAACGCAAGGGCCGGCGGCACGAGGTAGGTCCAGATCGTCGAGCCGAAGATCCGCAGGTTGGTGCGTGCCTTGCGCTCGATCGTGTCGAGGAAGACACCGACGCCGCGCGCCCGCACATCCGAGAAGAAGCGTCCGAGATGGGTCTGCTCCTCGGAGGGCCTGGCGAGGTCGAGTGCGAGGAAGAGTCCCAGCGCCACCAGGGCGGCGAGGACGCTGAACGCGACGATCCGCCACGAGGGTCGCTTTCCGGCCAGCAGCAGGAACGTGACGACGAGGGCCGGAACGAGGGCAAGCACGCCACCGACGTCGCTGCCCAGCTGGGGTGCGCCGTCGGCGATGACCGTGACGACGAAGAGCAACGCGACGCCGACGAGGACGCCATTCTTGTCGGGCCACCGGTGGAACAGGATCGATGCCGTCAACACGCTGCACGTTCCGAAGATCGCGAACGCGATGTTTCCGAGTCCCGCGAAGCGCCCGGCGTTGATCGGGTCGTTCCCGAACACCGCCATGAATTGCAGCGGCCCCCCGAACGCGAGGTCGACGGTCATCACCGCCAGTGTGGCCGCCGCGAGCGCCGCCAGCCGGTAGAGCGGCACACTGATCAAGATCGACACCACCGTGACCAGCGCGGCGACGATCGCGACCAACGCGACGACCAACCATGTGAGTCCGATCTCGTGTGCGCTCAACGGCGAGGCGAGATAGCTCGCCAGCGGGAACGCGACGACCGACAGGGCCCCGAGCTCGAGCCGGCGTCGGAGCCGTGGGCGTTCGACCAAACCCTCCCGTTCCGTGCGGAGCAGCAGGACGATGATCAGTATGTAGATCAGCACCTGCACGATCACGAAGCCGGTAGCGATGTCGGCCTGGATACCGTGCGAATAGACCGCCTCTTCGTCGAGTTCGATCGCGGCCGCGATCCGATCGCTTCCGTTCCACGGCACCGCTGAGATCGCGGTTCCGAGCATCGAGGCGGGACGATCGACACCCAGATGCGCCAGGACGGTGGGTGCAACGTCGGGCAGGGTCACGATGCCGTCGGCGCGCGTCGAGCCGGACACGACGCTCGATCCCGCGGGGAAGCCCGGCCCCGACGCGATCATCACACCGAGGTGTGTCTCCGGATCCCAGCCCGGTGAGGTCGGCGACAGGACCAGCACCAGATCGCGCTCGGGATCGATCAGATCGACGACCCTGCCCACGATGTCATCGGTGGCCTCGAGCGCGGCGTCGCGCTGCGGCACCGGCTCGCCCGCGACCGCAGACGCCTGATCGGCGCGCAGCACGTCGCCGTGATCGATGATGGTGACCCCGCACTCGGGACCCAACGCCTGCTCCATCGCGCGCACCAGCGTGTCCCGATCGGTGCGCACCCCGTACGGAGCATCCATGTCGACCCGCAGCACGGTCTCGTCGGTCCCCCGCGCCACGATGCCGTCCGGATCCATCGCGGCGAGATGTGCCCAGCGTCCGAACCCGAGCGGGACCGGAGGCGGTATGCCCGGGTCGGCCGTTCCGACGGCCGCGACCGGAGCGATGCCGTCGAGGGCCGCGGTGAGAGCGCCGGGGACCGCTTCGTAGCCGGCCTCTTCGGCGAGGGTCTCGATCTCGTCGAGGCCCGCCATCCGGATATCCGCGCGCAGGAGCTCGTCCGGTGCCCCCTCGTCGATCACGCCGCCCGTCGAATCCCCGCCGTCCATCCGTGTCCCCGCGCCGATAGTCGTGAAGCCCGACGCGTAGGTCGTCTGAGAACTCACCGTCCGGACGCTCAGCGACCCGATCGCGCCGGAGGCCGCGAGCGAATCGATGTTGCCGAGCTCGGACCGCTGCACGTCCGCCCACGTGACACCGGGCAGCGTGACGATCGCGACCCGGGAGCAATCCGCGGACTGCGCGTGCGCGGGGGCCGCCGCACCGAGCAGCGCGACCGCCACCGCAGCGCTAGCCGCGAGCAGCCGCAACATGTCGGTAGAAGTCGGCCAACCTCTCGAGCATGGCTTCGGTCGAGAAGTTGCTATCGAGGTCGCGGCGGGCTTTCTCGGCATGACTCGAGCGCACCGACGGCGAGTCCAGGACCTCACGCAGGGCGGCCGCGAGCGCTGCCGGGTCGTCGCGCGGGACGAGGCGTCCCGAGACGCCGTCGGTGATCAGCTCGTTCATGCCGCCCACGTCGGTTGCCACGACCGGGACGCCGAGCAGGATCGCTTCCTGGGCCGACAGCGGGACCCCCTCCCAGATCGACGACAGGCAGAAGACATCGGCCGCCGCGATCAGGTCGGCGACGTCGGCTCGGAACCCGGTGAAGCGGACGCGTTCGGAGATCCCGAGCGACGCGGCGCGGTCGTTGAGCTCGGCCTCCAACGGCCCCTCGCCGGCGACGACGAGCATGACGTCGGACCGGAGCAAGGCCACCGCGTCCAGCAACACGTGTACGGCTTTCTGCGGGGACAACCGGGACGCCGTGACGACGAGGGGGGCCGACGCTTCGATCCCTACAGACGCGCGTGCGGAGCGCCGATCCAGACGCGTCCGAGGGGCCTCGCCGACGCCCAGGTGGAGGGTCTCGATCTTGCTCATCGCCGAAGCGTCCCGGACCGATCCCCGAAGATGTTGCGCGATCTGTTCGGAAACCGTGAAGACGTGATCGCTGACCCGCACGACGGTCGACTCCGCGCGCCGGTAGGCCACGGCCCGGAGACGCCCGGCGATCTCCGGCTGCACGAGGTTGTGGACCGTGGTGGCGACGGTGGCCGGGCCGCGGCGCGCCGCGATCCCCGCGTCGATACCGGCGCGGAGCCCGTGGGCGTGGACGACGTCGTAGTTGCCGTCCGTGACGACGACGCGCAGGCGCGCGATCGCGCGGCGGTGCCCGAGGGGACCGTCGGGGATCCGCAGATCGATGATCGGCTTCGGCATCACGATCGGAAGGTCGTCCGGCCCGGCAACGTCGAGAGTGAGGTCCTCGTCTCCGTCCAGCGCGTCCACGAGGTGGGCGACGTGCCGCGCGATGCCGCCCGCGGAGCGACCAAGGACCTGCAGGACGCGGACGGCCATCAGCGTTTCCGCGCCAGAGAGCGCACGCGGGCCAGCTCGGGTGACTTCGCCAGAGCCATGCCCGCGATGTACACGATCCCTCCGGCGAGAGCCGTGATGACGAGCGACAAGAGCTCGACGGGGTTGGAGCCATCCGGGAGCGCGGTCTCCACGCCCCACATCACGGCGAACGCGACCGCCGACAGCACCGTCGCGCGCGCGAGGGGGCGACGCAGCTCCGCTCCGCCGAGGGATCCGACGCGGCGCGACAGCCGCCGGCCGAGGACGACGGTTCCGAACAGGAAGCCCGCCGAGTGTCCGAGCGCGAGCCCGGCGACCTCCCAGCCCTCGGGAAGCACGAAGAAGAACAACGCCCCGAGGGTGCTTGCCGCCGCGACCGTCGCCGCGTTGACAAGCGCGGGCGTCTTCGTATCCCCCAACGCGTAGAAGGCGCGCGTGAACACGAGGAAGCACGAGTAAGTCGGCAGACCGATGGCGAACATCCGGATCACACGGCTCACAAGATCGGCACCGGCGTCGGTCATCACCCCGTACCGGAGGGTCACGTCCGCGAGCGGCTCCCCCACCGCGACGAGCGTCGCGCCCACTGGTAGCAGGATGAAGCCGAGCATCGCGAGTCCGTCGCGCAGCCGCCCGGCCAACTCCCCGATCTCTCGTTTCGCGACATGCTCCGACATCGCCGTGAACAAGACGTTGAAGATCGGCACGCCGAACAGCGCGTGGGGCAGGTAGAAGAACGTGTACGCCCACTGGTACGCAGCGACCCCACCCTGGATCCGGTTGGCGAGCATCAGCACGACGATGAGACCGGCCTGGTAGCCGCCCGCGTAGCCGAGCGCCCACACGCCGAGCCGCGCCCCTTTGCGCACCGCGGGATGGGACGGGCGGAAGTCGAACCTGAAGCGCCATCCCAGCTTGGCGAGCTGCGGGACGAGACACAGGGTCATCGCGATCACGCCCAGGGTCGTCCCGGCCCCGAGCACCCACGTCTCCGCGTCGGTGATGGTCCGCGTGGTCGGGGGCCTGTCGCCGCGCATGAACGCGTACGTGACGTACACCCCGATCACGACGACGTTGTTGAAGATCGGCGCGACCGCCGGCAGTGCGAAACGGCGGAACGCGTGAAGCGCGCCGGTCATGATCATCCCGATCCCGTAGAACGCGATCTGCGGCGCGAAGAGACGCAGGAACGTCGCCCCCAGCGCAACCTCGCGAGCACGCAGCCGGTCACCTTCGACCCCCAGCGTCAGCAGCCTCATGATCGGATCCGCCAGCAACGCCACGATCAGCGAGAGGGCCACCAATCCCACGAGGGCGACCGAGGCCAGCGCGTTGGCGGCGCGCCATCCCTCCTCCTCCTGGCCCTTCACGAGGTACTCGACGAAGGTCGGAACGAAGATCGAGGTGAGCACGCCGGCGGCCACCAGCTCGAAAACGACGTTGGGGGCCGTGTTCGCGGTCTGGTACGTGTTGGCGAGGAACGTCGTCCCCATCGCCCCCGCTACCACGACCACGCGCACGAATCCGGTGACGCGCGACACGGCCGTCGCGACCGTGGTTATAGCGGCCCCTCGGGCCAGAGACACGTCCGCGGCCGGCGCCGCCATCAGTCCGAGGTCGAGGGCTCGGGGATCACCTTCGTCGCACCTTCGGCTACCCCGTAGTGGTCGGTCGTGCCTTCGAACTGCTGGCGGAGCCCCAGCACGACCGCGATGCGGCCCTCGATCGCGCCGGCCTGATCGACGGTCGACACGCGAGCCGACGCCTCGCCGTCGTCCCGGATCGCGCTTACGAGCCCCCAGTCACTGTCGAGCGGCTCTGCCGCGAGGACCGGTGAGCCACGTTCGGACATCGCCGACACGAGCCCCACCGACATCGGCGCGGGGTCGTAGCCCGGACCCTCCGCCGTGCCGCCCACGAACAGGAACAGGGCCCCCGATGGGACCACGGCCACGTCGGGGGTCCCGTCGACGGCCACGAACTCCGTGTCCTGCAGATCCTGCAGCAACGTTCCAAGACGCTGTTGAGCGTCCGATCGCGGCCGGTTCGACGTTATCGCCTCCACCGCGGCGGCACTGATCCGATCGCCGAGCATCGTCGCGGCCTCGATCCTGATGTCGCGCGGCGTCGACGCGGTCGAGTCGATCGCGAGCGCGAGCTGGTCCCGCTCTACTTCACCCGGGAGCGCGAACCTCTCCGTCAGGGTGATCGTCGTGGGAACCGCGCCGCCGGCCTCCTCGATGGTCGATCTCAATTCCGAAACGGTCCCGCCGTCGATCCCCTCCAGCTCGATGACCACGACGCTGCGTCCCTCCAGCTGATCCTCGAGGAGCCACGGGGCGCTTTGCACGGCATAGGCCTGGGACGCCTCGACCTGTGCCTCGAGCGCATCGATCTGTTCCTGTAACTCGTCGTTGCGTTGGTCGAAGGCGTCCACCTGATTCTCGAGATGCTTGACGAACTGGTCGTCGAGGACGACCGAACCCATCAGAACCCCGAGCCCGAGCGCGAGGAACACGGCGATGATCGAGATGAGGTGATAACGGAAGTCGATCACGTATCCCTCTCCATCAGAAGATCGCTCGCCTCAGGTCGGCCCACTGATCCTGGACCCACTCCCAGAACAGTTTCAGGTCGAGTTGCACGGCTTCCGAGATCGCCACGATGATGGCCATCGTCACCAGTGTCGCGACGATCAACATCACCAGGTCGGATCGCCGAACGCGCCCGCGGTACAGGCGCCCGACCCCTTTGGCGTCGACGAGGATCGGACCCACCCTGAGACGCACGAGGAAGGTCGACGCCATCCCTCTCCGTCCCTTGTCCATGAACTCGACGAGGTTCGAATGCGTGCCGACCGCGACGATCAGTTCTGCCCCGCGCTCGTAGGCCAGAAGCATGGCGATGTCCTCCGACGTCCCCGTCGCTTCGTAGAGCACGGCCGGAAGGCCCAAGGCGTCGATCCGCTCGAGGCCGGGCGCTCGCCCTCCTTCGTACGCGTGGACGACCAACTCGGCGCCCGACAACAAGGCCTCGGTCGTGACCGAATCCATGTCCCCGATGACCATGTCCGGCTTGAGACCGAAGTCCATGATCGCGTCGGCCCCTCCATCCACCCCGATCAGGATCGGGTTCACCTCGCGGATATAGGCGCGCAGGGCGGCGAGGTCTTCCTTGTAGTCGTAGCCACGCACAACGATGAGGACGTGACGGCCGTGGAAGTCGGTCTCGACCTCGGGGAGCCGAACGGCTTCGAGAAGGACATCGCGTTCGTCCTTGATGTAACCGATCGTGTTCTCCGCGAAGCGCTCGAGCTCGGCCGAGATCGTTTGCTTCGCTCGGTCGATCGTCCTCTCGACCCCTTCGATCGTCAGAACCTTGCCGCGCGCGACCTCGATCGAACCGGCCCCGTTCATCTTCAGGACGCGGCCCTCCTCGATCATGAGATGTGTGCCTTCGTTGAGCTTCATGACCTCCGGGCCGGCCTCGTCGATCACGCGTATCCCGGCCGAGCACAGCAGCAAGGGGCCGAGGTTCGGGTAACGGCCGGTCGACGACGGGGCCGCGTTGATCACCGCGGCGGCTTGCCGGTGCACCAGACCCTCGGCGGCGACCCGATCGATGTCGGCGTGATCGATCACTGCGATCTCCCCCGGCTGCAACCTCTGCAGGAGATCCTTCGTGCGCTTGTCGACGCGCGCGACCGCCGAGATCGTCCCCGGTGGAGCCGGAGCCATGCCCCGCCGGCGCAGTCGCCTCACGACGCCGCTCCCGATGCAGCGAGCTCGAGCAACTCCTGCGCGTGTTCGCGCGCACGGTCGCTCTTCGGCAG
>JBOGWY010000164.1:0-2825 GCA_050694015.1 Actinomycetota bacterium | reverse complement strand
GCGCGTCCGTCGTAGGTGCCGTCCGGAAGCTTCATCGCCTGGTCGCCGATCGGGATGTGCTCCTCGGAGTGCGTCGCGGTCCACCAGACGTTCGAGTGTGTGAGCATGACGCCCTTCGGGGGCCCGGTCGTGCCGGACGTGTACACGAAGGTCGCGAGGTCCTCGGGCTTGACGGACTTGCGCGCTTCTGCGACCTGCTGATCTCCGATCGTCGAGCCGCTGTCGAGGAACTCGTTCCACGTCATGACGAACTCTGAGTCCGCGTCGGCGGTGTCGTTGTTGAACACGACGACCTTCTGCAAACGAGGTAGCTCGCCGCGCATCTTGAGGATCTTCTCGAGCTGCTCGACGGTGTCGACGAAGGCGACCTTCGACTCGGAGTGCTCGACGATGTACGCGACCTGCTCGGGGGAGTTCGAGGTGTAGATCGCCGCGGTCGCCCCACCGAGGGACATCACGGCGACGTCGGCGATATGCCACGCGGGGCGGTTGTTGGACAGGAGACTGATCTTGTCTCCGTGGCCCAAACCCAGACCCATCAAGCCCTTGGCCGCGCGGTTGACGTGATCCCCGTACTCGCGCCACGTCATGTCGCGCCACGCGCCGCCGTCCTTGTACCGGAACGCGACCTTCGTGGGGCTTCCGGTCACGCGCTCCTGGAACCGCTCGATGATGGTCTGAGCCACGTCATCCCCCTTGCTTGCCGGCTTGGTTCGATGTGTCCCCTGAGTTTAGGGGGTGGCGGCTCTTTCGGCTACGGAGAGTGCTCGCTCGATGCGTTCCGGGATGGGCGGGTGCGTGAAAAGCAGGATCTCGGCGACGCGCGGTGGCCGGAGGTCGGCGAGGTTCGAGAACGCGAGGCGCCGGAAGACCTCGACCGCCGTGTCCGGATCGCCGGTCAGCTCGATCGCGACGGTGTCCGCCTCGCGCTCGAAGTGACGGGACAACCCGCTCTGTAGCGGGAGCGTCAGAAGCCCGGCCACCGCGACTACCAGCGCGAGGCCGGGCAGGACCCGGACGTCGGTGATGCCCGTTGCGTGCGTCCACGCCCATGCATCGGCCCGCTGCGAATAGAGCGCGAGCGCGGCGAAGCCCACCAGGAGACCGAGGCACGCCACCCCGGTCGATTTCCAAATGTGGTCGTGGACCTCGTGACCCAGTTCGTGCGCGGCGACGTACGCGGTCTCGTCTGGGCCCCCGCCCTCGATCAACGTGTCGTAGAGGACCATCCGTTTCGTGGCGCCGATCCCGGCGACGTATGCGTTCTCGGCCGTCGTGCGCTTGCTCGCGTCCGCAACGAGAACGTCGTCGAGGGGGACGCCGGCCTCACGCGCGAGTGCGACGACGCGCGCTCGGAGCGTGTCGTCCTGCACCGGCGTGAACTTGTTGAAGAGAGGTGCGATCACGATCGGGAACAAGAACGTGAGCGCGATCGTGAGCGCCGAGAAGATGGCCCATCCCCACAGCCACCACGTCCTCGGGAACGCCCGCGTGAGGCCGAAAAACGCGACCGCCGCTATCGAAGACATGACCAACGCGACCCCGAGTGAGCGGGCAGCGTCGGAGACCCAGCCACCGATACTTCGCGTCGAGATCCCCCACGCGTGATCCATCACGAAGCCACGAACGAACGAGAGCGGAAGCGCGACCACGGTGGTAACGAGCACCAGGAAGCACACGGCCAGCACCGCTCTCATCGGCCATCCGCCGGGCACGCGTTCGATCGCTCGTACCAAGCTCGGCATGAGGGTACGAGCGAGCAGGGCTAGAGCGATCAGCTCGAGGACCGTGGAGAGCGCGAGCGAGATGTACGCAGCGCGGCGATACGTACCGTGGCGCGCGATCTGCTCGTCGGTGAAACGGGGGCCGAGCTCGGGATCGGTGGCCTCGGGTCCGGGCTTCGCCTCGCGCACCTCGGCCGGGGCACGCGACACGAGGGCGACCGCGAGGGCCGCGAGGACGGCGATCGCGAACAGGATCGCGGTGGCGCGTGCCGGGCTCACGACCTGAAGGATAGAAGGGGGCCTGAGGGTCTCAGGTTCGGCGCTTGCGTCTTGCGACGAACCCGAGATCGCCGGCCAGCTTGCTGAGCGCGGTGATCTCGTCGGTCTCGGGATCGAACTCCCAGCGGACGCTCGCCGGCCTGCCGCGCGTCGAGAACGAACAGGTGACGATCCACGTCTTCCGGCGCGCGTGACGGACCGCGTCCCATCGTTCGTTGCCGTAACCGTTGGTGCGCGGGGCCCGCATCCGAAGGTTCGTCGCAACGGCCTCGCCGAGAGGCAGTTTCGAGGCGCCGCGCCGCACGCGTACGAGCGTCGCACGCTGCGCCCTCGTCGCCATGCCTGCCCGCTCCCATGCGATCGGGCCTTCGAAGCGCTGGATCCATTCGATACCCACGCCCGCCTTCTTCGCTATCGACGTGACGCTCCGACCCTGACGGAGCAGCGCCTGTATCTCCTTGGGCGAAAGTTGGCTGTCGGCGCGGGGGACGGACGGCTCGGCGATCTCGTCGAGAGCGGTTCCGTTGCCCTCGGCCGCGGCGGCCTGCACCTCGGCGGCGGCGCGCTCCTGGGCGGCCCGGATCAGCTCGAGCAGGACGTCGTCGACGCGAACCCGGAACGCTCCGGTCTTGGCGTTCGCTCGCGTCGCGAGGACCAGCGAACCGTCCTCGGACAGCGCGATCGGCTTGAGTGTCGTGGCCTTGTCCCCCCCGGTCCGCGCCATAGACGAATCGTAGGAGCGAGGGCCGTGTGACCTGCGGATTTAGCCCGCGTCGGCGACCTCGTCCGAGCCCTCGTCGCCGGTGGACGCCGGCGCCGGAT
>JBOGWY010000163.1:0-6498 GCA_050694015.1 Actinomycetota bacterium | reverse complement strand
GTCGAAATGCGCCTGCAGGTACGCATCGGTGTTGCCGACATCGGCCCAGAACCCGTCGGCCACGATCCCGTAGACCGGGAGACCCTTGTCGAGCATCAGCGGGAAAAGCTCGGATGAGAAGTCGTAGGGCTGGGCAGGCGGGATCAGGTCGAG
The DNA here is from genome assembly GCA_050694015.1 of Actinomycetota bacterium. Taxonomy (GTDB): domain Bacteria; phylum Actinomycetota; class CADDZG01; order CADDZG01; family WHSQ01; genus JBOGWY01. The sequence goes on along the minus strand of JBOGWY010000163.1, from coordinate 6,345 downwards.
GATGTCGGGCTCGAGCACGTAGATCCCGGTGTTGATCGTGTCCGAGAAGACCTGTCCCCAGGTCGGCTTCTCCAAGAATCGCTCGACCTTCCCGTCCTCGTCGGTCATCACGATGCCGAACTCCAGGGGGTCGGGGACCCGCTTCAGCACGAGGGTCGCAGCCGATCCCTTGGCCCGGTGGAAAGCGATCGCCTCCTGCAGGTCGATGTCCGTCAGCGCGTCGCCCGAGATGACGAGGAAGGTGTCGGTGAGGAACTCCCGCGCTTCCAGCACGGAGCCCGCGGTCCCCAGCGGGACCTCCTCGGTCGTGTACGACAGCGAGACGTCGAGGTCGGAACCGTCGCCGAAGTAGTTGCGGATCACCGATGACAGGAACTGGACCGTCGCCACGATGTCGGTGATGCCGTGTTTCTTGAGCAACTCGATGATGTGCTCCATCATCGGACGGTTCGCGATCGGAAGCATCGGCTTGGGCATGTTGCTCGTCAGCGGTCGAAGTCGCGACCCTTCGCCTCCGGCCATGATCACGGCCTGCATCGGGGACTTCATAGGGTCGCTCCGGGCAATGCTTTCCATCGCCGCACCGCCTCGCGCGCGTACAACGCACCCGCGACCCAGTAGAGGATCGCACCCGCCATCACGAAGATCAGGCCCACGTCGGCTCCTATGTCCGCCCACCCGTAATCGGTTTCAGATAGCGCCAGCGCCGTCAGGCCGAACAGTAAACACGCGGTGGCGGTCTTGCCGGTGAAGTTCACTTCGAGGCGAGGGACGCCCCTTTTCGCCAGCACCGGAAACAGGCTGAGCACGATCAGATCCCGCACGACGATGGCCACGGCGAGCAGCCACGGCAAGGCACCGCTGCCGACCAGCGCCACGGCCAGCGCCACGATGAACACGCGATCGGCGAGGGGATCCAGCACCTTGCCGAGCTCGGTGACCGAGTTCGTCTTGCGCGCGATCACCCCATCGAAGAAATCCGTCGACGCCCCCACCGCGTAGAGCACGACCGCGGCGTCCTTGTGGTCCGCGAACCACAGCCACAAGAACACCGGCACCGACGACAGCCGGAGGAAGGAGAGCACGTTTGGGATCGAGAGGATCCTCCTCGGCGAGGGCGCGGAAGCGACCGGCGATGGTTCCATCAGCGCAGTGACTACCGGACCCCCTTCTCGCTTGGTCGGGACGGCCGGATTTGAACCGGCGACCCCTGGTCCCCCAGACCAGTGCGCTAACCAAGCTGCGCCACGTCCCGAGACCCACCACGTCGGCGTGCAGTGGGGACGCGAATCATACGCGAGCCGCCGCCCCACCTACAGGCGACAAGTCAACTCATAGACTTGTAGAGAAGTTGAGAAGTGGAGTTGTCGGCACCGCCGTGCCGGGATAACGGCCCGGCCGCGCGGTTCGAACTCGAGCATATCTTAACTCTCGAGTTCACGTCTAGTCTTCGGTCGAACCTTCATCGCGAGCGGCGATCCTTCGAAAGGCTCGTAGCGCCGGATCGTGTTCTCCAGATAGCGCACGTAGCTCGGCTCGAGCCGACCGTTCGAGAACAACACGAAGGTCGGTGGGGATACCGCGGCCTGAAGCGCGTAGAGCACCCGGCGCGCCTTCCCGCCGGCGCGAGGGTGAGGTGTCGCCTGTTGGGCGTCGCCCACCACCCGGTTGACCTCGGGGGTCGGCAACCGCCGCCGGTGCGAGCCGATCGCGAGTTCGATGGCGGGGAGCAACCGCTGCAGCCCCCTCCCCCGCACCGCCGCCGTCCGAACGATCGGCGCCCACGGCAGGAACCGCAGCTTACGCTTGATCGAGGCATCGAAGCGGGCCCGATCCGTCTCCTCGCTCGTCACCAGGTCCCACTTGTTCAGGACGATCACGCAGGCGCGCCCGGAGGAGACGATCTCCTCGGCGAGCCGCTGGTCGTGTGACGTGACACCCTCGGCCGCATCGAGCACGAGGAACACGCCGTCGACGCGTGCGAGCGTGCGGCGCGAGCGGAGGAAGCTGAAGTACTCGATCGGATCTTTGATCTGAACCTGCCGGCGCATCCCGGCGGTGTCGATGACGCGCAGACGCCGCTCGTCGTCGAGACCGATCCAGGAATCGACCGGATCGCGCGTCGTCCCGGGGGCCGCGTCGACGAGCGCGCGCTCCTCCCCCAGCAAGCGGTTGAGGATCGACGACTTGCCGACGTTCGGGCGGCCCACGATGGCTATCGACGCCCACGCACCGGCAGCGTCGCGCACCGCACCTTCCGGTAGATGCTCGACCAGGACCTCGAGGAAGTCGCCGGACCCGCGTCCGTGGAGAGCCGACAGCGGGACCGGTTCTCCCAGGCCGAGACGATGGAACACCGCGGCACTCGGCTCGTCGCGCGGGTCGTCGACCTTGTTGACCGCGAGCACCACCGGCTTGTCCGCCCGCCGCAGTAGCTCGGCGACGATGAAGTCGTCCTGGATCGGGCCGGTCGTCGCATCGACGACGAGGACGATCACGTCGGCGGTCTCGATCGCCACCTGGGCCTGCTCGGCCACCCGGGCGTCGAGGCCTTCCTGCCCCGGCTCCAGACCACCGGTGTCGACCAGCTCGAAGCTGCGCCCCGACCAGTCGGCGACGAAGCTCTGCCGGTCGCGGGTTACTCCTGGGGTCTCTTCTACGATGGCCTCACGCCGGCCGAGGACCCTGTTCACCAGGGACGACTTCCCGACGTTCGGACGCCCCACCACGGCGACCACCGGCAGGCCGGTCGAGACGGCGACGCTCATTTCCGCTCCTTGTCGACCAGGGCCACGATCTCCGCGACGACCTCCGCTATGGACTTGCCGGTCGTGTCGATCGCGATCGCGTCGGGCGCGCGTTCCAGCGGAGATGTGCTGCGGGAGGAGTCGTGTGCATCGCGCGTTTCGATCGAGCGCCGGAGCTGGTCGAGCCCGGCGTCGTCCTCAACGCCAAGTTCGCGCGCTCGTCGCGTGGTGCGTTCCTCGAGGCTCGCGGTAAGGAAGACCTTCACCTCCGCGTCCGGCAGCACCTTCGTACCGATGTCGCGGCCCTCCATCACGACGTCGCCGTCGCTCGCGGCACGTCGTTGGACCTCGAGGAGCGCGTGGCGCACCTGTGGGTGCGCCGATACGACCGACACCTTCGCGGTCACGTCCCGGCGCCGGATCTCGTCGGTCACGTCCTTACCGTCGAGCAGCATCCGGTTCCCGTCGGTCGCGATCGCAACGGAGCGCGCCACATCCGCGAGCGCGATGCCGTCGATGACATCGACGCCTTTGTCGATCGCGGCCAGTGTTATGGCGCGGTACATCGCACCCGTGTCCACGTAGGCGAACCCGAGCGATGCTGCGACCGCGCGGGCGACCGTGCTCTTCCCGGCCCCCGCCGGGCCGTCGATGGCGATCGCGGTCACCGTTTCTGTGCCTCTCCGAGTACGTCGAGGAACTCCGGGAACGAGGTCTCCACGCAGCTCCACCCGTCGACCTGCACGTTCTCGGACGCCACGAGTCCCGCCACCGCGAACGCCATCGCCACGCGGTGGTCGCCGTAGGAGGCAACCCGGCCGCCGTGCAGCGGGCCCGGTCCGCGGATCGCGAGCCCGTCGGCAAGCTCTTCGACGCCGGCCCCCAGCGCGGTAAGGCCCTCGGCCATCGTGCTGATGCGGTCGGACTCCTTCACCCGCAGCTCTTGGGCCCCGCGGATCTCGGTCGACCCCGTCGCCTGCGACGCCGCGATCGCCAGGACCGGTATCTCGTCGATCAACGCGGGAACCCGGGCCGGATCCACGCTGACCCCGGTCAGGGCCGAGTACCGTGCCCTGACCGAGCCGACCGGCTCGCCGTGGCGCTCCTCACCGGCGGTGATGTCGAGGTCCGCGCCCATCTCCATGAGCACGTCGAGGGCCGCGGTGCGCGTCGGGTTCAAGCCGACGCCGGCGATCGTCAGATCGGAGTCCGGGCAGATCAAGGCCGCGACGATCAGGAACAGCGCCGACGAGATGTCACCGGGGATCACCCGGTCCGCGGCGGCCGGCGCATGACCGCCCTGGATCGTCACCGTGTGGCCGTCGACGGTCAACGGAACGCCGGCCGCGGCGAGCATCCGCTCGGTGTGGTCGCGGCTCCGGCGTGGTTCCGTCACCCTGGTCGCCCCGGCCGCGCGCATGCCGGCGAGCAGCAGCGCGGTCTTCACCTGCGCGCTGGCGATCTGCAGTTCGTGATCGATGCCGGTGAGCTCCGCCCCGCGGATCGTCAACGGCGCACGATCGCCGTGCTCGCGCCCGTCGATCTGGGCCCCCATCTGTCGCAGCGGCGCGACCACCCGAAGCATCGGACGTCGCCGGAGCGACGCGTCGCCGTCGAGCACGGTGAGGCCCGGTACCGGAGCCGCCACCCCGAGGAGCGTTCGCATCGTGGTCCCGGAGTTGCCCGCGTCGATCACGCCGCCGGGCTCGCGGAGCGCTTCCGGACCCGAACCCTCGACCTCAACTCGAGACCCATCCCTGGTCACCGTTACGCCCGCTCCCAACGCTCCCAGAGCGGTCGCGGTGGCGAGTGCGTCGTGGCCCATATTGGCTCCCGCGATCACCGAGCGGCCGTGGGCCAGCGCGGCGACGATCAGGGCGCGATGGGTCAGCGACTTGTCACCGGGGACCGACACCGTCCCGACGAGAGGCCGATCCTTGCGTCGGCGCGAGCGGACGGTCACGTCTCCATGTCTCCTTGTCGACACATCGACTAGTCGATCGGACGCTCTTCGACGTGGTAGCCGAGGTTCGTGAGGCGGCGATGCAGGCGGCGGGCGGCGTCCTCCCCCGCCACGATGAGCTCGAGGCGACCCCGGCCCCCTTCGGTCGAATGCATGATGCGGAGATCCTCGATGTTGACGCCGAGTGTCCCGGCCGCGGTGGTGACCTCGGCGAGTACGCCGGGGTGATCCGGGATCACCATCGAGAGTGCGAGCGGCTCACCGCCGAACTCGGGCTTCGCGAAGAGCTCGAGCCGGGCAGCGCGGGCCTGCGCGAGGAAGGACCGGAGCTCGGCCCAGCGCTCGTCCTCGATCATCGCGGCGACGTCCTCGAGGCGCCCCTCGAGCCCGCGCAAACCTTCAAGGACCGCTCGAGTGTTGGCGCGGACGATCGCCACCCACAGGTCGGGATTGCTGGCCGCGATGCGCGTGACGTCCCGGAACCCGGCCCCCGCGAGCCCCAGCAGCGCCTCCCGCGGGCCGCTGCGGACGACCGTGTCGACGAGCGTGCTCGCGGCGAGCTGAGGGACGTGGCTGAGCTTGGCGACGAGCGCGTCGTGAACGTCGGGTTGTAGCGCGACCGGACGGGCACCGGTGGAGGTCACCAGCTCGGTGACCCGGCCGTACGCGTCCGACGACGTGTCGGCGGTCGGCGTGAGGATCCAGAACGACTCCCGGAACAGGTCCGCGTCGGCAGCCTCGACGCCGTGGCGTTCCGAGCCCGCCATCGGGTGACCGCCCACGAAGCGGGGCCCGAAGCCGGCCACGCCCCTCCGCACGACCTCCTGCTTGGCGCTGCCCACGTCGGTCACGACGGCATCGTCGGGGACGTGGGACGCCAGGTGATCGCACATCTCCGGGATCCGGTCTACCGGCAGGGCCAGGATCACGAGGTCGGCCCCGGCGACGGCCTCCGCGGCCGTCGTTGCGATCGCGGTGAGCGCGCCCCTGTCGAGCGCACCGGCCGCAGAGCGCTCGTCGGGGTCGAAGCCCGTGACGGCGGTTCCGGGGTCCGCGGCCCGTACCGCGAGTCCGATCGAACCTCCTATGAGGCCCGTGCCGACGACGGCCACCTTTCGAGACATCCCTCAACTTCTCCTTGACGGTTCGGGTCAGTCGGGGAGATCGGTCCGGAGGCTCCGCGCGTCCCCGAGGTAGACGTGGCGCAAGCTAGCGTAGTCCCGCTCCGTGTACAGGTGGATCAGAACCCGGATGCAACGCGGCAAGGCGCCGCTCACGTCCATCTCCTGGGCCCCCAACAGCGGTACGTCCCCCACTCCGAGCACCCGGGCCCCCGCGGCCGGGAACTCCGCATGCAGGTCCGGAGTCGTCGTGAACACGATGCTGATCAGGTCCTCGACCGACGCCGTGTTGCGCTCCAGGATCTCCGACAGGAGCTCCTTGGTGGCAGCGACGATCGCAGCGGCATCGTCGGCGGCGACGGTCGTCGCGCCCCGGAGGGCCCGCACGTGTCTAGTTGTCGACATGTCGATGAGTCTCCGAATCGCCTCTGCCCCGCGCATCGTCCGCCCAGGTCGCGGGCGGTTGTCCGGATGTCGCTTTGTCGACTTGTCGCCTCACGAGGCCGCCGCCCGG
>JBOGWY010000162.1:0-2871 GCA_050694015.1 Actinomycetota bacterium | reverse complement strand
TGCGCGCGACTCCGGCCGCACCGACGGAACGGAACGCTGCGAGCGCGTTCTCCTGGACCTGTTTGGTCAGCGCTTCCGATATGGGGGCCGGGATACGGCGGTCGGCAGATGCCATCCCTTGAGATTTGCCCGCAGTCGCGGGGGCAGAACCCGGCGTTTTCTGGCTCGCTTCTCCCTTGCCTCCACGCAGGTACTTGTCGTCGAACGACAGAAACTCCTGCCACGTGACGGGTTGCTCGCACACCGAGACGCGCGGCTCGTGGCCCGGCCCCCCAAGGACCGAACAGTTGATCTCGAGGCATCCCTCGATCCCCTTCTCGGCGAGCAGGCGCGTGTCGTAACGGCGGGCGATGTCGAACGCGACGGTGAGGCTCTCGCGGTCGCTCGCCTTGCCGATGCCGACGCTGGACCCCGCGTTGACCGGCTTGACGAACACCGGGTAACCGATCTGGTTCTCGATGTCGTCGATGACGCTGTCGCGGTTGCGATCGAGCCGGTTCGCTTCCACGTAGACGTGCGGAACCACCGGAAGCCCGGCGGCGACGAAGGCGTTCTTCATCGCGACCTTGTCCATGCCGACCGCGCTGCCGACCACTCCGGAGCCGGTATACGGGAGCCCCGCGAGTTCGAGGAGGCCCTGGAGCGTGCCGTCCTCGCCGTAGGTGCCGTGGATCGCGCATACGACGACGTCGAGGTCGATCTTCCGGGCCCCCTTCAATCGCCCGCCGGGGACGTGGAGGCCTCCGAAGCCGTGCACGGGCGGGATGAAGGCCTCGTCGGCCACCTCGTCCCAGCGCTCGTTCTTGTAGACGTCGAGGTCGTCGAGGGCCGGGCCCGCGTACCACGCGCCCTCCTTTGTTATGTAAACGGGAACGACCTCATGCCGCTCGGACAGCACCGCCATGGCCTGATGGGCCGTGACGATAGAGACGTCGTGCTCCACCGATCGGCCGCCGAAAACCACCCCAACCCTCATCGCGGGCAGTGTATTCGCCCCCTACGACACCCCCCGAATCGGCGTTCTATGCCTCCGCACCCGGCTATATGCCGGGTGCAAGCGCTCAAAACGCGATTCTAGTTTTCGTATTGGTCGGGGAGGTCGTTCTCGAATAAGACGACGTCGCCGGGGCCGATGAGGGATCGGAGCCGGGCCGTGGCCTCGTCGAGGGAGCCGACCGCGATCACGTCCGCTCCCCCGGACCGCCCCGCCCCGGCCCGCCGAGCGCCGGCGAGGATCGCGTCACGGTTGATCCGGGCCACGACGATCACGGCATCGGCGACCTCGGCGGCGCGGGCCCCGAAGTCCTCGTTCGCTTCTGCCTGCAGGGGGCCGAGCTCGATGATGCCGGGGGTCACCACGACCTTCTTGCCCCCCGGCATCGCCGCGAGCACGTCGAGGGCCGCGGCGGCACCTTCGGGGTTGCTGTTGAACGCGTCGTCGATGACGGTGATGCCGCCGGTGCCCTGGATGAGCTGGAGGCGATGCTCGACCGGCTGCAGGTTCGCGATCGGAGCGCGCAAGTCGGCGAGAGCACGCCCCGCGAGCAACGCCACCGCGGCCCCCGCGAGGATGTGTCCGACCGAGTGCTTGCCGAGGAGCCGGGTCGTGACGTCGACCGCCCTCCCGTCGCGCGTATCGACGATCTCGAACGCGGTGCCCGACGACGAGACCCGCACGTTGCGACAGGTGATGTCCGGCGCACCGGCCTCATCGAGGCCGTACCGCACAACCGTGACCCGCCTCGTCTCGTCGGCGAGCTTCCGTATGTCGAGGTTGTCGACGTTCATAACGGCCGTGCCCTCGTCGGGGAGCGACGTGACGATCTCGTACTTGCCCCGCCGGATCGCGTCCATCGACCCGAAGCGCTCGAGGTGGGCCGGACCGATGGCCGTCAGCACACCGATCGAGGGCCGCACGAACCGGCACAGCTCCGCGATCTCCCCCTCCTTGTACGCGCCCATCTCGACGATGAAGAAGCCGTGCGAGGAGTCGAGGTTCTCGTTGATCGTCCGGCACACCCCGAGCGGCGTGTTGAAGGACCCGGGCGTCGCGAGCGCGCTGCCCGCCGGTCCGATCAGAGCCTCGATCGCGAACTTCGTCGATGTCTTCCCGAACGACCCGGTGACCCCAACGACCAGAGGGGAAACCTCGGCGAGCATCGCGCGCGCCCGCCGCAGGAAGGTCCCGTTGATCACCCCCTGTGCGGGCGTCAACACAACGTCGGCGAGCACCAGCACCACCGGCGCGCCGACGAACACGAGCACGGTCACGACCACCCACGTGATGAGATCGAACGGCGCGCCCCCGGCGAGATGAGCGACCCCCGACAGACCCAGCACCAGCAGCATCGATAACGCCGTCGCCACGGTGAGGATGCGCGTGGCGCGTCCCGTCATCACCAGCGGCTTCTTCGCCGTTGCCTTACCGAGGAAGAGAGCACGCTCGCGATTCGCAGCACACCACTCGAGGAACCGTGCTCGCTTGTAGCCCTCGAGCTGGAAGACGTGCAGCGCGCGCTTCAGGCGGAGGAACTGCCATACGCCGAAGAGCGGAACGACCCCGTAGACGATCACCCGCACCAGGATCGAGTAGCCGGTGAACGGATCGGCCCTACCCACCTTCTCCTCCCCCGAAGAAGACCCGGGCGATGCGACAGAAGCGATCGGAGTCGTCGAGGTAGGCGAAGTGACCGGCCCCCTCGAAGACGACGAGCCCCGCGTCTCCGATGAGCTTCTCCATCTTCTGTCCGTGAGTGAGCGGGGCCGCGTCGTCTTCGCTCCCCCAGATCAACAGGGTCGAAGAAGAGACGCGCGGCAGCAACGTCTCGTAGTCCTCGTTGACGACCTTCACGAGGATCGGCCGCATCGGGC
>JBOGWY010000161.1:0-20435 GCA_050694015.1 Actinomycetota bacterium | reverse complement strand
GCGCGCACCCAGGTACGGGTCCGCGCCGAAGCCCTCGGTGAGGGAGAGGTCGTGGTGTTCCTGCAGGACATCACGGAGGAACCACGGACGCAGCAGGTCCGCAGGCAATTCGTCGTGAATGCGTCGCACGAACTGAAGACGCCGGTCGCGGGGATGCAAGCACTCGCCGAAGCGATCGCGCAGGCGATCGACGACGATCCGGCCACTGCGAAAGATTTCGCGGTTCGTTTGGTCGGCGAATCCGACCGGCTCGGGCGATTGATTCAGGACCTACTGGACCTGTCGCGCCTCGAAGACCCGGCTCACTTCTCGTCCGAGCACGTCGATCTGGGAGAGGTCGCGCATGCAGAAGCGGTACAGCTGAAGGACGCGGCCGAAACGGCGGGGCTTGACCTGTCCACCGACGCGACGCCAGGCGTGATGATCCGCGGTGACGAACAACAACTCGGTCTTATGGTGAGGAACCTGATCGACAACGCGATCCGCTACACGCCCGCAGGGGGCCGCATCGAGGTCCGGGTGACCGGCAACGAGAGCGACGCCGTCCTCGCGGTCGAGGACACCGGCGCCGGCATACCCATGCAAGCCCAGGCGCGTGTGTTCGAGCGGTTCTTCCGCGTGGACGCGGACCGCGCGCGTGGGAGCGGTGGAACCGGCCTTGGACTCTCGATCGTGAAACACGTCGCCGAGTTGCACGGAGGCCACGTGAGCGTGAAGAGCCAGCTCGGCGAAGGTTCCACCTTCACCGTTCGAGTGCCGGTCGCGCAACGCGAGGAGAACTCGTGACGAAGATCCTCTTGATCGAGGACGAAGACAACATCGGAACCGCCCTCGAATATCAGCTCTCCCGCGAGGGTTACGACATCGCGTGGGTCCGAGACGGAGTAGAGGGCCTCGAACGGTTCAAGACGGCTGGGGCCGACCTCGTGCTGCTCGATCTCATGTTGCCGGGGATGAGTGGTGAGGAGGTGTGTCGCGCGATACGGCGCGAATCGTCGGTGCCGGTGATCATGCTCACCGCGAAGGACTCCGAGATCGACAAGGTGGTGGGGCTAGAACTCGGGGCCGACGATTACGTGACGAAGCCGTTCAGCACCCGCGAGCTGATCGCGCGCATCAAGGCGGTGCTCCGAAGAGGACAAGCCGACGTCGACGGTGAGGATGTGCTGGAGGGAGGCGACATACGGCTCGACGTCGCTCGCTTCGAGGCAACGGTGCACGGCGCGATCGTCCACCTTCCGCGCAAGGAGTTCGACCTCCTCGCACTGCTGATGGAGAACGCGGGCCGGGTCGTTACGCGCGACTCGATCATCGACCAGATCTGGGGTCCCGACTACGTCGGGGACACGCGCACGCTCGACGTGCACATCAAACGACTGCGCGCCAAGACCGAGAAGGACCCGCGCGATCCGGAGCACCTCCTGACGATCCGGGGGCTCGGCTACAAGTTCGTCCCTTAGACGGCGCCGCTACGACGCCCAACTCTTCGAGAAGGCCTCCGAAGGTGGCGTACGCAGGTCGACCTTGTACCCGGCGCGTTCGAAGTAGCCGGCCAGCAACGCCTGCTCGAAGCCGTGCATCTCGAGGTAGCGCTGCTGCTCGGTCGCGGTCGGCAGCGACGGGATCGGTAGACCCTCCAGCTCCTCGCCCGGACACGGTGCCGACGTCACCGGCACCTGGAAGGGATCCGAGGTGTCGAACTCCATCACCGGGTTGTCGGGCATCAGGCTGTCGCCGATGTTGCGCGCGAAGCGATCGCGCTTGGTGAGGTACCAGCCCTTGCCGCCCGGCCCCCGAGGTGGAGCCCCGAGGAAGCGCCACTCGAGGAAGCGCAGGATCGACGTGTGGTCGTAAACCTGATGGTCGACGAAGCCCTTCGGCGCGAACGGCGATGCGAGGAGTGTGGGCACGCGAAAGCCGGCCTGGCTGAAGTCCTCCTCGTCGTTGGAGCTCGCGCGGTCGTCCGGGAGGTGCGGGGGCGCGACGTGATCGAAGAATCCACCCCACTCGTCGTAGGTGATGAACAACGCGGTCCGCTCCCACTGCGGTGACTCAACGACCGCCTTGATGATGTTGTAGACGTAACGCTGCCCGGCGCGGATGTCGCAGTACGGATGATCGTCGGTGCGGAAGCCGGTAGTGAAACCGGGATCGACGAAGGTGACGTTCGGAAGCGTGCCCGTCGCCGCTCGACCGAAGAACTGCTCGATGTGATGCGTCACCGGGATCAGACGCTCCCCCCACAACGCGGTGACGGGAAGATCGACGAAGAAGTAACCGGAGGGAACCCCGGCCGACATCAGACGGTCCCAGATCGTCTCCCACTGGAAACCGCGGCTCTCGAACGGGATCGTGTTGTCCTTCGTCCCGCCCGACTGTGCCGAGTGCAGGTACTCACGGTTCGGGAACGTCGGGCCGAGCAGCGAGCAGTGGTAGTTGTCGAAGACCGTGAACTCGCGCGCCAGCCGCGCGTAGTAGGGGATGTCTTCCTCGCGGTAATAGCCCAGCGCATAGAGATCGTTTTCGCTGCCCTCGGCGAGGAACCCACCGTCGCGCTGCGCGCGCCCGTCGTCCCACCCGTGACCGGGATCGGGATGCTCGCAACCGCGGTACGGATTCTCCTCGTCGGGTTTCTCGGGCAGGTAGTACGTATCGATCGGCTCTCCGTCGGGAGCGACGAAGGTCTGCTCGTTGTCGCCGTCAACGCGGAACGAGGGCCCGTAGCGGCTGAGCCCCTGTTCGATGTAGACCTCGTCGGTGCGCAGCCATCCGAGGTAGTGATCGAACGAGCGGTTCTCCATCATCAACACGACGACGGTGTCGATCGGAGATTCGACCGGCGGAAGGTCGAGGACGCTCGGCGTCCGTGTCGCGGCCCGGAGGAGCTCCGGCGTGACGAGGGTCGATGCCGCGCCGGCTCCCGCGACGACCGCCGTCTTCTTCAGGAACTCCCGACGGTCCACAGCTCTCCCTTTTCTTCTGCAGCTGCAGGCGTGAAAACGCGGCTATGTGCTCACAAAACGGTTAGGGCAGGTGGTCGAGCACGAAGGTCGTGTAGTACGCCGACTTGAACGTGTTCTCGGTCCCTTCCTCGAGGATGTCGCGGCCCCCGGCGACGAGCTCCATGAACGGAACCGTGTCCCACGGCTGGTGGTAGCCCGGATAGTCCGCGGCGGTGCGCATGCCGGTCCAGCGCATCGTGAACCAACCCTGTTCGGCGAAGTTCTGTTCGTCGGAGTTACGGATGTTCACCCCGCAACTGCACACGTGCCCGTCGGTTCCGATCGGCCACTTCGCCGTCGCGCCGGGGCCACCGTCACCCTTCGGGTACTTGAGGTACTCGAAGTTGACGTGGTCGATGATCGGTACCGCGAGCGCCGGGTCGGTGGGGAGCGGGCCGTGGTAGATGCAGATGCAGTAGTTCGCGGGATAGCCGATGCCGACCATGTCGAAGCCCATGCCCGCGTGGATCTTCTGGCCCTTCTTCTTCAGGTACTCGGCGTACGCCTGCGACGCGAGCAGACCGTTCTCCTCGGCGTCGAACCAGAGGAGCGCGATCGTGCGCTTCATCTTGATCTTCGAGAACGCCTTGCCGAAGTAGCGCAGGATGTTCGTGCCGCTGCCGTCGTCGTACGCGCCCTGCACCGTGACGCCACCACCCGAGACGATGTCGTAGTGCGCGATGAAACTGATCCATTCGTCCGGCTTGGTCGTCCCCGGCTTGAGCGCCTCGACGACCCTCACCGTGCGCGCGGGACTGCCGACCTCGAACTCGAGGATCTTGACCTTGAAGCCGTTCTTCTTGGCTTCTTGGGCGAGGAACTCCGCCGCCGCGGCGTTGTTCGGAAGCATATTCTGACGTAGCGGGAACCGGTCGACGAAGTCCTCGAGCCCGGCGATGATCTGCGCCCCCGTGATCTTCGGCTTGGGCACCTTGTCGAGGTCGATGAACTTCGGCGGACCCTTCGCCGCGGACACGGGGGCCGAGCCCGTGAACGCGGGGATCGCCAGCGCCGCGACCAGCGCGCCAAAGAGGAACGTCTTCGTTCTCATCGTGTGACTCCTAGAAGGTTCGATCCGTCCGTGAAGGCACAACTTCGCCGCGCGCCTGTCATCCCCTGCGGCCCCCGCCGCCCCAAACGGACATATCGCGCGGCGGCAGGACCGCCTGTACTGCCGTCGAACCCAGTTCTTAGGTGGACGTCACGTAAAGAACGCACAAGGGGAGACACATGAAGACACGTGCATTGATCGCACTGGTGATGACCGGCCTGATCGCCGGCATGGTCGCACCACCGAGCGCGGTGGCGGCCAAGAAGGCGAAACCGACCGTCGTCGGCAAGGACGCCGCGGGTGACTGGGGCGCCAACGTCGACCCCACGCTCGGTCCGCTCGGCGACCCGCTGGCTCAAGACCTGATCGCGGCCGAGATCTCCGGCGATTCGAAGACGATCAACTTCGTTATCAAGCTGAACCTCCTCCCGCCGACGGGTGGTGTCCCCGAGATCAGCCGCTACATCTGGGACCTGAACGTCGACGGCGAGTTCGTCGAGCTGGACGGGAAGTTCACGAACTACAGCCGCGGCATCTGCGACCCGACCTCGGGGCAGTGTCCACCGCCGCGCGATCCCGGCATGCAGCCGTTCTTCGTCAGGGGCAACTGCGGCGCGATCGAAGGCTCGAACGTGACCACTTGCGAGGAGATCGGTGTCGTGCAGGCGACCTTCGACGCGGCCACCGGCTCGATCACGATCCCCGTCCCCGCGAAGATGATCAAGGCGAAGAAGGGCTCGAAGATCACGCCGGCGGCGAACATCTTCGGCGGCACGATCGCGGCGGCCCCGTCCACGTTCCTGACCTCAGGCAACGCTCCTATGGACATCCTCTCCGTGACCAAGACCTTCGTAGTCAAGGGATAGCCGCAGCTGGGGGACGAAAGGAACTTCGATGAAACGAGCAAGGATCGTATCGGTCGCAGCCGCAATGGTCGCACTGTTGGCGATCGGCGCTACCGGCAATGTCGCGGTCGCCCAAGGATCCAAGGCCACGAAGGTTGGTAAGGATGCTGTCGGCGATTGGGGAGCCGCCGTCGATCCCTCCATCGGTCCGATCGGCGATGGGCTCGGGCAAGACCTCGTGGGGGCCGAGATCTCCGGCGACTCCAAGACGGTCAACTTCATCATCGTGGTGAACTCGCTCCCGCCGCTCGGCGGCATGCCCGAGATCACGCGCTACACGTGGGACCTCAACGTCGACGGCGAGTTCGTCGAACTAGACGGCAAGTTCACGAACTACAGCCGCGGCATCTGCGACCCGACCTCGGGGCAGTGCCCCCCGCCTCGGGACCCTGGAATGCAGCCGTTCTTCGTGCGGGGCAACTGCACGGTCAACGAGGGGAACATCACGACCTGCGAAGAGATCGGCCTCGTCCAGGCGAGCTTCGACGCTGCCAAAGGCACGATCACGATCCCCGTCCCCGGCAAGCTGATCAAGGCCAAGAAGGGCTCGAAGATCACCCCGGGCACCAACATCTTCGGCGGCTCGATCAGCGCGGTGCCCTCGGCATTCCTGTCCACCAGCAACATGCCGCTCGACTTCATGACACTCACGAAGACGTTCACGCTCAAGAAATAACCATGGCTTGGAGCCTGCCGGGTCCGTCGCGGGCCGGCGAGGCTCCAACAGGAAACCCGGTAACTCCGCCGAACTACGTCATTTAGGGCAAAGCAGGAAGAGAAAGGGAGAGGCACATGAAGCGAGCGAGCAGAGTGCTCATCGCGGGCGCTGCTGTCGCCGGGCTCATCGCCGGTGCGATCGCGACCCCTGCGGGTGCAGCACGTAAGAACGCGCCCCTCAAGGGTGAGGGCGTGAATATGAAGATCATCGCGAACATCGGCTACTCGAGCGGGTCCGACATGGAGTTCGCGACGATCAAGGGCCGCGACTACGCGTTCGCCGGCTCCTTCGCGACCACCAAAGACGGCGGCGGCCTCCACGTCATCGACATCACGAACCCCGAGAAGGTCAAGGAAGTCGCGTGGCTGAAGTGCGCCGTGTATCAGAGCGACATCCAGATCAGCCACGACCAGAAGACGCTGATCATGGCCGCCGACTCGGCCGGGGGCCCGGACTCGTGTCTCATGGTCGGCAAGAAGGGTTTCATGACGATCGACATCACCAACCCGAAGAAGCCGAAGCCGCTCGGCATCGCCGAGATCCCGCGCGGCTCGCACAACGTGACCGCGCACCCGAAGAAGCCGTACATCTACAACTCCGACTCCGACGTCGGTAACCCTCGCGGCGAGATCCAGATCTGGTCGATCAAGAACCCCGCGAAGCCGAAGCTCGTCAACACCGTCATGGCGCTCGGCCACAGCCCGCACGACATCTCGTTCAACAGCAAGGGGACGCAGGCCGTGACCGCTGGTGTCGACAACATCGAGCTGTACGACACGACCGACGTCGAGAACCCGACGCTGCAGTTCAGCTTCCAGTGCCCGGGTTGCTCGATCACGCACGATGCGAAGTTCACTCCCGACGACGCCGGCCTCATCGTCGGTGACGAGGGCGGCGGTGGCGGTGCCTACCCCTGCCCCGGCGGTGCGCTGTACTTCTACCGGCTCGAGAGCGGCTTCGTCCCGGTGCTCACCGGTGTGTACGAGCCGAACGAGATCGTCCTTGCCAAGGATGGCCAGGGGGGCCCCGGAGCCTGCACGAGCCACGTCTTCGACATCTCCGACGACGGCAAGCAGGTTGCGATCTCCTGGTACACGGCGGGGACTCGCCTTCTCAACGTCGAGGACGCCACCGGTCTCGCGGTGGGCGAGAACTCCATCGGCAACCTGAGCGAGATCGGTTGGTTCCAGCCCGACGGCGGCGTCAGCTGGAGCTCCAAGTTCTACAAGGGCACCAAGTACGTGTACTCCAACGACATCACTCGCGGCTTCGACGTCTTCAAGGTGACCGCGAAGGGATAACCCCTCCTTCTTTTCTAGGCGGGCTGGGGAAGCCCCGGGCATCAGTCCCGGGGCTTCCTCGCGCCCGACCTCGTTTTTCGTTCTTTCAGCTCTGGGACCGGTATGCGGACCGAGATCTGAAAAGAACGTTCACGGATGGTCTTCGAAGTCTTCGCGGATACGTTGGATGAGTTGATCGGGTCGCTCGAGGTCACTGTTGCGAGCCCAGATCACGCGCCAGTTCGCCCCTGTCAGATCGTTCCGGCGATCAAGATCGCGATCCATCCGACGCTTGCCGGAGTGATACGTCCAACTCTCCAATTCGATCGCGAGTCGCCTTTCTGGGTACGCGAAGTCCACGTTCGCCACGCGTCTACCGCTCCCGTCGAGGACGTCGTACTGCATCTTCGGGATCGGTAATCGCGCTCTCCGCAGAGCTACGAAGAGCTTGGTCTCGCCACCGTTCGTTGGTGTACCCCCAGCCTCCAGGCGGGGGGCAAGGACGGAGCGCATCACCGCTGCGCCGCGTTTGCCTCGGCCGCCAACCTCGTTTAGATACCTGTCGAGCGCCGGCAGCGAAGTGAGACCACGGGCGACGGCGTTGTCCAACGCGATCTCGACCCGGATCGGGGGGCATACCGCGCCGAGGTCCATAAGCGTCCGCGGGACAGACGTGACGGGAACGGGCCCCACCTTGGCACGGTCTGCCCGCTCGAAACGGTTAGTGAAGTGAGCCTTGATGTCTCGCTCCTTCGCGGCGAGTCTGCGAGTAGACGTGATCTCGATCCAAGTCGAGCTCATGCCGTCGAGATCCCACATCACCCCCGCCGTGCGATGAGATGCGACCGCGCCCCGACCCCAGAGACAGGCGCTCAAGACTCGTTGGTGCCAGGATTCTGGCGTTCCGGCGACACGATAAACACCCGGTCGAACGACCTCTAGGCGACCCGTGGCGACCTGCCGCGTGACGAAGCTCGGCGAGAACCCAAGCATGAGGATCTGTCGGCGAGTCACCAGGCCGAGCTGCCGTGCAGCTAGGGTCAGGAGTTCATGAACGGGGGGCACCCGTAGAACGAGAACCCCACGGTCGCTACGAGTCAGTTGCCGGCGTCACTTAGATTCTTTTCAGAAGTCGGCCCGCTATCCGGTCCCATATGTGAAAAGAACGGATCGTGCCCCCCCGGGCAGCGGGGGCTCAGACGGGAAAGGGCGGTTCTGCGGCGAACTAGGTTCCCTGTGATGAAGATCATGCGGGCCGCGCTCGCCCTGGTTGTGCTGGCGCTCGTCCTCGGCCCCCTTACGGCTCCCACCTCGGCGCAGACGTCGGCCTGTCCCGGCATCAGCGAGAACGGGCTGTGGCGCACGATCCTCGGCCCCCGCTACCCCACCGGAGACCAGGCGATGGTCTCGTACGCGATCGACCCGGTCGCTCCCAACATCGTCTACACGACGAACGGGATCCACGTGATGCGCACGATCGACGGCGGCTGCACGTGGGAGGAGCGGTTCGCAGTGCCCGAGCTCCCCACCCTCGACGTCCCCACCTCGAACGTCCTCGCCCGGATCGTCGACATAACGATCCCCGAGAGCCGCTTCGGGCACTCGAACGTGTTCCTCGCGGTCGAAGAACAGGTCGGCCCTGTCGTGCGGCCGCACGTGGTCGTGAGCCGCGACGGAGGAAGCACGTTCGTGGCGTCCGACACCGGTCTGCCACCGGCTACGGGCGACGTGTTCGGCATCCACGTCGCGCCCGACAGTCCCGCGTTCATCTACCTGCACACGCAACAGCCGACCGGCGGGGACGAGATCCACGCCAGCATCGACGGTGGCGTGACGTGGGAGCGTCGTACCCCGCTTGCGGAAGGAGTCGCAGCGAACGCCATGGCCGTCGATCCGCAGGATTCGAACGACCTGTGGTTCTGGGGCGGCGCGATCTATCACTCGACCGACGGCGGGCGTACGCGTGCAACGAACAACTACGTCGCCCAGGGCATCCCGGTGGCCGACGTGTTCCACGGGCCCGGTGCCCCATCGCGGGTCATCGCGTGGGAAGCCGAGACCAGCACGATCAACGTGAGCGAGGACGGCGGCCGCACGTGGCGGCGGTACAACGGACCCAAGTTCGGTCGCCCGCTGTCGATGGCCCACGGCAACACGGTCGACGATGTCATCCTCTCGATGCACGAGGGTGTGTTCCGGATGGTTCCGGGTTACAGGTGGCTCGAGATCACACCCGACAGCGGTTCGAAGGACATCGTCGACCTGCAGATGAGTCGTACGTCGGTGCCGCTGGTCTACGGTCGCACGACGAACACCCTCGAGGTCTTCCTCGGGATGGACATGGAGGTCGAACTCGGCCCCCTCGACCCCGCCAACATCGCCGACATCGATGGAAAGACCGTTCTGGCACCGAAACAACTGCGGCTGAAGCTGCGTCACAACCAGACGCGGCGCGTCCGCTACGAACTGGAGCTACCGCCGTTGCCCAACCCGCTCGACGTGTTCTTCCTCGTCGATACGTCGAAGTCGATGGACTCGTCGATCGCCGGTCTGCGCACCGGTATGCAGGACATCATCAACGACCTGAGCGCGGAAGGGCTCGACGTGCAATTCGGTGTCGGAGAGATCAAGGACTATCCGATCCCCGGTTACGGCGACGCGCAACAAGGCGACTTCCCGTACCGGCTCGACCAGAAGATCACGGTGCCCGGCCCGGAACTCGTCGCCGCACTCGAACGCCTGCAGGCATCCGGCGGAGGGGCGCTCGACCAACCGGAGTCGCAGCTCACGGGCCTCTTCCACGCCGTAGAGAACGAGGGCCAGCCCGGCTTCGTCCCGCCCGACTCGGATGCCGAGTTCCGCCCCGATTCGTTGAAGGTGATCGTCAACATCACCGACGCCCAGTTCCACGATGAGGCGGCGCACCCCTCGCCGCCTTTCGAGAGAGTGGTGCATGCGCTCAGGGAGAACGGCGTCCTCCAGGTCGGACTCGCGGTCTACGGGCCGAACGGCGCGAAGGGTCTCCCCGATCTGCAAGACATGGCCGAACAGACCCAGACCACGGCTCCCGAGCCCGTCGACTGCGACGACAACGGGACCACCGACATCGCCTCCGGCAACCCACTCGTGTGCGAGATCTCGGATGCCGACTACGACGGCAACCTCAACCTCGCGCCGGCGATCGTCGCCACCCTGAAAGCGGTGACGGAAGAGGTGAAGGTCGCACTCGTTCCCGACGGCCCCAGCGCACCGGAGCTCGTCCCGACGGTGACGCCCGAGACCATGTCGCGCGTGAACCTCAAGGAGTCGAACCACCTCACGTTCGACGTCACGTTCGACTGCCCCATAGACCTGCTCGGCAAGACACGGGACCTCACGTTGCAAGCGACCGTCGGCGAAGACATCGTGGCCGAGAGCACCGCAACCGTCACGTGTAAGCCGCTGCTAAAGAAGGACAAGAAAGACGCGGTCCTCCCGCTGCTCGTCGTTCCCGCCGCCAATCTGCCGGCCGCGATCGCGGCCCCCCCGGCTCCCCCGCCGCCGATCGTCGAGCAGATCCCCGCGAGCCAGTCGGCCGCGCAGGCACAGGGCGCGATGGCGACCGAGCACCAGGAGGAGGTGCAGGTCGCAGTGGCGAAGCAGCGCTCGACGTTCCAGACCGCTAAGGAAGAGACCTACGAGTTCAGCGCGTACCGCGACGACAAGCCCGCGGTTCCGGTCGCTCTCTATCTGAGCGCGGGGGCGATGGCTCTTGCGTACGCGTTCGTGGCGACGGCGCGCAACAGGGCGCGCTCACTAGCGTTCTCGCGGAGGCGGCGCTAGACCTTGTGCTCGACGCGCGGGTAGATCACGCTCGTCTTGCGATCGAGCAACCCGTAGAGGAACGCCTCGTGCATCGCATCTACGAGCAACGGGTCGAACTGCGACCCCGAGCAGCGGCGAAGCTCGTTCAGTGCTTCCTCGGGTGACAGCACCTCGCCGTAGGGCCGGTACGACGTCATCGCATCGAACGCGTCTGCCACCGCGATGACGCGGGCTTCCTTCGGGATGTCGGTCATCGAAAGGCCGCCGGGGTAGCCGGCTCCGTCCCACCGCTCGTGGTGGTGGAGGACGACGGGCACGAGCGAGTCCATGCCGGGGAGACGCGACAGCAGGCTCGCTCCGAAGATCGGGTGCAGCTTGATCAGGTGCATCTCGTCCGGGGTCAGGGGCTCGGACTTGCGCAGGACCTTCTCCGGGATCGAGACCTTCCCGATGTCGTGGACGAGCCCGGCGCGGCGGACGAACTCGACGTCGGTCGACGAGAACTTGGCGAGGCGGGCGATCGAAGCAGACAGGTCGGAGACACGCTGGGAGTGACCGGCCATGAAGGAATCGGTCCGGTTGAGCATCTCGACCATGGAGTCGAGTAGCTGAAGGGGGTCCTCACGGCCGTCCGGCGCCTGCAAAGAGTCGGCGAGCCTCCTAGAGAACCCCCTCGCTGCTACGTTCAATCAAGCCTCCGCGGTCGGCCCAAGCCTTTTGACTAGTTCGGATGGACTATCGGCACTACGCCCGCATAGCTTGAGTTGCAGGGGGAGGATCACCCGATGCAGGCAGACGCGGTACTAGTCACCTCGTCGTTCCTCCCCGGGCGGGGTGGGATCGAGAGTTATCTGGCTTCGCTGTGCGCGGCGCTGTCCCCCCGTGTGGCCGTGGTCGCGCCGGGCCGCCGCGGGCGGGAGCGGCTGCCGAAGGCGCTCGGATACCCGCTCTACGCCGGGCCGGGGCGGATGCTGGCGCCGGTCCCGAAGGTGGCCGAGATCACGGCCTCGGTGGCGGCGACGCTCGGGACCGACCGGGTGCTCTTCGGGACGCCGTGGCCGCTGGTGTTGACGGCTCCCGCGATGGCCCGCAGGGGGCTGCGCTACGCCGTGATCGCGCATGGGGCCGAGCTGATCGTGCCGGGGGCCGTGCCGGGCCTGCGGGCTCGCCTCGCGAGGGCGCTGGGGGGGGCCGAGCTGCTGCTACCGGTCGGCGAGTACACCGGGGGCCAGGTGCGGAGGTTGTTGGAGCGAAGCGGCGAGAGCATCCCCCCGATCGAGATCCTGCGCGCCCGCGTCGATACCGAGCGGTTCCATCCGAACGTCGATCCCGAGCCGGCCCGCGCGGCACTGGGGCTCGATCCCGGGGCCCGCGTGGTGCTGTGCTTCGGACGGCTCGTTCCTCGCAAGGGCGTGGATCGGTTGGTGCGCGCGATCCCGGCACTCCGGGCGCGCGTCCCGGAAGCCGTTCTGGTGGTTGCGGGGACCGGCCCGGAGGAGAAGAGGCTGCGGCAGCTCGCCGACGAGGTCGCCCCCGGAGCGGTCGCGTTCGCCGGGCGCGTGCCCGACGAGCTGGCCCCGTCGTACTACTCGCTCGCGGACGTGTTCGCGCTCGCGGTGGTGGACCGCTACCGCGGGCTCGAGGTCGAGGGCCTCGGCGTGGTCCTGCTCGAAGCGGCCGCGACCGAGACACCGTGCGTGACGGGGCGGTCCGGCGGAACACCGGAGGCCGTCGTCGACGCGGAGACTGGTTTCGTCGTCGACGCGACGGACGAAAAGATCCTCATCGACCGGATCGCCGGGCTCCTCGAGAACGAGCATCTCGCTCGCCAGATGGGCCGGGCCGGGAGGCGGCACGTGCTCGCGAACTTCGCCGGCGAGGCCGCGCTCGCGCCGTTGACGCGGTGGCTCGCTTAGCTCCGCGAGACGGGGCATCGGGGTACTGCTCTCTGAGCTAATGTCGAGGTTCCTGCAGGCTCACATGGAGGTGGTCTTTGCGGATCCGGGTGTCTTCGGCCAACGGCATCGCAGTGACGGAGCAGGACAAAGACACGATCCAACACGACCTCGAGAAGATCGATCGCCGCCTCGCAGAGTTCAGGGAAGAGATCTCTGCCGACGTTCGCATCAGTTACGCGCAGAGCGCGACCGCGGGGAAAGCCCACCACGTGCTTATCGAACTCGATTTCGGGCGCAACCACCTGATCGCGAAAGCCGACAACGCGGATGTCGGGCAGGCGGTGCGCGAGGCGCGCGAGGAGCTGCTCCGTCAGATCAACGACCGCAAGCGCGGCGGGCACACCGCTCGAGCCAAGGGGTTGTAGTTCGCATGGTGCGGGAGGCGGGGGGCCGTGAGGGCCGTGAGGGCCGAGAGCGCCGGGACCGCAGGGAGGACATCCTCCAGACGTCGCTGCATCTGTTCGCCGAGAAAGGTTTTCACGGCACCTCGATGCGCGACATCGCGCGCACCGCGGACATCACGGAAGGCTTGATCTACCACTACTTCGAGTCGAAACGCGATCTGTTCCGCGCCATCATCGACGAGTACTCGTTCCTGTCACTGCTGCGTACGCTGCCGGAGCTCGCCGCGCAACTCGACCTGCGCGCGCTGTTGATCGTGCTCGCGCGCGGCTTCTTCGACGTGCTGCGGCAGAACAAAGAGATCACTCGGCTGCTGCTCCAAGAGGTCCAGGTGTTCCCGGAAGAGAAGGAAGCGTTCTTCGCCGACGCGGTCGGCGAGTCGATCACCGAGCTGGCTCAGATCCTCGACGACAGGATGAACGAGAGGGCCCGGGGCAAGGTCGATCCGCAGATGGCGGCGCGGTTGTTCTTCAACTCGTTGCTCGCGTTCTTCGTCGAACAGGAGATCCTCGGCGGCAAGCATCTGCTCCCCGCGGACGAGGGTGAGTACATCGAGACGCTGGTCGACATGTTCGTGAAAAGGCTCGGGCCCGGCCAACCGAAGCCGACCGGGCCCAAACTAGTCCGCTAACCCGTAACCGTTGCTACGGAGCATGCCCATCAGACGGTTTTGGGCGGGCGGGTCGGCATTATTGCGTGACGCGGCGCGACCCGCGTTTTCAGGCGTGCGCTTACAGAACAAAACGGCTACTTGATCTGTGCGTCGATCCTCTCGAGCACCGTCGCACGCTTCTTGGTGTCGTTCTCGTAGCGACGGATCGTCTTCAGCTCGCTCTGCGACAGTCCGTCGATGCGCGACGTGATCTCGTCCACGGTCAGCGCGTCGTAGGTCGGGATCGGCAGGTCGACGAACTTCGACTCGATCGACTCGAGGATCGTGCTGCGGTTCTCGTGGTTGCGCTCCCACTTGTAGACCTTCGCGAGGTCGGTCTGCGTGAGGCCCTTGAGCTGCGAGGTGATCTCGCTAACGGTGAGCGAGTTGTAGCCCTTGATCGGGAGCTCGCTCGCCTTCTTGGGGGCCGCGACACGCGGGAGCTTCGGCGCGATCTCGCTGACCGCAGCATTGGCACGCTTAGCGCCCTTACGGACGTTCGTGCGGACCTCGCGGCCGGCCTTCTCGATGTCGCCGTTGAACCTGCGGGCGCGACGACGGAGGTTGCGCTCGACGGGCTCGAGGCGGTTCTGACCGCGGTCGATGAGGCCGTTGTAGAGCTTGCGGATACGGCGCGAGTCCAGCTCCGAGATCTCGTCCCGGACCGCCGCGTAAGCGCCGAGCGGCAGGTAGACGCCGACCTCGAGGGCCCGCTCGCGGACACGCTCCAGGGTTTCGGTCCTGTTAGCCATGATTTTCTCCTTCCGTGGGTGCTTGCAACTGTAGAACAGTTGCTAGCGGAGGTATACCCATAGAGGGGGCGGTCGTAAACCGCAGGTGGTCCCGCCGCACCCCCAAGAGCGCGTTCTGTGCCCGCGCACCCGGCCATATGCCGGGTGCAAGCGCTCAAAACGCGATTTGGGGTTAGGTGAGTTGGGCTAGGACTCCCGAGACGATCGTGGTCAGGGCCTCTTCGGCCTCGGGGGAGCCGGTGGCCCCCGCGGCCTCGAGGGCCAGGGCGGCATGGTGGGCGGCGGTGTCGCGGGCCGCCTCGAGGGCTCCGGTCGCCTCGAGGATCGGCCGCACGAGATCGAGCCCGTGCTCGCCCCTCTCCAGATGCGCGACGAGGGCCGGGTCGCGTTCGCATGCGATCAGGACCGGGAGCGTGAACACGCCTTCCTTGAGATCGGTGCCCGGGATCTTGCCGGTCACCGCGGGGTCGCCTGTGAGGTCGAGGAGGTCGTCGACGATCTGGAACGCGATGCCGAGCTCCTCGCCGTAGGTCCTCAGCGCGGCCCGGCCCCCCTCGGGTGCTCCCGAGGTCGACGCTCCCATCTCGCACGCGGCGCGGAACAGCGCCGCGGTCTTGTGCTTGATCGTGTCGATGTATTCGTTCACGTCGCGGCGCGGATCGGAGAGCGCGGCGGTCTCGACGATCTGGCCCTCGCACACGTCGGCGACCGCGCGAGCGAGCACGAGCGGGACGTCACCACCGGCCTCGGCCCCCAGCGCGCAGGCCTGAGCGAACAGATAGTCACCGGAGAGCACGGCGATGTCGATGCCCCACTTCGAGTGAACGGTCGGCGCGCCGCGGCGCGTCTCGGTCTCGTCGATCACGTCGTCGTGGTACAGCGTGGCGAGGTGGACGAGCTCGATCGATGCCGCCGCCAGATCGGTCTCCGGGCGGCCCGCCTCACCGGCCCGGGACGAGACCAGCACCAGCGCCGGCCGGAGGCGCTTGCCGCCGGCGCGGATCAGATGCGTCGCGGATTCGCTGACGAGCGGGTGTGGGGATGCGCCGGCCCGGGCCAGCAGGGTCTGTTCGATCCGTAGCAGGTCGTCGACCAGCCACGGCGCCGGGGCCTCCCCGAGCTGAACCACTTATCCGCTACTCGCCGAGGACCTGGATCACGTAACGGCGGAGTCGCGACGAGTCGAGCTCGACGAACAGGACCCGCTGATCATCGCCGAGCAACAGGTCGCCGTCCGCGACCGGGATGCATTCACTGGCCTTACCGGCGACCGCATGCAGGATGTGCGCCGGTGCGTTCGCGGGCTCGTCGTCGACGAGGTTCTCGGTCCTGATCGTCAGATCGTCGTGCGCGTAGTAGCCGTCCTCGGCGGCGATGGCTCTCATCGTCGCCTCGAGGCTCCGCGCGGTCTCGGCCCCCGCACTACCCACGACGATGCAACAAGTGGTGTGCGGAGAGAAGATCAGCGCGCTGCCGAGCCGGACGCCGGAACTGCGGAGCGTGTCTCGGATGTCCTCAGTGACGTCGACGGCGTCGAGACGGCCACCGGTCTTTATCTCGAACTCTTCGTGATGGATCATCGGCGACCCCATTGTCCTGTACCGCAGCGCGTACGGCTTTGGACGAGTGTTAGGGCGCTCTGAACAGCCGTTCAAGCGCTTCCCCGCCCCCGAGCCGGCTCGCCCCGGTTGGCACCGCTCCCATAGGGTAGTAATCACCGGTTGGAACGATCCATCGAGGGAGGCCCTATGAGTCACCACAGGCGCGGGATGAACCCCACGCTCAAGAAGATCCTTGCGGCAGTGGCCGTGAAGAAGGTCGTCGACCGCGTCCAGGAGGCCCGGGCACCGAAGCAGGGCTTCATCCGGCGCAACATCGGCAAGCTCGTCCTCGGAGGGCTCGTCGCAGGCGGGCTCTACGCCTACAAGTCCGGCAAGGTCGAGCAGCTGATCGGGGGCGGCTCCACGGGCTACCGGGACACCTACCCCACCGGGCCCGGCACCCAGCCCATCCCGTCGCCCGAGAGCGCCGGCGACCGCAGCATGGAGACCACCTCGGTCTGAGCCCCCGCCCCGCCGAGTGGGACGTGGCGCGCACATTTAGCCACTCCAGTCCCACTCGGCGACAGGGGAAGCAGGAACCGGCCCCCGAAGGGCCAACCTTCCCCCTTATGAGCCCCACCGGTGCCTTCAGCGACCGCGACCTGGTGATCGAGTTCCAGGCCGGGTGCCCGGACGCCTACGACGAGATGTACCGGAGGCACCAGGCCCGCGTGATGCGCGTCTGCTACCGGATGTTGGGCAACACGGCCGACGCCGAGGAAGCGGCTCAAGAGACCTTCCTCAAGGCCTACCAGGCCCTCCCGCGCTTCAACGGGCAGTACCAGCTCGGCGCGTGGCTCACGCGCATCGCCGCGAACGTTTGCGTCGACCATCTCCGCGTCAAGTCGCGCACGCACCTCGTTGCCCTTCCCGACGGCAACGGCATCGAAGGGACGGAGTCCGGTCCCGAGGAACTCGTCGTCGGAGACCACCCGCGTCTCGAGGCCGCGATCCAAGAGGTGCAACCGCTCCACGCGCGCGCACTGACGTTGCGCGCGGTCGAAGGTCTCTCGCACCGCGAGATCGCCGGCGCGCTACGCATGTCACCCGATCAGGTGAAGGCGCTGCTTCACCGTGCGCGCACGTCGCTGCGCAAGGCGTGGGATCGCGCCGAGGGTTGGGCTCTCGCACCGGTGCTCGCGTTCCGATCGACCTTCGGACGCTCGGAGTCGGCGCACACCACTCCCAACCTCGCGACGGTCGCTCCTCAGTTCCCTTACTTCGTCGAGCGCGTCGCGGCCTCGGCGGTCATCGTCGTCGTCGCGCTGACCGGTCTGCCGTCGTCACCGGTCGATGACGCCCCGGGTCCGCGCAGGGTCGCGGCTCCCATCCCGTCGGAGACGCCGCGCGCTCCGTCTCCCGTTCTGCGGGGGACGATCGAAGGCGCGACCGCGATCACAGAGGCCGAAGAGTCGCAGGTGACCGA
This sequence comes from Actinomycetota bacterium, assembly GCA_050694015.1. Lineage (GTDB taxonomy): Bacteria > Actinomycetota > CADDZG01 > CADDZG01 > WHSQ01 > JBOGWY01. Next base: position 2,884 of record JBOGWY010000161.1, on the reverse strand, counting down.
TGTCGTCATCGCGACGATCGAAGCCACCGTGAAGGGACGCGACGAGCTGCCGAACGACCCGGATCCGCCCGGGCCGACCGACGACCCGAACGATCGGCTGGGCAAAGCGCACGCCGCCGCGACGGCCACGGTAGCGGCGGTCAAGGACAAGGTCGTCACGACGATCGATCAGCTGACGCGTCCCGAATAGACGCGCCGGAGAACTCTCCCACCGGCGTGGTGGGATAACACCACCTTATGAACATCCGACTCATCGCGGTCGCGCTCTGCGTGTGCGTGCCGGCCGCGTGTGGCCTGCCGCGCGACCCTGAGGGGACCCTCGAACGGGTCGTCGGCGGAACGCTGCGCGTGGGCGTCGCCGAGAATCCGCCGTGGGTCGTCCTCTCGGGTCCGGAGCCCTCCGGCGTCGAGGTCGCGTTGGTCGAGCGCTTCGCCGCGGAGCTCGATGCCGAGATCGAATACTTCGAGGGCAGCGTGGAGGAGCTGGCGGCCGCCGTCCATGTGGGCGAGCTCGACCTCCTGATCGCGGGACTCGAGGCGACCAGCTCGCTGTCATCCGAGATCGCGCTCACGCATCCGTATCACACGACCCAGCTCGTGATCGCGGCCCCCGAGAACATCGAGGACATCGCCGGCGTGCGCGTCTCCGTCGAGCGGGGTACCGAGGGGGCCGGGCTCGTCGAGAAGCAGGACGCGATCCCGATACAGGTCGACGACATCACCGGCGTCGACGGCGCCGTCGCGATCGACAACTTCCTCGTGGACGACCTCGACCTCGTGGACTCGGGCGTGCGCCTGCTCGAGACGGATCACGTCATGGCGACGAGGCACGGCGAGAACGCGTTCATCACCCGGCTCGAACGGTTCCTGCTGGAACACAAGGCGACGCTCGACCAGGTGCTTGAAGAGATGGACATGTTGCGATGAGCGTCTCTCCGCGCTTCGAGTTCCCGTCGAGGAAGCGAAACGTTTACGAGCGCGCGATCAAACTCGAGTGGATCACGATCGCCTACCTGATCACGGCCATCATCGCCATCTACCTCACACTGGGCTCGTCGCAGGCGATGAAGACGGCGTGGTTCGAGGACATGCTCAGCCTGATCCCGCCGCTCGCGTTCCTGGTGGCCAACCGGATCAGAAGCCGCATCCCCGACTCCAATCACCCCTACGGGTGGCACCGCTCGATCTCGATCGGTTACCTCGTCGCCGCGCTGGCGCTCGCCGGCATGGGGTCGTTCCTCCTCTTCGATGCGGTGATGAAGCTCGCCACGTTCGAGCATCCGTCGATAGGGACCGTGAGCCTCTTCGGCCACCAGATCTGGCTCGGATGGCTGATGATCCCGGCTGCCGCGTACAGCGGGCTCCCGGCGATGCTGATCGGGCGCATGAAGCTTCCGCTCGCCAACGAACTCCACGACAAGGTCCTCTTCGCCGACGCCAAGATGAACAAGGCCGACTGGCTCACCGCGGTCGCAGCGATACTCGGCGTCCTCGGGATCGCGTGGGGGCTCTGGTGGGCCGACGCGGTGGCGGCGAGTGTCATCTCGCTCGACATCATCCGCGACGGGGTAACCAATCTGCGTGCGTCGGTCTCCGACCTGATGGACAGTGCGCCGACGGTTGTCGACGGCTCGTCCGTGGATCCGCTCCCGGCCCGGATGGAGACCGAGATGAAGAAGCTGTCATGGGTGCGCGATGCACGGGTACGCATGCGCGAAGACGGACACGTCTACTTCGGCGAGATATTCGTGATCCCGACCTCGGACGAGAAGCTCACCGAGAACATCGACGACGCGGCGGCGCACCTCGCATCGCTCGACTGGCGGCTGAACGACGTGACGATCATGCCGGTGACCCAGTTCGAGGAGCACCCGGGAGAGAACGTCTAAGGCTGCCACCCAGATGATCGTTGGTCGCCTCCTCCTTCATGGCGTTCGCGCCTGCCGCATCGGAATCGGGCTAGTCCAATCGGAGTAAGCCGAAAACCCCCCATCCAGGTACTGCGCTTTCGCTTCGCCGCTGCCGTAGCTGTTCCTAACGGTTTCGGCTTAGCGAAAGGGGATCTCGGTGCGTGGAGTTCATGTCTGGCTGCTCACAGCCGTGTTGGCGGTGGCTATCTTCAGTCCGACCAAGGTTGTTGCGCAGACAGCGATCGTTCAGCCAGAGACACCCTCTGTGAGCGATCACGAATAGTGCTCTAACCCGATCACGAAAAGTGCACAGCCTCCGGAGAGATCCGGGGGCTTTTTCAATGCCGGGGAAAAAGCAGTCCCCCCTGCCAGCCTGCGGTTGACGAAGACCCCAGGTGGCAGGAGGGACAGATGGTCAGCGAGGAGATCTGGATGGAGCTACGTGCACTGCATCGACACGGTTGGAGCATCGCCGCTCTTGCCCGTGAGTTCAACATCAACCGCCGAACGGTTGCCCGCTACGTCTCGGCCGATCAGCCGTCGAGCTACGGGCCGCGATCGTGTCCCGCCGACTTGAGCGAGCACCAGCTCGCCCACGTCAGGCGCCGCCTCGACGTCTGCAGCAAGATCCGGGCGACGACGCTTTATCGCGAGGTCATCGAGCTCGGCTATGAGGGCAGCTACGTGAGCTTCGCCCGCCGGGTGCGGCTGCTTAGGACGATCGAAGACAAAGAGCCCGAGGTCCGCTTCGAGACCGGTCCCGGGGTCCAGACCCAGATGGACTGGACCGAGCTCGGCCTGTGGCCGCTGGGCGATGCCATGGTCGAGATCAACGCGTGGGTCGCGGTGCTGGGGTTCTCGCGCGCGGTCGCACTGCGCTTCGCGATCGACAAGACGCGCGCCACGACGCTCACGTTGATCCCCCAGGTGGCGGCCGATCTCGGCGGAGTCAGCGACGAGAGCCTCACCGATCG
>JBOGWY010000160.1:0-7462 GCA_050694015.1 Actinomycetota bacterium | reverse complement strand
CGTGCATCCCGACCATCGCCTCGACACCGGTCGACGAGCGCACCTTCCTCCACCTGAGCCACAGCGCGATCTCGGCGAGCTCGAGCAGTGCGACGGCGGCGATGAGAGCGACGCGCCATGCGCCTTCGAGGAAGAAGATCGCGATCAGCGTCCCGACGACGAAGGACATCTAACGGTCGCGCGGGCGTGGCACCAACCGGTAACCAACGTTGCGGATCGTCTCGATCAGGGTCTCGTGTTCGACTCCGAGCTTCGCGCGCAGACGACGGATGTGGACATCAACCGTTCGCGTGCCGCCGAAGTAGTCGTAGCCCCACACCTCGCGCAGCAACAGGTCGCGGTCGCAGACGCGGCCCGGGCGTTGCGCGAGGAACTTCAGCAGCTCGAACTCCTTGTAGGTCAGATCGAGGGGCCGGCCGCGCACATACACCTGGTAGTTCTCCGGGTTGACCGTGAGATCGCCGATCTTGAGCACGGTGGCGTCGTCGCCGTGCCCGGCGCGCCGCGACGCGAGGTTGAGGCGCGCGGAGATCTCACCGACCGACGCGTCCTGCAGGATGAAATCGTCGACCCCCACCTCGAAGCGGAAGCGCGCGACGGCGTTCTCGTCGACGACGACCAGGATCGGGGGGAGACCTATCTCCCACGCCAGTGCGAGGCGCTTGGCGGCGTCCTCGGCGATGTCGATCTCGCGGGTGGCATCGATCAGGATCAGGTCGGGGTGGACCGTAATCAGGTCCGAGGACTCGGTGCCCTTGAGGGGCATCCGCACGATCCGGTAGGGCGCGATCGGGAACGTGGGGAGCAGGTCCCTCACGTCCTCGGCCTCGTCGGAGAGCAACAGCACGGTCCATGCCATGGGTCAATGGTGGACTAATCGCCGCTTTCTTGCGCCTCCCCGCCGCGGCCCACAGCTCGCTCGGGGAGGTTCGCCGCCTGGGATTCCCGCCAGCGATTCGTGATTGGCAGACGGCGATCGCGCCCGAACGCCTTCGTCGTGACCTTCGGCCCAGGTGGCGCCTGGCGGCGCTTGTACTCGGCGCGGTCGACGAGCGAGATGACGCGCTCGACCGTCTCACGGTCGGTACCGGTGCGCTCGACGATCTCGTCGGCGCCGGCGTCCTCCTCGATGTAGGCGTCGAGGATGGGGTCGAGAACGTCGTAGGCGGGCAGCGAGTCGCTGTCCTTCTGGTTCGGGCGGAGCTCCGCCGACGGCGGCTTCGTCATCACGTTCTCGGGGATCACGGGCGAGACGGAGTTGCGGTAGCGCGACACCTCGTAGACCTCGGTCTTGAACACGTCCTTGAGCAGCGCGAAGCCGCCGGCCATGTCGCCGTAAAGCGTCGCGTACCCGCATGCCATCTCCGACTTGTTCCCGGTCGCGACCGGCAAGTGACCGTAACGGTTCGATATCGCCATCACGAGATTGCCGCGGATGCGTGCCTGTAGGTTCTCCTCGGCTAGTCCCATCTTCACCGAGCCGAATGTTTGTTCCATCACGTCGACGTAGTCGCGGTAGATCGTCGCGATGGGGATCTCGAGCATCTCGATGCCGAGATTGGCGGCGAGCTGTTTCGCGTCCTCGATCGAATGTGTCGACGAGAACTCGGACGGCATCGCGACCCCGAGCACCGCGTCGGGGCCGAGCGCGTCGGCCGCGATCACCGCGGTGAGCGTCGAGTCGATCCCGCCCGAGAGCCCGAGGACTATCTTGGAGAAGTTGTTGTTGCGCGCGTACTCGCCCAGGCACAACACCAGCGCGCGATAGACCTCTTCGGCAGAGGGCAATGGATCGGCGATCGCCGGTGTGGGAGGTGCGGTGCCGGATGGCTCACGTAGGCCGAGGGGGATCCGTCTGACCGTGGCGATGTCGCTGCGACGCGAGGTCCCGAGGGGAACGTCGACGATCGCGAAGTCCTCCTCGAACTGCGGCAGGCGCGATACGACGTGGCCGTCGGGATCGATGACCAACGAGCCGCCGTCGAAGACGAGCTCGTCCTGCGCCCCCACTGCGTTGACATAGACGATCGACGACTGCGAGCGACGCGCACGCTCGCAGAGCATCTCGGCGCGTTCTTCGAGCTTGTTCTTGTGGAACGGCGATGCGTTGATGTTGATCACGATCTGGGCCCCCGCATCCCCCTGGCTGATCACCGGCCCGGTCGGACTCCACGCGTCCTCGCAGACGCACACGCCGATCACGCCGTGCGCGGTCTCGAAGAGCAGATGCTCGTCGCCCTCCTCGAAGTAACGGGCTTCGTCGAACACGCCGTAGTTTGGCAACAGGTGCTTGCGGTAGACCCCGACGAGCTTTCCTCTGTGGCACAGCGCGGCCGCGTTGTAGATCTTGGAGCCATCCCGATCGACGAACCCGACGACGGTCAACACGTCGGTGCTCGCGGCGGCGACCCGATCGAGAGCGGACCGGTTCGCGGCGACGAACGTCTTCTTCAGCAGCAGGTCCTCGGGCGGATAGCCCGTGATCGCGAGCTCCGGCACGACCACGACCTGGGCCCCCTCGGCGTCCGCCCGTTCCATGGCCGCGAGGATCTTGTCGACGTTGCCGGCGACGTCCCCAACGATCGTTTTCATCTGCGCGAGCGCTATGCGGATCACGCTTCCAGCCTAGTCCCGTGTCGGGACGCCCCGACGCCTAGTTAACGCCGATGAAACCGGGGAGTCTTAGGCTGGTGACATGGAGAGACAACAGGATTACGTGCTGCGCACCATCGAAGAACGCGGGATCCGGCTCGTGTGGCTCTGGTTCACCGACGTGCTCGGCTTCCTGAAGTCGTTCGCGGTGACCTCGGAGGAACTCGAGCAAGCGTTCGACGAAGGCATCGGGTTCGACGGCTCCGCGATCGAAGGCTTCGCGCGGGTGCAGGAGTCCGACATGCTGGCGCGGCCCGACGCGGGGACGTTCCAGATCATTCCGTCACATGGTGAAGGCGACGAGGGCGCGGCCCGGATGTTCTGCGACATCTACACGCCCGACGGGCGTCCGTTCTGGGGCGACCCTCGCTACGTGCTGCGACGCAACCTCGAGAAGGCGGCGGAGCGCGGCTTCACGTTCTACGTGCACCCCGAGATGGAGTTCTTCCTCTTCAAGTCCGAGAACGACCCCACCCCGATCGATCACGGCGGTTACTTCGACCTGACGCCGCTCGATCTGACTCAGGAACTGCGACGCGACACGATCGGTGTGCTGGAGCGGATGGGTATCCCGGTGGAGTTCTCGCACCACGAGGTCGCGCCGAGCCAGCACGAGATCGATCTGCGGCACGCGGACGCGCTCACGATGGCCGATTCGGTCATGACCTACCGACTTGTCGTGAAGGAGACCGCGGCCAAACGCGGGATGTACGCGACGTTCATGCCGAAACCGTCGACCGATCTGCCCGGCTCCGGCATGCACACGCACCTGTCGCTGTTCGAGGGCGACGAGAACGCGTTCCACGATTCGTCGGACGAGTACCACCTCTCGAAGGTCGCCAAGGCTTTTACCGCGGGTCTGCTCGTGCACGCGCGCGAGATCACCGCGGTGACCAACCAGTGGGTGAATTCCTACAAGCGATTGATCACGGGCCGCGGCTACCCGGTGACGGAAGCTCCGGTCTACGTGTGTTGGGGACGGCACAACCGCAGCGCGCTGATCCGCGTGCCGATGTACAAGCCGCGCAAGGATCAGTCGACCCGTGTCGAGATGCGCTCACCCGACCCCGCCTGCAACCCGTACCTCGCGTTCTCCGTGATGCTGGCCGCGGGTCTCAAGGGGATCGACGAGGCCTACGAGCTCCCGCCCGAGGCGACCGACAACATCTACGAGATGACCGAGAGCGAGCGCCGTGCGCGCGGCATTGCGCAACTACCCGACGACCTCTTCGAGGCCGTCAAGGAGATGGAGTCTTCGGAGCTCGTTGCCGAAACGCTCGGCGAGCAGGTCTTCGAGTACCTACTCCGCAACAAGCGGGCGGAGTGGAACGAGTACAAGGGCTACGTGTCGCCCTATGAGGTCGACAGGTACCTCCCCCTGCTCTGAAGTCCGCTTCGATCCCCGCTCGTCGGAACCATCGTTGGTCGCCGGTACGCGCGTCGCGCCGACCCAACGCGGCCCCCAGTAGGAGTCGTAGAGCGAACGCACCTGCACACCCTCAGACGAGGTCGACGAGATGAACTTGCCGTCGCCTATGTAGAGACCTGCGTGTCCAACGCGGCCGCTGCCGGTGTCGTGGAAGACGAGATCACCGACCTCGAGAGCCTTGCGGTGCCACACGCGCTTGTAGCCGTTGTCGCCCGCAAGCTCGAACTGCGCGTCGGACGAGTGCGGCAGGTTCGCGCCGTGTTCCGAGTAGACCCAGCGCGTGAAGCCGGAGCAGTCGAAGCCGCTCGGGGACTCGCCGCCGTAGGAGTACGGCGCGCCGATCTGACTGCGCCCGCGATCCTCGATGTGTTTCTGCTGCGCGTTCACATCGGACATCTCATGAGCCCGGACCCGCGTCGTAAGTACCGGCGCGGAGACCGTCAGGATCAACCCCATGACGGCGACCGCGACCGTGCGCGAATAGTTCACAACAACCTCCTGTGCTTGCTTGGGCCGCTCCGAGCCGGGTCACCGTTGGCGACCTGCCGCGATCTCGGGCGGCGGGGCCTTGCTCCGGCCCCACAGCGGACCTCTGGGGCCCGCCTGAAACGCGCTCGTCGGCGCGCATGAAGTTGGGCACGTTAGCGAAGACCGCGAAGAGAGTCCAGCCGACCCCGCTGAGAAAACGGGTGTAGATGTCTGTGGACGGTCCACAAAGGAGGGGTTCGGGGCCGCCGTAGGCTCGGCCCAGATATGGACCCTGACCTGGGAAAACACCGCGTCCGAGCGGTGCGGGCCGCGAGCCGGTCGCTGAGCGAGGTGCTCGATAGAGACCCCTCGGCCGTGGAGCTGTTGGCCCTCGAGCGGCCCCTCCCGGGTGAGGCGGCGTACGGCGGGATCATGCGGGAGGCGGTGGAGCGGGGCGGGTTCCCGGAGCTGAGGGCGGAGAAGCGGCGCAGGCTGCTCGAGATCGCCGCTCGCGACCTCACCTCCGAGATCGAGCTGCCGCGTGTCGGGCTCGCGCTGAGCGACCTCGCCGATGCCTGCCTGGAGGTCACCCTGCAGGCCGTCGAGGCACCGGCCGGTTTCTCCGTCATCGCCATGGGGAAGCTCGGGGGCCGGGAGCTCAACTACTCGTCGGACATCGACCTGATGTTCCTGGCCGACCCCGCGCGGTCCGACGCGCTGAAGGCCGCCGAGCGCGTGCTGTCGGCGTTGAGCGAGTTCGGACCCGAGGGGCAAGCGTTCCGCGTCGACATGAACCTGCGTCCCGAAGGACGCAACGGCGCGCTCGTCAGGTCGCTCGATGGATACCTGGAGTACTACCGGCGCTGGGCGAAGAGTTGGGAGTACCAGGCATTGATCAAGGCGCGCGCGGCGGCCGGTGATGCAGCACTTGGCACCACCTTCATCGAAGAGACGCGCAAGCTCATCTATCCGGAGGCGATGAGCGCCGAAGAGGTCGAGAACATCCGGAAGATGAAGGAGCGCGTCGAGGATCACGCGCAGCGATCGACGCGCAAGGCTCGCTCCGATGCCGATGACGTCAAGCTCGGTCCCGGCGGGATCCGCGACATCGAGTTCTCGATCCAACTGTTGCAACTCGTGCACGGAGGGTCCGACGCGACGGTGCGCTCCGCGAACACGTTGGACGCGATCGCGTCGCTCGTCGACGGCGGTTACATCGCCGAGGACGACGGTGCCGGTCTCTCGGTCGCCTACCGCTGGTTGCGCAACGTCGAGCACCGCGCGCAACTGTGGCAGGAACGTCAGGTCCATCATCTGCCGCCGGCCGAGGAGGACCGCGCGCGCGTCGCGCGCACGATGGGATTCCGCGACACCCCGGCGGAGAGCGCGCTCGAACGCTTCGACCGCGCGCACAGAGGCGTGCTGGCCGACGTGAGGAACCGCTTCGAGCGCCTCTTCTACCGGCCGATGATCGAGACGCTGGCAGACCCGTCGGCGACGAGGTTGTCGCGCGAGGCGCTCAAGGACCGGCTCTTGGTTCTGGGTTTCCGCGACGTCGATCGGGCCGCGCGCACGCTCGACGGACTCGTGGCGGGAACGTCACGCCGCGCGAAGCTGTTCCGCGTCCTGACCCCGGCACTGCTCCGGCATCTGACGAACGCGCCCCTCCCCGACGAAGGGTTGTTCGGGTTCCTGACTCTCGGTGAGGCGCTCGAGAGCCGCGTCGACGTGCTCGGCACGTTCCGAGACAACCCGCCCGGGCTCGAATTCCTCGCGAAGGTGCTCGGGAGCGGCCGCCTCCTGAGCGACGTGCTCGCCCACGTGCCCGAGGAGGTCGCGCTCATCGCCGATCCCCGCGGACCCGGGGAACCCAAGGATCGCGACCGGCTGATGCGCGAGGCGATCGCGTCGCTCGGATGGCGCGATCCCGAGCGGCGCTTCGATGCGCTCCGCCGCTTCAAGCGCCGCGAGATGCTGCGCGTGTCTCTCGCCGACATCGGCGGAGTCGTCGACGCGACGGCGGTGGGCGAGGGTCTGACCGATCTCGCCGAGGCCGTTCTCGAGGCCGCGCTCCAGGACCGGTCCGTGCCGTCGTTCGCGGTGATCGCCATGGGGAAACTGGGGGGCCGGGAGCTCAACTACTCCTCGGACATCGACGTGATGTTCGTCCACGACGGGACCGCGCACGAGGCCGAAACGCTCGCCGAGCGCCTCATGCGAGCGATCGGCGAGATCACTCCCGAAGGCCAGGCGTTCCGCATCGACGCGGGCCTGCGGCCCGAGGGCAAGTCCGGCCCCCTCGTACGCTCGCTCGGATCGTTCGCCGAGTACTACGACCGCTGGGCGAAACCGTGGGAGCACCTGGCGCTGATAAAGGCGCGCGCCGCGGCCGGGGATCCGGAGGTGGGTTCAAGGTTCATCGATATGACACGCCCACGCGCGTTCCCGGGCGAGGTGACCCAGGCCGCCCTTGCCGAGATCAGACATCTCAAGGCGCGAATGGAACGCGAGCGCGTCCCGCGCGGCACCGAACCGCGCCGCCACATCAAGATGGGGCCGGGCGGCGTCGCCGACATCGAGTTCGCGATCCAGATGATCCAGATGCAGCAGGCTCACGCACATCCCGAGCTCCGCGTTCCCGGAACGATCGAAGCGTTAGAAGCCGCGGCGAAGCTCGACCTGATCCCGCACGACGACGCGCGCCGGCTCACCGAGGCGTATCGCTTCATGTCCCGGCTCCGGAACCGTCTGTTCTTCCTCGTGGGGCGCCCGGTCGACGCGCTGCCGACGAAGCCGGAGGATCTCGAAGCCGTCGGCATCGCGATGGGCTACCTCTCCCAGCCCCGGCAAGAGATCGAGGAGGAATACCTACGCATCACCCGGCGGGCCCGCCGCATAGCCGAACCCCTGATC
>JBOGWY010000159.1:0-12419 GCA_050694015.1 Actinomycetota bacterium | reverse complement strand
TACCAGCACCATTCTGGTCGCACGTCGTGGTCGAAGGATCAGACCAAAGGGAACGGCGCGACGACCCACTGGCTACGAACGTTCCGCGTGACTGAAGAACTGTTGTCCACCGAGCCACAGCTCGCGGCAGACCTCCAACGGGCGCTGGGCCAAGGCGACCTTCTGTAGCCAGTTCGCGCTGAGAGCGAAATAGCTACACAAGGTCGAGGGCTAGGGCTGGTTTTCTCCGTGGAAGAGGTCGGAGACTGAGGCTTCTTCGAATACTGCCTTGATCGTTTGGGCGATCGTTGGGGCGATCGTCAGCACCGTCAGTTTGTCGAACTGCTTCTCCGAGGGCAGCGGCAGCGTGTTCGTCACCACCAACTGCTTGAGCGGTGAGTTCTTGATCCGGTCCACAGCGGGGTCCGACAGCATCGGGTGCGTCGCCGCCGCGTAGACCTCGGTCGCACCGGCCTCCAGCAACCTCTCGACGCCCTGGATGAGCGTCCCGGCCGTGTCGATCATGTCGTCGGCGATCACGCACACCTTGCCGTCCACCTCACCTACGACCGAACGCGTCTGGCTCACGTTGCGCTGGTCCTTGCTTCGCTGCTTGTGAAGGAACGCGACCTGACCCGTGAGCCCGTGGAACTGGTTCAGATGCTCGGCCCACTTGTCGGCGAGCCGCACGCCACCCGCATCCGGAGACACGACCACGAAGTCGTCTTCGAGCACGTTGTCGGCGAACCAGTCCGCGAGAAGGGGCATCGCGGTGAGGTGATCGAACGGCACGTCGAAGAAGCCCTGGATCTGCCCCGTGTGCAGGTCGACCGCGATCATCCGATCGGCGCCGGCCGCCTCGTACATGTCGGCCATCAGCTTCGCGGTGATGGGCTCCCGCCCCCGCGCCTTGCGGTCTTGTCGCGAGTACGGATAGAGCGGGCACACCGCGGTGATTCGTTTCGCCGAGGCCCGCTTGAGCGCGTCGATCATGATCAGCTGTTGCATCACGTGGTGATCCACGGGATCGCTGATGCTCTGGATGACGAACGCATCGCAGCCCCGCACGGAGTCGGAGAAACGGGCGTAGCTCTCGGAGTTGGCGAACGTGGCCACCTCGACCTGGGACAGCTTCATCCCGAGGTGGCGAGCGATCTCGTCGGCGAGCTCGGGGTTCGCGGTGCCGGAGAACATCATCAAGCGCTTATGTGTCGGGAGCTGCATCCTCTTCTCCTGCCTCCTCCGAGCCACCCGCAGCCCTCCCTACCCTACCCATCTTGTTGCCCTTGCCCTCGATGATCCGGGCAGGAACTCCGACCGCGAGAGCATCGTCCGGCACGTCATCCCGGACCACGGCCCCCGCGCCGGTCGCCGCCCGCTTCCCGACACGGACCGGCGCGACGAGCATCGTGTCGGAGCCGATGTACGCGTCGTCGTCGATCACGGTCTTGTGCTTGTGTTGCCCGTCCCAGTTCGTCGTGATCGTCCCGGCCCCCACGTTCACACCGCGGGCGATCTCGGCGTCACCGAGGTACGCGAGATGGTTCGCCTTGCTCTCGTCACCCACCTCGGTGTTCTTCGACTCCACGAACGTGCCGAGCCGCGCCCCGCGGCCGAGCTTGGTCCCGGGACGCAGCGACGCGAACGGTCCCACCGAAGCCTCGGGGCCCACTATCGACTCACGTACGACCGCGTAACTGACCACCGCGCCCGGCCCAATCTCGGAGTCGACCACTCGCGCCTGCGGGCCCACCTCGGCCCCCGCGGCCACGCGTGTGCTCCCCTCGAGGAAGGTGAACGGCATGATCGTCGCGTCGCGTTCGATCTCGACGGTGGCGTCGATGTACGTCGTCGACGGATCGACGATCGTCACCCCCGCGGCCATCCAACGCTCGGCAACCCGCGCCCGTAACAGAGCCGAGGCCCGCGCGAGCTGAGCCCGGTCGTTGACACCCTGGCCCTCGATCTCGTCCGCGACGAGGGCCAGGACACGTTCGCCGCGCGCGACCAACAAGCCGATCACATCCGTGAGGTAGTACTCGCCCTGCGCGTTCTCCCGATCGACCTTCGCGATCAGATCGTTTAGACGCGCGGCGTCGAACGCGTACGTCGCGGAGTTGATCTCGTTGATCGTCAGTTGCTCTTCGGTCGCGTCTGCCTCTTCGACGATCGCAGCGATGCCTCCATCGTCGGCGCGCACGATCCGTCCGAGCCCGCGCGGGTCCGTCACACGCGCGGTCAGAACCGTCGCCCCGGCCCTGGCCGCGACGTGGGTCTCCAGCAGCAGCGCGAGGGTCTCGGTCGTCACCAGAGGAGTGTCTCCGGCGACGACGAGAACGATCCCTTCGACGGGCCCGAGGTGCTCGAGCGCGACCCTGACCGCGTCGGCGGTGCCCGCGGGGGGGTCCTGGATCACGAAGTCCGCTTCGGATCCGGCCTCGCCGGCGGCCGCGGCGATCTCGTCCCGACGGATCGACGTAACGACCACGGTGCGCACGGGTTCGAGCGGCGCGATCGCCGACAGCACGTGCACGACCAGCGGCCGGCCGGCGGCGCGATGTAAGACCTTCGGAAGTTCCGATCGCAGACGTTTGCCCTGCCCCGCGGCGAGGACCACCGCCGTCACTTTCGCAGTGCCTGCCACGTCACCTCCCGCCTCCGGCCGCTAAGTCAACGGTGCTCGCAGCGAGTACATCGCTGCCCCGCCTGGATTCGAACCAGAACCTAGGGATCCAAAATCCCTTGGGCTGCCAATTACCCCACGGGGCACCTACGGACCAGTCTAGAAGTCGAGTCGATGACGCGTGTCCCACCCGGACCTCCGATGGGCGTGGCGGTCAGGTCAGACGCTCCACGCATCGTTCGATCGACTCGACCACCTCGACCCGATCGAAATCGCCGCGGACGCGCTCTGCGATCTCGGTCGCGTGTTCCGGCGACCGGGCGATGCCGAAGATCGTCGGTCCCGAGCCGGACATCGCCGCGCCGAGAGCACCCGCCGCACCCATCGCGTCTTTCAGGTCACCGAGCTCGGGCCGGAGGCCGAAGCTCGCGGGCTCGAGATCGTTATGCAACAGGGACGCCACTTCCTCCACCTCCCCGCTGCCGAGCGCTAGTGCCATCGGGGCGCTGCTGATCTCCTCTTCGGAAGTGATGTCGTCCCACGCGTCGTACACGTCGCGCGTGGATAACGGCTCGTTCGAGATGCCGAGCACGAAATCCATGGAGATCGGCGACGGAAGTTGCGTGAGCTGCTCGCCGCGCGCGGTTGCGAGAGCAGTGCCCCCTCCGAGACAGAAGGGAACGTCGCTCCCAACCAGGCCCGCCACCTGCTGCAGGTCCTCGTTCGTCAAACGCATATCCCACAACTCGTTCAGCGCCACGAGTATCCCGGCGGCGTTCCCGGAACCCCCGCCGAGACCGGCTCCGAACGGGATCCGTTTCACGATCTCGACCGCGATACCCCCGTTGGTCGCGCCGCGCTCGATCAATCTCTGCGCCGCGATCGAGACGAGATTCTCGTGCACCTCGGGGATCGCGCCGACGGCCCCCTCGAGGCGCATGTCGATGTCGACCTCACCCGACGAGGTGGGGACCACGAGCAGGTCGTCTCCGAGCGCGACGGTGTGGAAGATCGATTCGAGCTCGTGGTAGCCGTCCCCTCGGCGCCCGAGCACGCGCAAGAACAGGTTCAGCTTCGCGTTCGTCCGGAGACGTAGCCCGGTGGAGATGTCCGCGGTGGCGCCCACCGAAGCAGGCTAAGTGATGAGCCTCTCAAGCAGAGGAGCTACCTCCGAGACGCGCGCCTTGTTGAGGTAGGAGTCGGACCACGACGGCTTGGTATCGAGGACGGCGGAGAAGGCCACGATCTTGGCCCCCGGGGCGATCGTGCGCAGCATCGTCGCGGTCCCCTCGCCGTCGAGGTGCGGCATCAGGTAGTCGAGGATCACGAAATCCGGCTGATGCTTGAGGGCGAGGGGGACGGCTTCGACACCGTTGGCGGCCTCGCCCACCACGTGGAAACCCTCCGTCTCGCACATCAGACGCAGGGCGTGCCGGATCTCCTCGTCGTCGTCAACGATCAGCACCGATCGCTGAACCTGCGCCTCGCGTCGGTTCCGCATCGTTTTGTCCCTTTAGTCCAACCACTGCCCGCGCAAACGCTACAGGAAGGGTCTGCTTTTGTGAAGGGGAACCGAGTCAGCGTGAGGTCGCGAAAGTCCTGCTCAGACGCATGAAATCGTCCAGAGCGAGGGTCTCGCCGCGGAGCTCGGGGTCGATCTCGGCGGCCCGGAGAACGCGCTCCGCGTTCGAGGCCGACCCCGCCAGGGACGCCAGCGTGTTGCGCAGGTTCTTGCGCCGCTGCGAGAACGCGGCCCGGATGAGCGAGAACAGCAGCGCCCGGTCGACGTCGGCGGGCACCGGCCTCCGGACGATCCGTAACAGCACCGAATCGACGTTGGGCACCGGGTAGAAGACCCGCCGGGAGATCGTCGCGGCGAGTACGGCGGAGGCGAAGAACGCCACCATCACGCTCGTCTGGCCGTAGGTCTTGGAGCCGGGGCCGGCGGCGAGTCGCTCCCCGACCTCCCGCTGCGTCATCACCGTCAGGTCGTCTATCTGCGGCGCCTCCTCGAGCGCCCGCAGCACCACCTGGGTCGCGATGTTGTAGGGCAGGTTCCCGACGAGCTTGTTGACGTCGAGGGCATCCATCGGGATCTCGAGAGCGTCGCCGTGGACGACCTCTACGTTGGAGGTGTGCCCGACGGTCTCCTGCAGGACCGGCACGAGATGGCGATCCAGCTCGACCGCGATCACCTTCTGCGCGACCGCGGCCAGCCCGAGTGTCAACGAACCCGCTCCGGCGCCGATCTCGAGGACGCGGTCGTTCGACGAGAGCCGTGCTACGTCCACGATCTTGCGGATCGTGTTCGGGTCGGTGACGAAGTTCTGACCGAGCGCCTTGCTGGGCCGGATCCCGCGTGCGTCCAGGACCTCGCGGAGCCGGCGCGCTCCGAGGAGCGGCTCGCCCTCGGGTGTCACAAGAACAACCGGCGCGCGTTCTGCGTGGTCTGTTCGGCGACCAGGTGGACCGATTGCTCGCGCGCCTGCGCGATCGTGAGCCCCACGAAGGTCACCTGACGCGGCTCGTTCGGTTTCCCTCGATGGGGCACCGGGGTCAGGTACGGCGAATCGGTCTCGACCAGGAGCCGGTCGTGGGGCACGGCCGTCGCCGCGGTCCGCAGGTTGTCTGCGTTCTTGAACGATACGTTCCCCGCGAATGAGATGTACGCACCGAGATCCACCGCGGTCGTCAGCTGTCGTTCGGCGTCACCCGACCAACAATGGAAGACGAGCCGCGCCGGTGGCCCAAGTTCCGCGAGCACGTCGAGCGCATCGTCCAGCGACTCGCGGGTGTGGATGACGAGAGCTTTATCGTGGGTCTTCGCCAGCTCGATGTGTGCGGCGAAGACCTCGCGTTGCACCTCCGGCGGAGCCGAGTCACGGTAGAAGTCGAGTCCCGACTCTCCGACCCCGACGACGCGTTCGTGCTGCAACAGTTCCTCGAGCGCCGTCGCCGTCGTGTCGTCCCACTCGGTCGCCGAGTTCGGATGAAGACCGACCGACGCGTAGATACCGGCTCCCATCTCCGCGATCTCTACGGCGCGCCGGCTCGACGCGACATCGATCCCGATAGTCGTCATCTCGAGCACGCCCGATCGGGTCGCGCGCGAGATCACCTCGACCACCGGCGCGTTCTCCTCGCAGATGTGCAGATGGCAATGCGAGTCGAACCACAAATGAGAGGGCCTAGGTAGTGGCTTCGTCTTCGATCCGTGGGAACAACGGATCGCCGACCGCGATCTTGGTGCCCTCGGAGGTGAGGCCCCACTTCAGGTCCGCGTCGAAGTTGCGGGACGAGACGTCTCCTTCCTGCCCGAGGCGCGTCCACAGCTCCTGTGCCGCGCGCGGGATCAGCGGCGATAGCATCACGGACATCAGACGCAGGGAGTCCACGAGCCGGTACAGCACGATCTCGAGGCGGCGGTGTTGCGCGTCGTCCTTGGCGAGTTTCCAGGGCGCTACCTCTTCGACGTAGGCGTTGGCCTTCCGCACGAACGAGAACGCCGCCTTGGACGCCTGGGTCGTGGTGATCAGATCGATCGAACGGACCATGTGCGTGTACGCGTTGTGTTGTGCCTTCATCAGATCTCGATCGGCATCGTCGAGTTCCTCTTCGCTCGGCCCCCGCGGCACCACCCCGTCGAGGTACCGGTTGAGCATCGACGTGACGCGGTTCACGAGGTTCCCGAAGTCGTTGGCCAGATCCGAGTTGTAGCGCGCGACCATGCCCTCCCATGAGAACTCCCCGTCCTGGCCGAACGAAACGTCGCGCGTGAAGAAGTAGCGGTAACCGTCGGAACCGAACGTCGCGATCAGATCGTGCGGAGAGATACCCGTCAGCGACGACTTCGACATCTTGGCCCCGCCGACCTGAAGGAAGCCGTGAGCGAAAACGGTCTCCGGAAGGGGGATGTCGAGCGCCATTAGCATCGCGGGCCAGATCACGGAATGGAACCACAGGATGTCCTTGCCGATCATGTGGACGTTCGCCGGCCAGACGCGATCGAACCGCTCCTGATCGTAGGAGTACCCGACCGCCGTGGTGTAGTTCTGCAACGCGTCGACCCACACGTAGATCACGTGCTTCGGATCCCATGGGATGGGCACGCCCCAGTCGAAGCTGATGCGCGAGATGGATAGGTCGTCGAGGCCCTGGCGCAGCTTGCCCAGGATCTCCTTGCGGCGCCCGTCCGGCATCAGCGCGCGCTCGTTGTTCTCGTAACGATCGATCAACGCCTCGGCGTAGTTGGAGAGGCGGAAGAAGTAGTTCTCTTCCTCGAGATGCTCGATCTCGCGCGTCGGGTGCAGAGGGCAGCGTCCGTCGACCAGCTCGTCTTCGGTCTTGAACCCCTCGCAGCCGACGCAGTAGAGACCCTTGTAGGTCCCGAGGTAGATCTCGCCTCTGTCGTGCAGCTTCTGGACGAAGACCTGGACCGCCTTCTCGTGGCGTTCTTCGGTGGTGCGGATGAAGTCGTCGTTCGTAATGTCGAGAGCGGCCCATACCTCTTTCCACCGCGGCAGGATCTGATCCGTCCACTCCTTGGGACTCATGCCCTTCTCCTCGGCGGTGCGGAGGATCTTCTCTCCGTGCTCGTCGGTGCCCGTGAGGAAGTAGACCTCCCGGCCCTGCAGACGCCGGAACCGGCAGATCACGTCCGACGCGACGGTGGTGTAGGCATGGCCGAGATGAGGGACATCGTTCACGTAATAGATCGGCGTCGTGAGGTAGAAGACCTGCTCGCTCACGAAGGGCCCCCGATCACCCGGCCGCTTGTCCGGTTCGTCCTACTTGTCCTGTTAAATGCTTGACTGGTGCGAATGGGCAGGCTATTTTCTCCAATACTTACCAGGTAACTAATGGAACGCTCCTCGGAGCGATGGGCATGGGAGGGAACCGAGCCATGAAGTCTACCGGCGTGGTCCGAAAGATCGACGAGTTGGGTCGCATCGTGCTTCCGTCTGAGCTCCGGCGGGTGTTCGGGATCCGCGAGGGCGACGAGCTAGAGATCTCCGTCAACGGCGAGCAGATCATCCTGCAGAAGCGTGCCGACCTGTGTCTGTTCTGCGGCGCCGAGTCCCCGAGCATCGAATTCCGCGACCGTCGCGTATGCGACAACTGCGCCACCGAGCTCGGCCAACGCGGCAACGTTGCCGTCAGGCTGCCGGACACGGAGAGCGCCAGCACCCGTTAGCGCCCCGCCCTAGTCCCCCGGCTCGATCAAGGCTTCGAAAACCTCTCTTCGTCGCGCTCCGGTTTCTCTCGCCACCTGGGTCAGAGCGTCCTTGCGCTCCACACCCGCATCCATCAACTCACGCGCGCGTCCCGCCAGCTCGTCCGCCGACGCCGTCGGCCTGTCGTCGTGGATCGCGCCCCCGACGACGAGCACGATCTCTCCCTTCGGCGGCCGGTCCTCTAGAGAGGCGAGCAATTCCGAGAGGCTCCCGCGACGAACCTCTTCGTGGATCTTTGTGAGCTCGCGCACGAGCGCCGCCGGTCTATCTCCCAACCCGTCGAGGAGGTCGGCAAGCGCGGCGGCGATGCGATGTGGTGACTCGAACGCGACGATCGTCCTTGTCTCTCCGGCGAGCTCGGCAACGCGGCGGCGACGGTCCCCTTGCTTGCGCGGCAGGAAGCCCTCGAACACGAAGCGGCCGGGAGGAAGCCCGGACACCGCCAGCGCCGTAACCGACGCCGTGGGGCCGGGAACGACGCCGACCTCGATGCCCTGCTCGACGCACCCCCGCACGAGCCGGTATCCCGGATCGGACAGCCCCGGCATGCCCGCGTCGGAGACCAGTACGACGGTCATCCCCCGACCGAGCTTCTCGAGCAGTTCGCGCGCGCGACGTCGCTCATTGTCGTCGCGGTAAACGACGAGTTCTTTGACGTGGATGCCGAAATGCGTGAGTAGCTTGCGAGTGCGCCGCGTGTCCTCGCACGCAACGATGTCGGCGGTTTCGAGTGCGTCCCGCGCGCGCTGCGAAGTATCGTCGAGGTTCCCGATGGGGGTGCCGCACAGGATCAACTTCCCAGGCATCAATAAGGATCCTTCGACATCGGGCGCCAGGGCTCGAACGCGTAACGCAAGACTGCCACGAGGGCTCCTCGCCACGACGACTCGTCCTGCGGAACCTGTCCGCCGCGATAGAAGCTACGTGCCGCCGCGAGCGCCCGAGCGTTGTTCGTGACGCCGACGTGATCGGTGATCGCGACAACGTTCGTCTCCCCGGGGCGTCGCCAGTCGCGGTCGAGCCACACCGAGTCGCCCAACGGCCACACCGCGAGCCGCGGCACGCGGCTGTCGATCACCGCCACGGGTTGCAATCGGATCGGCGACGCAGGCGCGTCGATGTCGAAGGATTCCATACCGGCCGTGTCGAGGAGCCATGCGAGCGCGCGCGACGCGTCGGCTCCGGGAGCCCCCGCGCCCGACTCACCGGGAGCCGGAGCTTCGAGGCGCGGCGGGAACGGTGGCGGCGCGGCGAGGATCACCGATCGATCGGGTGTCGCCAACCCGCGATCCAGGATGCGATCGACGATCAATCCGGCTTGCGAGTGTCCGAGCAGTAGCCGCGGGTCGGGAGCGCCCGAGAGTTGCGTCGCAACGACCTGCGCCGCGGCGATGAGATCGCCGCGCGTGTCCGTCTTCGTGTGCGGTCCCCCGGCTCGGTACGAGAGCGTCTCCGTGTTCTCGTTCGCGAACCCGACTTGGCGTGGGTCGAGGTCGGCGAGCGCTCCCTCCGTGACCGTGGAGTCGACGCCACCCAGTAGGAACAGCCGGCCCTCGTTGGCAACCCGTCCGACCGGTGGGGCCTCGCGCACGACGCGATCGTAGAACGTGGCCGAAACGAGGACGATGAAGATGATCACCGTGACGGCCGCGGACAGGAGACCGCCGCCGGGGAACGTCCCGTTGCGCAGGTGCTGTCTCCATCCGAGCAGGAACAACGCGTGCAGCGGCCCGATGAAAACGGGGATCGCAGCGGCGGCGACCGAGCTCACACCGGAGAGGATCGACATCGCGGCACCGGTCACGGCGACGAGATATGTGTACGCGAGGAACCCCATCGCCTCCGGGATCCCTCTTCCGGTCACGGGCCCGCGGCCCACATCGAGACGCAGGGCCGCGCGCGCGAAGCTGAAAGCCGGCACGAACCCGAGCAGCGCGCCGATCCAGATGAACGGCGCGTAACGGATCGCGGTCCCTGCGAACAGGAAGATCGCGGAGGGCAGGAGCGACACCGCCGCGAGCGCGGCGACGCGGATCCCTCGCATCAAGCCGGGAACCACCGATCCCGGACGGCCCTCGGCCAGCCACAGGGTCGTCACGAGGACCCCGGCCCTGACGACGATCGCAAGCACGATCACGACGACGAACGAGAACCATCCCGTCGTCGCGGCGAGGCTCTGTTTGATGTCGAAGAAGAGATCCAACGGGAAGACGGCGGCCGCCGGAGCAGACGCGCCGGATGCCGGGAGGAGTCCGACGACGATCAGTACCGACACGACGACCGACTCGACGGCTATCGGGGCGACCGCGAACGGCGCACGGCGAAGGACTGCGAGACCCGCTATGACCGTTCGCACAACGGCGGACACTAAGTGGTCGGGCACGACGAGCCGTCCCGACACTTACACTCCCGTCCGTGGCGGACCTAGAAGAGAGGCCCGAGGAGACGACCACCCCCGACCCCCCGCGCACATGGGGTACGTGGGACTGGATCGCCGTGGCGGTGGTGACCCTGATCGGGGGGGCGCTGCGTTTGGTCCGCTTGTCGGTGCCGGACCGGATCGTGTTCGACGAGACCTATTACGCGAAAGACGCGTGCTGGTTCGTCAACACATCGGAACAGCTATGCGAGATATCGGCGGAGCAATCCAACGTGCACCCGCCCCTCGGCAAATGGCTGATCGCCATCGGCATCCGGATCTTCGGCTACGACTCCTTCGGATGGCGCGTCGCGGCCGCGGCCGCGGGGACCTTGACGATCGTCGTTCTCTATCTCCTGGCGCGGAAGCTCTTGAGATCGACGCTCGCGGCAACGCTGGCGTCGGGCCTGCTCGCGTTCGATCTTCTGCATTTCGTCCAATCGCGGATCTCGATGCTGGACATCTTCGTGCCGCTCTTCGGGACGGCCGCGATCCTGTTCGCGGTGTACGACCGCGACCGCTTCAGACCGGATCTCCATCTGACGACCGAGCCCGACGACGCGCGCGATGTCCCCATCGGCAACGGCCTCCTCGACAGACCGTGGCGACTGGCCGCCGGTGCGAGCGCGGGGGCCGCGGCCGCGTGTAAGTGGTCCGGTCTCTTCTACCTCGCGCTGGTCTTCGTGCTCGTTATCACCTGGGAACTCGCGGCGCGGCGCGCCGACGGTCGTCAATACGTGTTCCGCCGCGCGTTCCTCCAGGAGGCCGGGAGCATCGTCGTGTGGCTCGTGATCCTCCCGGTCGTGATCTACGTGGTCACGTATATCGGTCGGCTCGAAGGCGACTTCCTGTCGCTGACGGCCCCCGATTCGTGGTGGAAGGCGCTGTGGGACCGGCACAAGTACATGTTCGATTTCCACATCAATCTGAAATCCCATCATTCGTACGAGTCCCCGGGGTGGAGCTGGATGCTCCTCAAACGACCGGTCTCCTACTACTTCGATGGCGAGACCAACGCCGAGATCTTCGCGGCGGGGAGTCCGTTCGTGTGGTGGGCATCGATTCTCGCGTTCCTCTACGTGATCTTCAGGTGGATCCGCAACACCTATCTGTCTCTCACCACGAAGGGTGGCGTCGGAAGCTTCCTGCGGCCCGAAGGCGTGATCGTCGCGGGATACCTCTTCACCTACGGTCCCTGGTTGTTGCCGTCGGAGCGGCCTGCGGTCTTCCTCTTCTATCTACTGCCCACGATCCCGTTCATGTGCCTCGCTCTCGCCTACGTCGCGGCGGAGATAGGACGCTCGTGGGAAGCCAAGGCCGCGGTCGCGCTGTTCGCTGCGGGCACGATGGGTCTGTTCGCGTTCTATTACCCGCTCACCGCGGCCGTCGGCATCCCGAAGGACGATTGGGATCGTCGCATCTGGATCTTCGACAAATGCGATAAGCCGCCCGGCATACCGACGGAGAAGACGATCACGGAGACGATCGGTCGCAGGACACGCACGCGCACGCAGGAGACGACATCGGACGAGAGCCTGCCGCCAACTGGGTGGTGCTGGATCTAGCCCTGTCCGGGCTGGATCTCGAGGAGCTCGACCTCGAAGATCAGGGTGGCGTTCGGCGGGATCGGTCCGGTCCCCTGCGGCCCGTAGCCCAGCTCCGGCGGGATCGTGAGCTCCCGGAGCTCGCCGATCTGCATGCCGGCGACACCTTCGTCCCACCCCTGGATCACCTGTCCGGCCCCCAGCGGGAACGAGAAGGGCTCGCCCCGGTCACGAGACGAGTCGAACTTCGAGCCGTCCGCCAGCGTCCCGACGTAGTGGACGTTTACCGTGTCGCCCTTCTCCGCGGTCTCGCCCTCGCCGCACTCGAGGATCTCGTACTTCAACCCGGAATCCGTTTCGACCACCCCCTGGTCACACGTCGCTTCCTCGTCCGAATCGGAGCCGGCATCGGAGGCGTTGTCCTCGGAGCCGCCGCCGCACACGGCGAGGAGAAGCACGGCGAGTGCCGCGAGGCCGACGAGTAACTTCTTCGTGACATCCATGGCGGCCACCCTAGACGAAACATCCCTGACGACGGCGCGCTGTTGTCGGTACCGGAAACCGATGCATCGAGATGGGAGCAACGGATGACTATCGCCGCGGCACTGGGTCTTCTGATC
>JBOGWY010000158.1:0-3722 GCA_050694015.1 Actinomycetota bacterium | reverse complement strand
GCGTAGACGCGGGGGTTGATGGCGTACTTGCCGGTGCGGAGCGGCTCCTGCCAGATGCCGCGGTGGCCCGGGCGCACCAAAGAGCCGAACTTGAAGTCCTCACCGGATGTGTCCGCGGTGGTGAGGCCGATGTAGGCCTTGATCACCGCCACCTGGCCCTGCTGCACCACCAGCATCGGAACCATGTCGACGCGCACGAGGAACGGGTTCAGCAGGTACGCGCCGTACAGGAGCGGATCGTGCTGGAGCCCGATACGGCCTCCGTTGTCGAGGAACGCCTGGAAGTCCTGGTAGTTGTTGTGGCTCGCGTTCTTGCTCCCGAGCAACCCCTCGATGATCTCGAGATCGGTCGCGCCGGCGTCCTCCATCTCTCCGACATCGGCGAACCCGTTCAGACGGCTCGCGATGTCTCCGGACGGCAGCGGGTCACCTTCGAGCGCCGTCACTATGCCGATCCGATCCTGATCGTCCGACGGTGCGATCACGGTGACATTGAGCTGATCCGCGCGCAGCCCGAACGACGCCGGCGACAGTCCTGCCGGTGCTGCCGACGCGCGCCTGAAGGTCGGGCGAAACCGGCATCCCGTACACGGCGCTTGCCGTCAGCACCATGAACGCCACGGGGTGGATCGGGACGAGCGTGCCCGGGGGCAGGACCGGCCGCTGCACGCCCTTCTCACCGCCGTTGGACATGAACGCGGCGAGATGCGAGAAGTTGCCGAAGGCGCGCTTGTACGTGGCGCTCTTCGCGCCGATCGCAAGCGGTTTGCCAACCTGAGCTATGACGACGCCGACCTCTCCGGCCGGAACCTGCACCCACGGGTACTTGGTCACACCGAAACGCGGCCATAGCTTGAACCGCAGACCCGGCATCAATAGCTCGGCCTGGTAACCGGCCTCACCGTTGAACGCGATCGGGTCGTCGTCCTGGAGCTTCCTCAACGAGACACGCTTCTTCACGAGCCCGATCTGGGTCGCGTCGATCTTGTGGATAGACAAGAATCCCACCACGAGGGCGAGCGCTCCCGCGGCCAGCAAGAGAGATCCACTCAGCACGATCATCGATCTGCCTTTCCTTGATCACCCGCGCGCAGACGAGCGGCGGGTGGGGGCCGCGTCCGGATGGCCGCGGCGTCGTGATCGAGGGGCGATCTAGCCCGCGAACGACCCGGGGTCGCGGGGGCTGTAGGGCTGGTCCGGGGAGCAGGTGACGCAGCGGATAACGACGCCGAGCGCCGCCTTCTTGTCCGCAACCGAGTGCCGCTTCGACACTTCCGTCACCTTCTTTCTCTGTTCCATCGTACTCCTGCGGGGCCCCGGAAGTACACGCTCCGCGTACGAGTTTCATGGCGTAACCCTTAACGGACTGATCGATTGCGCCAGGTTGCGGCGACCGAGTTAGAGACCTCTCTCCACGATCTGTCGCGTGGCCGCGACGTCGGCATGCATCTGTTCGATCAGCGCGCCGGCGGTCGGGAACTTGAGCTCGTCGCGGAGCCGGGCCCAGAATTCGATGCGGATCGGCTCGTCGTAGATCTCTTCGGCGAAATCGAGCAGGTAACTCTCGACGCGGAGTGGAGCCGTCCCGCCAAAGGTTGGGTTAACGCCGACGTTGGTGGCGGCCACGTACCACACATCCCGTACGCGGGCCCGGCCCGCATAGACCCCTTGCGCGGGGTGCGCGAGCTCGAACGGCAGGTCCACGTTCGCGGTCGGGAACCCGAGTTCCTTGCCACGATGGTCGCCGTGCACGACGCGCCCGTCGAGATCGAACGGGCGTCCGAGCAGCCGGTGGGCGAGCTCGACGTCTCCGCTCGCCACCGTCCGGCGAACGCGACTGCTCGTGATCGGCTCTTCACCCAGTGCCTCCAACGACACACCGTCGACCTCGAAGCCGAGGTCCTGGCCCATCGACGCGAGGAGGGTCACGTCACCGGCGGCCTTGTGTCCGAAGCGCCAGTCCTCGCCGACGGCGATGAGCTTGGCCCCCAGGCCTTTCACGAGGACGTCGCCGACGAACTTCTCCGGCGGCCACTTTGACAACTCCTTGTCGAACGGGAGTACCGCGAGGATGTCGGCTCCGCGTGCGGAGAGGAGCTCGATCTTCCGTTCGGGCGTACTGAGCAACGGGGGCATCGCGTCGGGACGCAGGGTGGCAGCGGGGTGGCGGTCCCACGTCACGACGGCGGCCTCGATCTCGCGTTCGCGCGCGGCGGCGATCGTCCGCGCGATCAAGGCGCGGTGACCGAGGTGCACACCGTCGAAGGTGCCGATCGTGATGGCGGTCCCGACCCCGGGTGGCTCGAGCGCGTCGACCCCGACGAACGTTCTCATGACGGCGCCATCACGCGGTCCGCGAGCAAGCGTTCGTCCTTGCGGCGATAAACCGCGAGCAGCTGCCCGTCGTGCACGATCGCAACCGCCTCGCCGTCGGCGACGCCGGGCAGCTGCGCGCCCCACAGGTTGATCGGGCGCCCGTTGCCGATGGCCTTGACCGCGTCGTCCCCCACCTCGAAGTGGAACAGCTGTCGCACGGCATCGCGGACCGAGCGCAGGTGCTCGAGCGAGACCTCATCGAGGGGCACGGCGTCGCCGTCGGGGAAGCCGCCGGCTTCGGTGCGTCGGAGAGTCTTCATATGTGCGCCGCAACCTAGCGTTTCGCCGATGTCGTGGATGAGCGTCCGGATGTAGGTGCCGCCCGAACAGAAGATGTCGAAGGTCGCCTCGGGATGGGTCCCGTCGGCGTAGTCGACGACCTCGAGCTCGTGGATCGTGACCGGGCGTGCCTTCCGCTCGACCTCCTTCCCCTTCCGAGCGAGCTTATAGAGGCGCTGTCCCTTCACCTTCACGGCCGACACCATCGGAGGGATCTGCTCGATGTCGCCGGTGAAGCGCTTGGCGGCGAGGACGACGTCGTCCTCCGTGATGTTCGCCGGCCGCTCCTCGAGAACCTCGCCGGACGCGTCTTGGGTCGACGTGACGATACCGAAGCGACCCACCGCGCGATAGCGCTTCGGACCTTCCTGCGCGTAGGAGAGGAAACGCGTCGCCCGCCCGACGCCGAGCACGAGCACGCCGGTCGCGTCGGGATCGAGCGTGCCGGCATGACCGACCTTCTTCGTCGCGAAGATCTTCCGCACGTGGTCGACGACGTCGTGCGAGGTCATGCCGGGCGGCTTGTCGACGATCAACAGACCGTCGCTCATGAAGCTCCTTTCAGTTCCTCCGCGAGCTCACGTGCGATGCCATCCCGATCCTGCGCGGTGAACCCGGCGGCAAGCTCGTGCCCCCCGCCGCCTCGGGCTCGCGCCAGAGCGCCGACGCTCGGGCCCTTCGAGCGGAGGCTCACGCGCCACGATCCGTCCCGCTGCTGTTTGAAGATCGCGGCCACGTCGGCGGCGCGCGTCGTGCGGATCAGGTCGATCAGCTGATCGGTCTCCTCGATCGCAACGTCGGAGTCCTTCAGGTCGTCCAGGGTGATCCACGAATAGACGAAGCGCGCTTCTTCGTCCAGCACCGCGCGATCGAGGACTCGTCCGGAGAGCTTCATGTATCCGAACGGCGACGACTCGTAGATCTCGCGCGCGATCTCGGGGGCCGGCACGCCGTAGGCGAGGAGATTGGCGGCGAGCCTGAGCGCGTGCGGTGAGGAGTTCGAGTACTGGAATCGTCCGGTGTCGGTAACGATGCCCGTGTACAGGCACGTCGCGATGTCGCGGTCG
>JBOGWY010000157.1:0-38197 GCA_050694015.1 Actinomycetota bacterium | reverse complement strand
GTCATCGACCTGGCGCCGTAACAGGCTTCAGAAAGTCGTTACTTGGAGGGGCCCTTCGGGGCCCCTCTTATTGTTCTTGGTAGTCATATCTGTCGGCTACTTTTTCTCCGTGAGTTCATTCGAAACCGACACCGCCGTCACGCCCCAGGGCGACGGGGTCTTCTCCGCCGACGTGAACGAGCGGTGGTGGGTCGTCCGCGGCCCCCACGGTGGTTATATCGCGGCGATCCTGCTCCGAGCCCTGATGGAACGGGTCGGCGATGACGACCGGCCCCCGCGCTCGCTGACGATCCATTACGTCGCGGCCCCCAAAGCCGGAGCAGCCGAGATCGCGACGACGATCGAGCGTGAAGGAACCTCTTCGACATTCGCGTCGGCACGCATGACCCAGAACGGGAAGCTGATGGCGAACGCGATCGCGGTCTTCTCGAGACCATGGACGGGGTTGGAGTTCTTCGACGCCACGATGCCCGAGACCGTTCCGCCGGAAGAAGGATTTCCTGTGAACGGCCTCGAGGGCACGCCGCCGTTCCTGAACAACTTCGACATGCGCTGGACGCTCGGCGAACCGCCGATGAGCGGCGCCGACGAAGCACTGGTCGGAGGATGGATGCGACTCGACGAACCGCTGGTCGCCGACTACCCGTCGATCGCGTGTCTGATGGACGCGGGCCCTCCTGCGATCTTCCCGCGGGTCACCGAACCCTTCGTCGCCCCGACGCTCGACCTCACGATCCATTTCCGCACGACGGTGCCGCTACCGAACGCAGGGCCGGAGGACTACTACCTCGGCAAGTTCTGGTCGCTCATGGGTCGCGACGGGTTCTTCGAAGAGGACGGTCAGCTGTGGAGCCGGGACGGCACGCTGATCGCGCAGTCGCGCCAACTGGCGCTCGCGCTCAAGCGCTAGCGTCGAGCGCGGCCTCAGACGTGCGACCCAGGTAGTTCGTGAGCACGTTCTCGAACTCGCGCGTCGCGTCGACGGTGCCCGTGAGCGCGTGCCCGATCTCGTGTAGCAACGTTGCCGCGTACGAACGCTGCAAACGAAGCTGACCACGCTTGATCACGATCGAGGCGATGTCGGGATCCCACACGCCCTCGGTGTCGTCGCGATCGAGCCGCAGCGTCTCGGAGATCTTGACCGGCGGCGCCTTCTCTGCGGCACCCACCAACCCGAGCAGCCGCCCGGTCATATCGAACACGGCGCGCTCTGCGGGATCGAGCTCGTCGGCTTCGACGAACGCGTAGGTGAAGCTTTCGTTGAACTCCTTGATGTAGTCCTCGAGGAGCCGCACCTGCACTCCCCCGGCCTCCGCTTGCTCCTTGAGCTTGCGCTTCTCCGCGTTCGTGATGATCACGAGCCTTAAGCCGTCGCGGCGAGCGTGATCCATCACGTCGGGATGGGTGTGGAGCTCGTGCTCGGCGACGAAGAGCACGTCGTCGTTGGTGTGCAGAAGTGTGAGCGCCATCTGCACGATCTCGATCCACTGCATCTCGTCTTTCATCTGCGAGCGGTTGCGCTCGAGGACCTGGTCCATGAGTTGTTCGTGCACCTCGGGCGACGTGGACTCCTTGAGGATCGCCTTCACGCGGTCGGTGTAGGTGGTGCGCCCGACGTTGAGGCGCTCCCGGTTGAGGCGCTTCTTCATCGCCTGCGTGAGATCGGTGACGTTGTAGCTGAAGAGGAAGTTGGGCTCCTCGGACGCGAACACCCCGGAGATGTAGACGCGGCCCCCAACCTTCGTGGGCCACAGGATCTGTCCGTAGCGCGTCTCGTCGACCGGTTCCTCGCCGTTGAACTTGAGGAAGAAGCTCATGGCCTCGTCCATCTGCTCGTCGGTGACGCCCGTGAGCCGGAACTCGGTCCCCTCCATGTCGCGCGGCGTCTCGTCGTACGCGACGTGCAGGGTCGTGATGCCCTCGAAACTGTGCTTGGTGGTCTCACGGAGCGAGTACGAGCCATGATGGGACGTGATGCGTACCTCGACCCCGCGGCGGTGGAAGGTCGCGAGCGCGTCCT
This sequence comes from Actinomycetota bacterium, assembly GCA_050694015.1. GTDB lineage: Bacteria > Actinomycetota > CADDZG01 > CADDZG01 > WHSQ01 > JBOGWY01. The sequence goes on along the minus strand of JBOGWY010000157.1, from coordinate 36,177 downwards.
TGAGGCCGACGCCGAACTTCCCGATCACGCCCGACTCGCGAGCGAGCTTCTCCTTGTTCTCATTGAGCGTGAAATGTGCGATCTCGAGGCCCCTGCCGTAGTCCCGGATCACCCAGTCGCTGCCGTCCCGGTAGATCTCGATGTCCTTGGTGTCGGACAGGACCTGCTCGTCGAGCGCGTTCGAGATGACCTCCCTGATCGCATGGGAGACCTCCCAGTTGTCGAGGACCTCTTCGATATTGAGGTCGAAAAGGCGGGCATCCATCGCTCAATAATCGTTGATAGCCCCTGTTCCGAAAGCGGTTCGAGGAAAAACCGGGCCCGAGGGAGCACGTGCGCGAAGAAATCCTGCCCGGGCGCCGCTGATGTGTCACACCTCACGTCTAGGCTCGGGCTGTGAACGAACGCACCATCCTCGCCCCCGGCATCGATCTCCGGCTCACGTTGTCGGCGCTGCGGCACGGCCCGCGGGATCCGACCTTCCGGGTCGAGGGGGCCGCGGTGTGGCGCGCGGTGCGCACTCCCGGGGGGCCCGGCACCGTGCGATACGAGCGTGCCGGCGACGATGTCAAGGTCGCGGCGTGGGGGCCGGGAGCAGACTGGCTGCTCGACGCCGCGCCGGATGCGATCGGACTCAACGACAACCCCGACGACTTCCGGCCTCCCGACACGCTGATGCGTACGTTCCACCGTTCCCGCGCCGGACTGCGCATGTGCCGTTCGAACCGGATCGTACAGACGCTGGTGCCGACGATCCTCGAGCAGCGCGTGACGACGGTCGAGTCTCACAGTGCCTACCGCTACCTCGTCCACGTCCTCGGCGAGCCCGCGCCGGGCCCCACGCGCATGAAGCTCCCGCCCGACCCGAAGGTGCTCGCCGCACTCCCGTACCACGCGTTCCACCGCTTCGGCATCGAGCGGGGCCGCGCCACGACCATCCGAGCCGTGTGCAGCTACGCGAAGCGTCTGGAAGAGACGGTGACGATGTCGCGCGAGATCGCGCGCAAGAGGCTGCGCGCCCTACCCGGCGTCGGCGCGTGGACGATCGCCGAGATCGAACGCGTCGTCTTCGGCGACCCCGATGCGGTGCGGCCCAACGACTACCACCTCCCGCATGTCGTCTCGTGGGTGCTCGCAGGCGAGCGGCGCGCCGACGACGAGCGGATGATGGAACTCCTCGAGCCCTACCGCGGCCACCGGGCGAGGGCCGCGCTACTGATGGAGCTGTGTGCGGACCACGCGCCGCGCCGGGCGCCGAGAGCACGCCTGCGCAACATCGAACGTCACTGAAGAGCGGGCGGCGGATCGACCAGCGGAACCAGCGAGCCCGCGAGCCGGTCGTGCAGCGCGCGCCGCTTCGGATCCATGTAAGGGAAGAACAGGAACAGCGACGCGAACGGGCCGAGCGAGATGCTCACCACGAACACGATCGTTCGTACGAGCGCACGGCCCCAGCCGAGCTCGCTACCGACGACGGGAACCACGCGGATGCCGGTGATCGTCTTGCCCAGCGAGCCGCCGAACAGCGCCAGCGCGCAAAGTTCGTAGAGCACTACCCCGGCGACGACACCTCCGTTGAGGATGCCGGCCTGCGCGGACGGCGATCCGACGAGCGCGTCGCGTGCCACGGCGACCAGGAAAGTGAGCGGCCACAGAACGACGAGGTCGATAGCGCGCGCCCACAACCTGCGGCCGACCGCCGACAGCTCGGGATCCGGCGGCGTTTCCACCGGACGCGCCCTCACGATCAGGGCAGCCGCCAAGAGAGGTAACGAGACCACGATCAGCACGGCTCCCCCGCCCCCCAGACCCCCGGCGAGGACGCTTCCGCCGACCGTCACCAACAGAACCCCGGCGAGCAGCGACACGTTGCCGGCGGTCCTCAGTCGCTGCTCGGTCGTCGCCTCGGGCAGCGGCAGACGGTATCCGACGATGCGTCTGCGGATCGCCGTCAAAGCTCCACCGAGGATGAGCGCTCCCACCAGCGTCACCACCGCGAACGTCGTATCGCCGTCACCGGAGGCCAGGATGAGCAGGCTCACGGTCGCGAAGTAGTAGTAACCGAATTCGAAGAACAGCAGCATCGCGCGGCCGACGCGCAGGATCGTGCGGACCGCGGGGCTCGGAGCTTGCGAGCTCAACCCAGCAGGTCGCGGAGTTGTTGCGTGGTCACGTTGCCGCCGCTGCACACCACAGCGACCTTCTTGCCCGCGAGTTGAGCCTTCAGCTTGAGCGCGCCTGCCAGAGCGGCGGCTCCCGCGCCCTCGGCGAGGTTGCGCGTCATCTCGATCGTGACGCGCATCGCGTGGCGCAATTCGTCTTCCGACACGAGGATGAAATCGTCGAGCAGGTCGCGCAAGATCTTCTGGGGGAGCTCGAACGCGGTCCGGGTGGCGAGGCCCTCGGCGAACGTCTCCATCTTGTCCTCGACGAGACGTCCTTCCTTCCACGAGCGGTACGCCGCGGGGGCCGCTGCCGATTGCACCCCGATGACCTGCGTCTGCGGGGCGATCGCCTTCGTCACCACGCACGCCCCTGCGGCCCCGCTGCCGCCGCCGATCGGAACGAAGATCACGTCTAGGTCGGGAACGTCTTCGAACATCTCGAGCGTGTAGGTGCCGACACCGGCGATCAACAACGGCTCATTGCCCGAATGCACGTAGCGGTAGCCGCGCTCCTGCGCGAGCTTCTCCGCGTGTTCGCGCGCGTCGTCGAAGTCGCGGCCGATGGGGATCAGCTCGGCGCCGAAGCGGCGCATCGCATCCATCTTCATGGGGTTCGCGTTCTCCGGCACGCAGATGGTCGCAGGCACCCCGAAGACAGACGCCGAATAGGCCACCGACTGGCCGTGGTTGCCGGTCGACGCCGCGATCAAGCCTGCGGCACGTTCGTCGTCGGACAGCTGCGAGACGAGATTGATCCCACCGCGCACCTTGAACGCACCGAGCGGCTGGTGGTTCTCGTGCTTGACCCACGTCTCCGTCCCGGTGACCTCGTCGAGGCCCGGGTAGTGGTGCAGCGGGGTCCGCGGCAGATAGGGCGCGATGCGGCGCTTGGCATCGAGAACGCTCGGGAGATCCATGAGTGAGGCTTTTCTACCGCGAAAGGCCCTTGAAGGTACGTAGTCCCTGCCTCAGGCTGGCCTGCATGACACCCAACCGGTACGTCCGCCGCTTCCTCGCGCTCGCGGGAGCATCGTCCTTGGTCGTTGCGATCGCGCTGCCCGCCCTCGCACAGCCGCCCGAAGTCCCGGACCACCTCCGCGCTTTCTCGATCATCCCGCCGGGCCAGAGCGGCTACGTGTCGCTGCAGGAGGCCGTGACCGGGCAGTTCGGCCCCCATGTGACCGATCAGCTCGACATGTACGCGTCGCTCATCGATGACGACGACGTGACCGAGGACGAGCTCACGGAGTATTTCCACAGCCAGCAGTTCGGGCCCGACGAGATCACGCGTGAATACAGCCCGACCGACGGCGTGACCGTGTACCGGGACTCGTTCGACATCCCGCACATCTACGCGGACACCGACGAGGCCGCCGCCTTCGCGCTCGGCTACGTCACCGCCGAGGACCGTCTGTGGCACATGGACGTCCTGCGGCACGCGGGCCGCGGCCGGCTGAGCGAGCTCCTCGGCCCCGACTTCATCGCGACCGATCAGACGCTCCGCCGGGACGGCTATACGACCGCCGAGCTGCAGAGGATGTTCGATCGGCTCGACGAGCGTTACGGCGCCGACGGCCGCCTCCTCCAGAGTGCCGTCACCTCGTATGCGGAGGGCGTCAACGCGCGCATGGACGAGGTACGCGCCGACTTCACTTTGATGCCCGCGGAGTACCCGGGCCAAGGCTTGCAGCTGCAGGACTGGGAGCCCATCGACACCGTCGGTGTGGTGATCCTGCAGCTGCGCCAATTTGGTGAGACGGCCGGTGGCGAGGTTCGCAACGCGGCCATCTACCAGCAGCTGACGAAGAGGTTGGGAGTGCGCGCAGGCAAGAGACTGTTCCGCGACTTGATGCTCGTGAACGACACGACCGCGTACCCCACGATCCCCCGGAGCGAGGGTACGTTCCCCTCCCAGCGTTACGGCAAGGTGAACCCCGCCGCGGTCGCGATCCCGGACAACGCGAGGCAGCTCGTCACGAGGCAAGCCGCTCAAGACGCGCGGGTACATCGGACCCTCAAGGAGCTGAGCCTGCAGATGCCGGCATCGAACTTCCTCGCCGTTGCACCGGCCGAGTCGGAGACCGGTAACTCGCTCGAGTTCGGAGCTCCCCAGGTCGGCTACAGCATCCCGCAGTTCTTCATGGAGATCGACGTGCACTCCCCCACGTTCGACTTCCGCGGGCCGGCCTTGCCCGGTGCGTCGCTCTTGGTCCCGCTCGGCCGCGGCATCGACTACGCGTGGTCTCTAACAACGGGAGTCTCGGACGCGGTCGATACGCGAGCCGAGCTGCTCTGCGAGCGCAGCGGGCGCGCGACGACCAACAGCAACTACTACAGGTACAAGGGTCGGTGCAGGCCGATGCAAGCCCGGACCGAGACGATCACCGTCAAGGGCGCCGACGCGGTCCGGCAGCGCATATACCGCACCGTGCACGGTCCCGTCGTCGCGCGGTCGACGGTGGACGGGAAGCCGGTCGCGATCGTGCGCGAGCGATTCTTCTGGAACCAGGAGCTCGCGACCGTGCCCGCGCTGATAAAGATCAACTCGTCATCGATGGATTCGGTCGAGGAATTCCGGGACGCGGTCTCGGAGTTCACCGTGTCCTTCAACGCCGTCTACGTCGACGACGAGCACATCGGCTACTTCCACCTCGGCAAGTACCCGCGCCGTGCCGCCGGTGTGGACCCGATGCTCCCGACGTGGGGGGCCGCGACGTGGGACTGGACCGGACGTATCCCGTTCTCCTCGCACCCGCAGATGATCGATCCCGAGCAGGGGTGGGTGGCGAACTGGAACAACAAGCCGGCGGTCGGCTGGCACAACGGCGACCAGACCTTCTGGGGTCCGACGCACCGTGTGAACCTGCTCGCGGAGCGGATGGAAACGCTGCTGAGCGGTGACGGGAAGGCCGGCCTCTCGGACGTCGTCGACGTGATCCGCGAAGCCGCGACGGCCGATGGTCGCGCCGACGCACTTGCCCCTTATCTGAACGACTACACGGCCGAGCTGCCGGAGACGGTAGCGCCGGCATGGGATGTCGTGTCTGCCTGGATCGCCACCGGCTCGCACCGGCAGGACCGTGACCGCGACGAGTTCCAGGACGCGGGAGCCGCCGTCGCGATCTTCGATACGTGGTTCCTTGAACTCGTCCACACGGTGTTCGACGACGAGATCGGTCCTACCAACTACGATCTCTTCCCCGGAGCGATCAGCGACGACCCGAGCGGGAACAACGGCTCGTCGTTCTACTCCGACTTCTCGAACCAGCTGTGGAAGACGTTCGCGGCCGAGGACGCCGGGAAGCCGAGCTACTGCAACGATCGCTCGACCCGGGGGACCGAAACGTGCGCCGAGCAGGTCGTCTCGTCGTTGGAGGCAGCGGTGCAACAGCTGGCTTCGTCGCAGGGTGCCGACATGAGCGCGTGGACGTGGCCGGCGGACTACATCGAGTTCGGCGCCACCGGGGCCGCCCATGTCGACCCGATCCCGTGGCAGAACCGGGGTACCTACAACCACGCGATCGAAGTAACCGGCACCCGCCCCTAACCGTTTTGTGAGCACATAGCCGCGTTTTCAGGCGTGTGCTTGCAGAACAAAAGGCAACTCGGGGGCCGGGCATAGCGTTGTAGTTGGTGATGAAGTTGCGCGTGCTCGCTGTCGTGGGCGTCTCTGTACTCGGCTTCGTAACGCCGGTCCGGGCCGCCCATCCCAACATCATGTGCGTCGACCTCGGTCCGGACACACTGCAAGGTAGGAGCGGCGACGACATCTGGGAACGCGCCATCGCGACGATCGGTACCAACGACGCCGATCACGAAGAGCCGTTCGAGGAGGGCTGCGTCGTACTCGAGGGCGACTTCGGCGGGACCCAGTTCGACTTCGAGGTGACCGGGGTCGCAGACCCCGACTCGTCGGACACGCCCCAGACCCCGGATCTCACCTGCACGATCGAGACCGGGTCGAACCGGTGCTCCGTGACGTTGCCGGAATCGGACGGAGGCACCCAGTCGATCAGAGGCTGGATCGACGTCGACCGCAGCGACCTGACCGTCGAGGCCGACACGAACGAGGGAGCCGATGAGGCCTCGGCCCCCGGCTCCTTCGGCGAACCCGACGGCACCGATGTCCAGGAGTGGGAGTGGTCACCAGCGGGCCCGCCGCCGTGTGGGTCCGACTTGATCTGCGAGCAAACCATCACGATCCAGTACCGACGGTGGCGCGGAACCTTCTACGGAACCGTCACGAGGGAGAACGCCGGATGTGCGCCGAGCCGTGTAACGGTCTGGAAGGTCCGCCGCGGGGACGACGACAGGATCGCGACAACCACCGCCGATCTCGACTCATGGCGGATTCGCACGTACGACCGCCAGCGAGGTCGCTTCTACGCGGTGCTACACCGCACGTGGGTCAACGCGCCGAACTCGGAGCCGCCGCGGCGTGACTCGTGCGTGCGCGCCCGCTCGGCTTCGATCGTGGTCCCGTAGTCGGCGTTTTGTTCTGCAGACGCACGCCTGAAAACGCGGCTATGTGCTCACAAAAGGGTTAGCCGGTGCAGCGGATGTCTTCTAGTTGGCACGGCTTCGGCGCGGCTTTCAACTGCACGCCGTTGAGCGGTGCGAACGGGAGCATGAGGCTGCTCGGGTGCTCGGCGTCGTGGTACAGCGTGTTGATGCCGGCCGGCCGCTTCGGGATGTACGCGTAGTAGCTGTCCACCGCGGAGGGCGTGTGGATCTTGACGATCATCCGGTGCCCCGGCCGGAACACGTGGCCGAACGGGAAGATCTCGACGAGGTACTTGTAGACCGCGCCCGGCTCGATCAGCGTCGGGTTGGTGTGCGGCCGGTGCGGACGGTAGATCGTCCCGTCGGCGAGTTTGTCCGAGAGTCCCGGCATAATCGCGCGGTGGCTCGCCTTCAGCATGCCGCGCTGCACGAAGTAGCGGCTTCCGTCCGGAGCCTCATCGATGATCTGCACGAACATCTCGGTGTCCGGAGCTGTCGACGACATGAACAACGTCGCGGTGGCGGGCCCGATCATCGCCGTGGGCTCGTCGAACTTCTTCGTCGCGAAGATCAGCTCGTCGGCTCCATTCGCGTCCTCGGTCGTGAACGGTGATCCGGCGCTGTGCCCTCCCTGGTAGCTCCACGACTGGCGCGGGCTGCCGGAGAAGTAGTTGTCGCTGCCCCCGTTCTTGCCCGGCGGCGACGGAGCCAGCCCGCCTTCGGGCTGGAAGTAGAGGTCGGTCCAGTTCGTGTCCTCGAGCGGGAAGCTGCGGTTGAGCTTCGCGACCGGTACGTCGTCGGAGCCCTGAAGGTTCTCGAGGAAGGTGATCACGCTCGACGCCGGGTAGGTTCCCGAGGGCCGCGGCTCGTGGCGGTCGTGCACGAAGTAGTCCATGAACTCCTTGCGGTCGGGTTCGAGGAACTTCCCGTCCTGTTGGGTGCCGTGATCGCCGTTCGTCACGAGCAAGCGCTTGACCGGTGCGTTCACGACATCCTCGAACAGGTGCGTGAAGCCGCGCGGCCCGGTCTGCTCGTCCTGCCAGGCCCCGGAGATGTGGATCGGAACCTCGATGCGCTCGGCGTAGTTGATCAACGAACGGACCTGCATCCACGTCGTGTCGGTGTCCTGGAGGCCCTGCAGGATCGGATCGTTCAGCACGGTGCGGCTCTTCTGCGGGATGCTCTGCGCGCAGCCCTCGGCCCCGCCCTCGTCGAAGCCGAGCAGGAAACCGCCGCCGATGTCGTAGACGTTGCGCACGCCGCCGGTCCAGAGCAGCGGGAAGCCGTAGTTGCTCACGCCGCCGGGGTACACGATGCCGCGGTAGAGATCGTCGATCAGACCGGAGACCGACATCGCGTCGAGTTCGGGGGGCCGCGTCGCCCCGACCATGAAGCCCGTGATGCCGCCGTATGAGTGCCCGTAGATGCCGATGTCGCCGTTGCTCCACGGTTGCTCGGCGATCCAGCTGATGATCTCGCGCCCGTCGAGCGCGCTGCGCCACGAGAAGAGGTCGAACTCGCCGCCGGAACAGCCGGTCCCACGGACCGACGCGTGCACGGTGACGTAGTCCTTGTAGAACTGCTTCGTCAGCGCACGGCTGCCCTCGCCCGCGTAGGGCTCGTCGCCGTCGGAAGCGCCACCGTCGTAGCCCGACATCTCGAAGACCGCGGGGTAACTCTTGCCTTTGTCGTACCCGTTGGGCATCCGCACGTTGAGCGCGATCTGGACGCCGTCGGACATGGTGATGAAGGTGTTCGGGCTCGCGTGAGCGGGAGCCGCCGGCAGCAGCGGCACCGCGAGGAGGGCCGCGACGACAACAGCGACCAGACGCGCGAAAACATGCTTCTCAGCCATCTTTCTTGGGTTCGCCGCGAGGCGCGGCTTTCCTTTTCTTCTGCAAGCGCACGCCTGAAAACGCGGCTATGTGCTCACAAAAGAGTTAGGTCTCGATGTCTATGTTGGCTTCCGCCGCCATCCGCTCGAGTTCGGCCCTGGGGAAGAAATCGAGGGCCAGCGAGACCTCATGTGCCAGCTCGGTACGGCCCTCGCCGGAGAGATCGAAGTCGTACGTCACACACCCACCTTCGAAGACGTAGAACCGCGTGCCGCGATAACGGCCCTCGAGCGTGTCGATCCGTTCGAACTGCTCGATGCCGGGGGTGTCCGGCGGCACCTCGGTTGCACGACCGATGTCGCACGAAGGTCGTAGCTCCACCTTCACCGCGTGGAACCCGGCCCGATCCGAGTCAAGGAAGAAGCGGGTGTAGTCGTCGGTCGCGTCGAACTCGTGGAGGCTCCAACCGACCGGCAGCGCGCCCACGCACGGCAGGTGCTCGGCCGAGGGCACCGACTGAGCCTCGATGACGAGCACGTCCGTGTTCTCGTTCGCGTCGCAGTTCGGGGTCGCCGAGGGAACCGTGGCGCAGGCGCTCGCGAGAAGACCCGCCACGACGACGAGAGGCCAGAGACGCCGGCTCATAGGAGACCCGCCCCTGAGAGGTTACTCAGCGCGACGACGACGCCGACGAACGCGATGCCGAGGACCGATAGTGTCAGACCGACGCGGCGGAAACTCCATCTCTGGATCGAGATGCGGGGTCGCGACGGAGCCAGCGCTCGGAACTCCTTGATCAGGTCCTTCTTCTTCTCCTTACGCAACATGTTGCGCGACTGGCTCGGGATCGTCACACCCTGCGTCGCCGCGAAAGCCTCAGCGATGTCGTCGGGAGTGAAGTACCTGAGCGCGCGCCGGTAGACGGTCTTCGCATCGCTGCGCAGCGCGAGCACGAGCATCATGTTGGCGAGGTCGACCGCCTGGCGCCACGGCGACGGTCGGATCTGACCGAACGCCACGTCGATCAGGTGGATGTGGCCCCGCCGTACGAGGATGTTCGACGGTTTCACGTCGCGATGCGCGATGCCGGCGTCCCACATCTTCCGCACGACGAGAAGAGCCTCGTCGATGATCTGCCGCGTCATCTCGACGTCGTGGATCTCCTTGGCGTCGTCGAGGAAGCTCGTAACGAGGACGTACTCGCGCTCCGGGGTGATCTCGACGAATCCGTACGGGTCCGGAACGTGCAACCCCGCGTCGCGCATCACTCGCTGCATGTAGTCCTCGTACTGAACGAGGCGACGCACCGTGGAGAACGACGCCTCGTCCTCCAGACGCCCGTACAACAACGTGCGTCCGAGCTTGTACCAGCGGTCGGCGCGCAGGTGTGTGTGTGCGTACAGCTTCGCGAACAGATAGTCCGTCTCCGCCCCGCCGGTCACAGTCAGGCGCAAGGGGGTCGAACCTCCGGACCCCTCCAGGTTGAACGGTTTGATCTCGGACACCGTGATACCCAACTGTTCTTCGAGCGCGGCGCGCAGTGCCTCGCCGCGCGCTCCTCCCACATCGAGGTGCGCGGCACGGCCGCGTCCATAACGCACGGGGAAGATCTCGTTCGGCGTCAGCAACCGGAACGCGACGAGTGGGATGCCCACGCCGAGCGCCACACCGACGAAGAAGTCCGTCGGATGCTCGACGGCGAGGTAGAGCCGGGACAGGCCGAGAAGAGCGAGGACCCCGGCTGTTGCCCATTTCGCGATCGTCCGCGGCCTGCCCGGTGGGACGAGCGTGTAGCAGATCCCCATCAGCGTCACGGCGAGCGCGCCGACCGGACGCGACGGGTGCGACGCGCCCTCCCAGTTACCGAGGATCTCCACCCCCAGCGGCCGCGCGCGGAACAGCAGCGTGGCGACCGTCGTCATGATCCAACCGACCGCGAGCGTCGCGCCCAGCCACACGAAGAGGTGGCGGAACCGCTTGAAGAAGAGGAGACCGATCAGCACCATCCACCGGAGGGCTCGCGTCGTGTTGTAACCGCCGGCCGCGTCGACGGCTCGTGCGAGCGTAGTAAGGAAGTCGTTCCGGATCGCCGCGAAGCCCTCGAGGGTCGCGTGATCGAAACCGTAGAACACTCTGCCTGCATTGGGGATCGACCCGAGCGCGGCCCAGATGCCGACAACGATCCCAACCACTACGAGCCAGTACTTCCCGGTCGACTGCAGGGGTCTGGGTAACGGTGGCGGCTCCCCCGAGGGCCGGCGGCGCTTGCGGCGCGTCGTCTCGAGCGCGATCTCCTCGTGCGCGCCGTCGTGGATGATGATCTTGAGCCCGTCATCCTCGGGATCGGCGCCGACCGGGCCGAGAGGTCCGATGCGCGGTCGTTGCATCACTCCACCAGCCCTTCGCGAAGGAGCCATGCGTGTGCCACGGCGCGGCGGTCCTTACCCTCCAGGTCAACGAGGCGGTTGAGCCTTCGGAGCTCGTCCGTCGACAAGGCGATCGTCACGTCATCGACGAGCTCACGCATGTCGGCGTTCCGTCCGAGGACCTCGCTACGCGCTAGCGGGACGACGTTCTCCGCCGGCTGCAGGCGACGGTCGTCGGTGAGCAAGACGAAGTCGCGTTCTTCGATGTTGGGGTCGGTCGTGAAGAGCAGCGCGACGTCGACCTCGCCGCCTTCGAGGGCAGCGACCGTTGCAGGACCTCCAACGTCGAGCGGTTGGAACCCTGCGAACTCGAGGTCGTAGACCTCCTCGAGACCTACCAAGCACAAGGGCCGCTCCGCACATTCCGGCGGTCCTCCGAACGTGAGCTCCGGCGCGAACGGCTCGAGGTCACTGATGCGGATCAGGTTGTACTCGGTCGCCGTCTCTTGCGTGACGACGATGCCGTTGCGGTCCTGCGCGGGTCCGTAAGCGAGCGCCTCGATGCCGCGCTCGATCAGGGTCTCGTTCAACGCCGCCGCCATCTGTGACGGGGACGAAGTGAGCTCGGCCTCGCCGAGGCTGGCGAATGTGAGCGCCGCGCCGAGGTACTCCGGCACGAAGTCGATCTTGCCCTGCTCGAGCGCCGGCTCGACGAGCTCCCGCGACCCGATGTCGAAGGAGCGCGTGACGTCGTATCCGTGCTCCTCGAGTGCGACGGCATAGAGCTCCCCAAGGACACGGCTCTCGGAGAAATCGAACGACCCGATCACGATCGACGCGTTGCGTGCCGGCTCTCGCTTCGTTCCCCCGGCACGGGCCCCACCGCATGCGACGGCGACGAGAGCCATGAGGGCCGCGGTGAGGATGAGACGCCGCGACGTCACGACTGCGCCCCTTTCAGTTCGAGTCGCGCGCGCCGGCGCGTGGCGCCCTTGCGCCAGTAGATGTAGGTGATCCCGCCGAAGGCGATCGGCAGCAGGTAACTGAGGGCGCGGAACACGAGGACCGCCGCGATCACGCCGGCGTCGGGCCCCCCCGCCGCGACCAGTGCCGCGGTCAATCCGAGTTCGACGACGCCCACTCCGCCGGGAGTTATCGGCAGCGCGGAGATCAACCGGACGAAAGCGAACGCGGCGAGGGCCTCGATCCATCCGACCGCGCTCTCGCCGACGCCGACGTGCCGGAGCGCGACGAGGAGAAGGAGATAGAGGCTGACGTGGCTGACGAGGACGGTCCCTGTGAGCCGCAACCACCGAGCTTTGACGAGCTGCCGGGTCTCCGAACGGAACCGAAGGATCCCGTCGGCCACGGTATCGCCGTCGCGCGCCCGGCCGAACATGCCTCGGACGGATGCCACGATGCGCCCTGCCCGTCGCGCGACCGCCCGGGCCGTTCGCTCGCTGCGCAGGGTCAGCGTGAACAAGACGATGGCGAACACGAGCAGCGCAACGCCGACGATCGACGCCGCGAGGAGCCCGGCGTTGGCCGTTCCCGATAGGGCGAGGAGCGCGAGAGCGATCACCGGCATGCCCAGCTTGACGAAGTTGTTCCACGCTCCCTGAGTCACGATGCACGACGCGATCTGCGAGTTCGTGAACCCGTAGGAGCGATACATCGCGGTCGTGGTCGCGAGGCCGAAGGCCCCGCCCCCCGGCATCGTGTTGGCGATGGCCGTGGAGGTGGATACGACCTTCATCGCCTGCCAGTAGTTGAGACCGGGGAACGACGCGACCTCGACCAGCCAATACGTGAAGAGGTTCCAGAACGCGAGGATCGTGAGCGTCGTAACCTCGAGCCACGTCATCTGTCGGATCGCGAACCACACGTCGGAGAACTCCGCTATGCGCGGGAGGCCGAATGCGTAGATCCCGATAACAACTACCGCCGCAAGCACTATCTGGGCGCCGCGACGAACAACCAGCCCGCGGCTCGACCGCCGGGCGCGTATCGCCATCTCGGTGGTTACCTCTTCTGTTGTACGGAACGGTTCCTCAAGCACGAATGTTGCATAGAGACGCCGGGGCGGCGATAGCGTTCGGATACGTAGAAAAACCGAGTTCTTGTAGCCTCCTGACCCGTGGCCGACACCGCATCCCGCCTAAAAGCGACAAATGTGACGCGCCGCGCACGTCACGTCGCTCACCTCATCACCGGAGTGGCCGTCCTGATCGTGTCCGCCCTGCTCGTCGACGAGTATTACGTCACGAGCCTCGAGCACGACGTCTTCCAGACCATCAACGGTGCGCCCGACTTCCTCTACTGGCCGGCCTGGGTACTGATGCAGTTCGGGAACCTGCTCGCGGTGCCGGCGGTCTTCGTCATTGCGATCGTCCTTCGCCGCTGGCGCCTCGCGGCGATGTTCGGCATCGCGGGAGTTGCGAAGTGGTACCTGGCTCGCGTCGTGAAGGACCTCGTGCAGCGCGAGCGGCCGGCGGCGATCTTCAACGACGTGATCGCGCGCGACGTACCCACCGCCGGCCTCGCGTTCGTCTCGGGCCACGCCACCGTCGCCTTCTCTCTGGCGACACTGGCCCACCCCTACGTCAAGGATCGACGCCTCCGGATCGCGATCTGGACCGTCGCGGTGCTCGTATGCCTCGGACGGATGTACGTCGGGGCGCATCTGCCTCTCGACGTGATCGGGGGTGCGGGTCTCGGCGTTGCGATCGGTGCGCTCGTACACCTCATCCTCGGAGTCCCGTCCGAAGAACTACCGGGCAAACACGAGCTCGAGGAGGAGAACGAGATAAGAGAGGCGGTCGAAGAGCCCGCGTGAGCTCCGAGGCCCTCGTCATCGGCTACGACCAGGTGATCGCCGCGATACCGCCGACGGCAGCGATCGACGAGGTGAGACACGGCTTCATCAAGCACGCGACCGGCGAGTGGATCATGCCGCCGAAGGTGTACCTGCAGAGCCCGCCGCACGGTGACTTCCGCGCGATGCCGGCGTCGGGCGACGGGCTCGCGCTTTTGAAATGGGTCACGTCGTTCCCCGACAACCGCGCCAAGGGCCTCCCGGTCGTCACCGGAACGATCCTGATCAGCGATGCCACCACGGGCGAGTGGCGCGCGCTGATCGACGGGACGGCCGTCACCGCGCTACGCACGGGAGCCGCCGCCGCCATCGCGGCCCAGACGCTTGCCGCATCCCGGGCGCGCACCGTGGGCCTCGTCGGGTGCGGCCTCCATGGAAGATGGGCCGCTCTCTGTTTGAAGGCGGCGGGTTACACAGACGGCGTGTGCGCGGACGTCGACGAGAGCGCGGCACGCACGCTGGCCGAGGAGCTCACCTGGACCGCAGGCACGGTTGTCGACGCGCTCGCCTGCGACGTGGTCACGCTCGTCACACCGGGCCACGATCCCGTCGTCACGGCGCGCCACCTGGGCCCCGGCATGCACATCAATGCGCTCGGAGCCGACGGCTCGGGTAAAGCCGAGATGACGACCGATGCGGTGGCCGCATGCCGGCTGTTCTGTGACGAGTGGGCCCAGGCGAGCCACGGTGGCGAGCTCACCGGAGCCATCGAAGAAGGACTCATCTCGCACGACGACGTCACCGAGCTCGGCGCGGTCCTCACCGGGCGCGCCCCGGGACGGGCGAGCGACGACGAGACCACGCTGTTCGACTCGACCGGCCTCGCGATCCAGGACCTCGCGATCGCGCGAGCGGTCCTCGACGCGCACGACGAGGGCCTGATCGAAGCCCGAACGATCTCGCTTTAGTCGCCGAACGCTTCATCGACGAGCTCCTGAAGGAACACATCGCCGAAGCGCCGGTCGCCCGGCGCGATCCCGCGTCCGTCGCTCGAGTAGATCGCCCAGTTACCGTCGGCGGAGATCTGCCCCGGATAGACGTTGGCCGCGGGGGCCCAGGACCCGTCGGGTTTGCGGTTCACCAGTTGGGTCACCTTCGTCGACCGGTCGTGGACGAACATGTCGGTATCGTCGCCCGCCTCGCGCCCGTCGTCGACGTGCGTTATCCGCGGCGCTCCCGTCAGGAAATAGACCCGGTCCGCGTCGTATGAGATCGACGCTGCGTAGCTGTAGATGAAGAAGAAACACTGGCCGTTGTGGCCGCACTCGTGCGTGCCCGGCCCGTACGACTCGCCGCCACCCGTTGGTTCGGACACGCGCTCGGTGAGGCCGGTCGCGAGCTCGTGCGTGAAGATGTCGACGTTCTGGTTCTCGTCCTCCGGCACCAGGCCGTTGGCGTGACTGCGGAACACGACGACCTCGCCGTTGCCGGAGATCGATGCCTCTTCCGCACCATCCCGGAAGCAGCTCGCGGACTCGCAGTATTCGAACGGCGTTAGCTGCTCGCCGGAGCTAGTAACGCTGACGCGCCTGGTGGTGTGGCCGCGGACGTCGTGCACGAACACGTCGTTCGCATCGTTCGTGTCGCCCTCGACGAGCGTGTCGGCGATCGAGACGAACGAAACGAGAGATCCGTTGCCGGAGATATCCGGGGTGTGGCTGTTCCCGCGTACGTACCGGACGTCCGCGTCATCGGGCGACCAGTCCCCCTGGGTCCCGTCGCTCGCCACGCTGACGCGCGTCGTGGTCTGTGCCTCTAGATCGCGGACGAAAACGTCGGTAGCGCGATTCGTGTCTCCTTCGACGAAGTCAGACGATCCGCTCGCGAACGCCACGAAACGGCCATCGTCGGAGACCGCTGCGGCCGACGACGGCGAGTTGCCGGGCCGCCCGTCCGTGCCGACGCTCACGAGCACGTACTCCCTCGTCTGTATGTCGTAGCGATACACGTCGGCGTAGCGGTTCCGGTCGCCTGCTACGAGCCGGTAGTCGGTGGCGAAGACGAGGTAGCGACCATCGAGCGAGAAGTCTGGGAGCCGAAACCCACCGTCGCTGGGGAACTTCCCGCAGTCGTAGCACCGACGGTAGTCGGCGGGAGGTCGGGCTATGAGGCGGTTGCGGTCCCGTGCCACGTTGTGCAGCAGTAGGCGCTCGGGTCCGTCCCGGCGGATGCGGTAGAAGGCCACGAAGCGACCATCACCGCCGACCGAGTTCGCCGTTTGATAGCCCCACTCCGGCGGGTTCTCCCACTCGCTGATCCAGATCGCAGGCGGGCCCGACCACGGGTAGTCCTGGACATGATGGCCCGTCGACGTCCCGGGCATCAGAAGGACTGCGGCTGAGGCTGCAGTTGCCAGAACGCGCCGGTGAGGCCGACCTCGGTCAGGATCGCCTGTGCGTCCTCGGGACGTCGACGACCCCACTGGGGATCGAGCCGGTCTCCGTACCATCTTCGTGCGAGCTTCCACAGTTGTTCCAACGTCATCATGCCGCCGCGTGTTGCTTGTCTCGCTGCGTTCCATTTATCCACGTGCTCCTCCGACCGGAAGAGCAGCATCGTCGCTCACGTGTAGCCGATGTCGTCCCACCACTGCGCCGCGGGGACGGAAAAGTGGACCGTGTCCGCCTCGCTCGACGCGCGGCCGCCCTCGATGCGTACCTCGAGCGCATCGCCACAATCCGGACACCAGGTCGAGACCGAGCCCTCGGTACGCAGCGCCGCGAGGATGCCGAGCGCGTCCCAGATGCAGTTGCCCCACCAACTCGTGCCGGTGGCACGAACCACGAAGTTAGTCGGGAGGGCCGAGAACGGGTTCGCCATCCATATGTAGCTCCCGCCGAGAGCCATCGTGATGACGTGTGCGTCGGCGAGCCGCGTCAGCGAGGTCGTCACTTCGGGCAGCGCCACACCGAGCTCGGTCGCGATCTCACCCGGAGAGGGGGCCGTACCGGCGTCGACGAACCGCCGGTAGATGGCGGCGCGGACGTCGCGATCCAGAGTCTCAGACCGGCTCATGGCCCAACTATGCCTCTCAGAACGCGCATCGGGACGACTAAAGCAAACGTTCCGGCCCGCCCGCCCCAAACCATCTGATGGGCGTGCGCCTGAGCACAGCAAAGTTCGGTGGGGGGGGTTAGACGCGGGCGGGGGTGTCGGCTTGGGTGAGGCGGCCGTCGGCCATCGTCAGGACGCGATCGAGGAATTCCGCCACTTCCTGGTTGTGGGTCGCTACGAGGCAGCAGGTGCCCCGGGCGGCGGCGTGTCGGATCGCGCGGAAGACCGCGTCGCCCCAGCCCTTGTCCTGGTGCCCGGTGGGCTCGTCGGCCAGCAGCATGCGCGGCGCCAGCACCAGAGCGCGCGCCAGTGCGGCGCGCTGCTGTTCGCCGACCGAGGTTTCCTTGGGCAAACGATGCTGAAGGTAGTCGAGGCCGAGCTCCTCGAGTAGGTCGTCGACCAGGTCTCTCTTGTCGTCGAGCACTCCGCCGAGCCGCGCCGGGTACTCGATGTTCTTGCGAACGGTCAGCTCATCGATGAGGCCGAGCTTCTGTGGCAACACGGCGGCGTCTTGCCACGCGAGGAGGCCGCCGTCGTTGCTGAGCCCCGCCCAGTCGACGGTCCCCGCATCCGGTCGCTCCCACCCCGCCACGACGTTGAGGAGCGTGGTCTTTCCGGAACCGGAACGGCCGACGAGGCCCACGACCTCGCCGGCGCCCAGCGTGACCGACACGTCCTCGAGGGCATGGACGATCTCGTCGCCCCGCTGGTAGTGCTTCGACACGCCGGTCAGGGTCAGGACCGGCTCGCGGTCGCCGGTAGGTCTCGGGACCTCACGTTGATAGGGGCGGTGTGTGCGCGTCGGGCGCGAGGCGTAAACCCGGCGCGCCGCGATCGCGTCCACGGGCGCTATCTGGGCGTCGTGCACCGCCTTGATGACGCCGTGATCGAGCTCGATGACGTGATCGGCGACGTCGGTGACGCTCGCGTCGTGCGTCGCGATCACGAACGAGACGCCGCGCTCCACGAGCGAGCGGATGATGCCGAGGACGGCGGCAGCCGAAGTGCTGTCGAGCTCGGCGGTGGGCTCGTCGGCGACGATCATGCGCGAGCCCGCGGCCAGCATCTGGGCGAACGCAGCGCGCTGCTGTTCACCGCCGGACAGCTCGAAGGGAAGGTGGTCGACCCGATGCGCGATCCCGAGTTCACCCAGGAGCTCGTCGAGGTCGTGCTCCGCTCCACCGCG
This sequence comes from Actinomycetota bacterium, assembly GCA_050694015.1. Taxonomy (GTDB): domain Bacteria; phylum Actinomycetota; class CADDZG01; order CADDZG01; family WHSQ01; genus JBOGWY01. Next base: position 18,193 of record JBOGWY010000157.1, on the reverse strand, counting down.
CGCACGACGGCCGCTCGCCACCCGTAGGTGCTCGCCGACCGTCAGATACGACACGAAGTTGTCCGACGGACGCTGGAACAGGTAACCGACGACATTGCGCCGGACGTGGCGCATCTTGCCGCTGGACGCCGAATCGAGGCGCGTATCCCCGACCGTGACGGCCCCCGACGTCGGCCGGTCCATCGCCGCGAGCAGCCGCAGCAGCGACGACTTCCCGCTCCCCGACGGGCCCACGACGGCGGTCAGCGCCGCCGGAGGGAACTGAGCGTCGATGCCCTTCAGCGCCTGGACCTGGCCGGTCTCCTTCCAGTACGTCTTGACGAGGTCCTCGCATGACGCCGCAACGCCGCGAGTGGGGTGAGCGTCAGTCCGCAAGGCGCATCACCTCAGCAAAGTCCGCTCGTTTCGCGCGCGCGTTGGTCAACGCACCGCCGATCGCAGCCACCACGAGCAGCACCACGAAGGCACCGGCGACCAGCACGAACGGCGGGACGAACAACGACGGCGGTGGGATCGTGGCGAGAGGATCGACCATTCTCACGATGATGCGAGCGGAGGCCAGCGCCAGGATCGTCCCTACGACGTAGGCCGCGGCCAGCAGCACGGCCAGCTCGAGCACGAGGGCGGCCCGGTGACTCCCGTCGTCGAGACCCATCCGGCGCGACAGCGCGTACGACACGACACGGGCACGCTGACGCGCCTGTAGGTACATGAGGATGACGACGATCACGAGGAGACCTGCCCCCAAGCCGAGAACGTTCAGCACTCCGAACGTATCTATCACCGCGGAGATCGATGGGATGTCTTTGACGTCCTCCGCGGTCAGGATCGAGTACGGCGGCTCCTCCCACGTGGCGACCCGATCCACGATGGCCTCGGTGTCGCCGCGGACCCAGAACTCGGTCGTGGCGCGGGCATCCTCGGTGGGATCGATCGGGCGTCCGACCTCCTCGAAGTGGTCCCTGAGCTGGTCCGTCTCGATCACGAGCATCGGCCGCTTGGACGAGGTCCCGGGGAACGTGCTCGTCTCCTCGATCACCTCGACCGGCACCGACGTCTCGAGATAGTCGTACGAGTCGATGCCGGCGAGCGCGGTATTCGACGCGATCACCGGGATCTCGGCCCCGTCATCGTTGTCGAGCTCCTCCATCAGCGCGTCGAACGAATCGGCACCGAACTCCGAGCGCCAGTACGCGGCATCGCCGAGAGTGTCCGGGTCGACCGCGAGGAGATCGACCTCGACCCCGCCCGGCTCCATCGTGCCCGCTTCGAGGAAGCGTGCGACGAGCGTGCGCGGGAACGTGAAGTCATCGGGGATCGGGATGTCGGGACGCGCCGCTACCTGCACATCGCTGCCCACGAAGAGGAGAGCCTTCGCGTCGACGGTGGTCTCGAGCGAACGAACGATCGTCTGGGCATGCACGAACATGCCGAGCGCGAGCGCCGCCGCAGCAAGCAGCATCATCGTGAGACGCGGCGCTCCCGCGAGCCGATGCACCGCCACGTACAGACCCGAGCCCATACCCGAGCTCCCGTCGCGGATGCGCTTGAGGACCCATTGGAGGAACCGGGCCGAGAGCATCCCGAAGCCCGCGATGAACAGGATCGGGAACAGCAACAGGAACACGCTCGGACGTGTGACGCCGGTTGCCGCGTTCCGCACCAGCGCACCGCCGCTCAAGAGACGGCCGAGGAACACGAACGCGAGGATCAGGATGCCGACCTCCCACGGGATGCGGGCGAGGAGCCCGAGCCGTTCCGTCGCCGCCTCCGATCGTCGAAGGAACGCCAGGGCGGACACGATCGCGAGCAGCGTGATCGAGACCGGTACCGAGATGATCGCGGCGCGCCGCGCGAACGCGATCGCGTTCTCGTCGACGGCGCCGCCCGGGCCGAGCACCTCGACGAGGAACGATGCCGTGAAGTAGCCGATCGCCGCCCCCACCAGTGCCGGGATCACGGACTCCGCGATCGTCTTGACGGCCATGGTCGCCGGTTTCATCCCCCGCGCGAACAAGAGGTCGGCTTCGACGCGACGGGTCGCGACCGCGAAGGCACCGGCGGCGGCCACTACGGCCAGAGCGACGATCACTCCGGCGACGAGGAGCAAACGCACCGGTCCTTCGACCGGATCGACACGCCGTTCGGTCTGCGACACGACGCTCGATATCAAGGTGCTCGTCCGAGGGGGGCCGCCGAAGCACGTGAAGCAGAATCGCTCGCCCAACTGAGAGTTCTCGTCTCGAAGGCGTGCTTCCATCGCACGCGTCTCGACCTTGACCGCGCGGGCGTCGTCGAGTGTGACCGGCTGACTGAGATCGAGCGGCATCTCGAAACGCTGCAGCACGATCTCGGCGCGCGTGTTGGACGAGATCTGCGCGATCCGCTCGAGGTCGCCGATCAGGAATGTCGGCGGCGCCGCGCTGTCGGGGCTCGGGTAGATCTCGCGCGTGAGCGACCGCCAGTACGGCCTCGAGGGTTGGTTGAAAAGGGCCTTGTAGATCCCGTCGACCGGGACCTCGAAACCGTCCTCGCGGCCCCGCTGGGTGACGAGCAGCGTGTCTCCGGGGCGCACGTCGAGCCGCCGCGCGTATAGGTCGGCGACCCAGACGCCGTCGCCCTCAGTGCCGGCGACGTGCTCGACGTGCGCGAGCGCGTTCGTGCGATAGAGCGGACGGAACTGCGTCGAGTATCGCGGCGCGTTCTCCGAAGTCGCGTTGAGCGGGGGGCCGAGGTAGGTGGAGACCACATCGTCGAAGACGTCCAGGCTCTCTGCCTCGGCAGCGACCGCGGTCTCGCGGGCGCGGAACTCCTCGATCGACTCCTCCGGAGAGACCTCTTCGCCGTAGCGGGCGAACGTCGGGACGAGCAGGCTGTCCTTCTCCACCAACATGCCGGCGCCGAACGCCGTCGCGCGCACGAGCTGGCGGTCGAGGGCCGCGCTCGAGGCCGACGAGATGAACATCGGGTACGACGACGCCGCCAGCGCAAGGAGCACGGCCCCCGCGGTGAGCGAGAGCAACAATCCGGGGAAGCGCAACAGGACGACGGGCGCCTTCACCCACAAGGGGTTGAACGGCATCCTCGCCGCGTGCCTGCCAACGCTCACTGACTCTCCCCCGTCAACTCGATTACTACAGCGATAGTAGCTTCCTCACCGATCCCGGCGAAATCCGTCTCCGCACCCTTCTTATGGAGCAACGTTTATCCCTGGACGGTCGTCTTAGTCGAGGACGGCACCGGAACGGAGGACATGCAGCGATGCAGCAGCGCTCAGACAAGGTGTTGAACGTGGCCCGAGCGGCCGGCGAGTGGACCGTCGACCGGGTGTGGGCCGTCGGCTATCTGATCCGCCTGACGTTCGCTTCCCGCGGCTGACCGGCCGCAAGACTGAACGGGTAGACCTCTACGCCGGGCGGGCTCGGTCCAGGACCTCTACCTGAACTGGCGTCCCGGGGTTCGACTCGTAGGCCGATTCCGTGGCCTCGTCCCGGCTCACGAACGACGAAGCGGACGATGTCGAGATGGCGCCGGAACGAGTGATCTTCTGCCACCGCCATCTGCCCGAGTCGTCGGAGTACACGACCACGGTTGAGCCTTCAGGGGCGGGTCCGAGCCGCAGCATTTTCTGTTCGTGCCTGAAGACCTGGCGCATAGTCCGCCTCGCTCGCTATAGAACTTGCAACCAGGCTAGGAGCGAGGCCCCGGCGGCGGGATGCCGCCGCCGGGGTATCTCTCCTACGGAGAACGCGGGATGCGTCTCCGATGGCCTAGATCTGCTGAACGGAGAACCCCTCGTCGATCAGATCGTCACAGTCGTTGTCGATGCCGTCCCCCGCAACCTCGACCGCGGCCGGGTTGATGTTGGAATTGAAATCGTTGCAGTCCCCTTGGGCCACGGTGAACGTGTCGGCGTCCAGGTCGACCGCCCCGAAGCCCTCGTCGATCGTGCCGTCGCAGTCGTTGTCGACCCCGTCGTTGACTTCCTGCGCACCGGGGTTGATGTCGGGATCGGAGTCGTCGCAGTCAGCGCCGCCGGCTTGCACCACCCGGTATCCATCGCCATCAGAGTCGGCGAGGGCATCGTCGATCACATGGGTGCAACTGCCGTTAGAGAAGTCCAAATTATCCGTCGTGAATGGGTTGCCGTCGTCGCAGTCGATCGCACCGCCGCCGTCGATCACCCCGTCACAGTCGTTGTCGATGCCGTCGCCGGCAACCTCGGCCGCGGCAGGGCTGATGTCGGGATCGGAGTCGTCACAGTCGCCCTCTGACGGAGAGAACCCGTCATCGTCGGCATCGTTATCGGTCGTGGCGCACGCGAAGGAGATGGCGCCGCTCGGGGCCACATTCATCAGAACAACCCCGTTATCGCCATCTGGGAGCGTGCACGTTGACCCGACAAGGGCGGCGCCGTCGACGCCGTTCGTTCCATCGGTTCCGTTGGTTCCATCGGTTCCGTTGGTTCCATCGGTTCCGTCGGCACCCGCAGGTCCGACGAGCGAGACGCCCGCGCCCCAACCATCGGCCGTCTTGGGTCCGTAGAGGGTCGCGTTAGACGTGTCTAGGTAGAAGTCGCCGAGCGCGCCGGTGGCGTCGGCGGGAGCGCCGGTTCCGTTCAGGACCGTGTTGCCGTCCGCACCATCGGCTCCCGGGGCACCATCGGCACCATCGGCTCCCGGAGCACCATCGTCACCATCGGCTCCCGGAGCACCATCCGTGCCGGCGGCTCCCGGAGCGCCATCGATCCCCGGTGCACCATTCTCACCGTCGGCTCCCGGCGTGCCGGGCTCACCCTGGGGGCCGGGAAGACCCTGCGGCCCCTGAGGGCCTTCGGCGTTCCAACTGATGGGGGTCTCCCACCTGGTGTGGCACTGGGTGCCTGCCTCGACGTCGATCACGCGCACGAAGCCCGTGCGGTTCTCGTAGCACGCGTTGAAAACTTCACTCTCCGAGTGTGGGATCGCGGCCACGGCGGCGCCGCTCGCGGCGATCACCAGAGCCATTACTGCAACGACCATCGCGGGCGATGGACGCGGGAAGCGACGCATCGATCTCATGGTTCCCTCCTGTCGGATAGAAGGGATCCGCCCTCCGCGGGTGTGGCCGACGCAGGCTAGGAGAGCGCGCCGACCGCGACCATAAGTCGTAGGGGTATCTGTGCTACGCAGAACGCGGGAGGCGTCTACGGCGCGGGGCCTCTTCCTTCTCGTCTTCTTCACTCTCTGTGTAGCCCTCTTTCATGCCGGTCTTGAACTCCTTGCCGGCCTGGCCTATCGAGCGCGCCAGCTTCGGGAGCCGCGAGGCACTAAAGACGAGCATGACGATGACGAGGATGATCAACAGCTCCGGTCCACCGGGTAGACCCATCGTTATGTCTCCTTCCGTTTCTTCCGTTTATCGACGATCGACAGAACCCAGATGTTCAGTTCGTAGAGCCTGTACACGGGGATCGCCATCACCATCATCGTGATGGGGTCCTGGCTCGGAGTGACGACCGCGGACAGGGCGGCGATCCCGATGATCGAGTGCTTGCGGAAACGCCGCAGCAGCGCCGGAGTGACCACGCCGACGAGCCCCAGGAAGAACAGGAACAGCGGCATCTCGAACATCGCGCCGAACGCGAGCGTGACCAGCATGACGAGGTCTCTGTTCTACGGAGAACGCGGGACGCGTCTACGCCGTCGGCGTGACCTCGAGCGCCTCGGCCGCCCCCGGCATCCCCACGGCGTCGTAGGTGAATCCGAGTGCCTGCATCCGGATCGCGTCGTAGAGGTTGCGGCCGTCGACGACGATCGGGTACTGCATGAGATCGCGGACGCGCTCGAGATCCAGCGTCGCGACCTCGTCCCACTCGGTACAGACGACCGCGCAGTGGGCGCCGTCGATAGCGTCGTAGGGATCGGTCGTGACGGCGAGCTGCGGGATCTCGGCCTGTGCATGCGCCCCCGCGATCGGGTCGTACCCCACCACGTGTGTGCCCTCGTCGATGAGACGGCGAGCGATTGCAAGAGCGGGAGCGAAGCGGATGTCGTCCGTGCCCGGCTTGAATGCGAGCCCGAGAAGGGCGACCTTCTTGTCCTCGAGGTTCCACAGCGCGGCCTTGACCTTCGTCACGACCGCATCGACGGCTTCATCATTGATCCGCTGCACCTCGTCGAGCAGAGGGAAGTCGTAGCCCAGAGTTTCGGCAACGCGGCGCAATGCTTGTATGTCCTTCGGGAAGCACGAGCCTCCGTATCCGATCCCGGCCTTGAGGAACGCGGGACCGATGCGTGGGTCTTTGCCCATGACTTCGGTGACGAGCTCCACGTTGGCTCCCGAAAGCTCGGAGATGCGGGCCATGGCGTTGGCGAACGAGATCTTGAGCGCGAGGAACGCGTTGCACGCGTGCTTCGCTAGCTCCGCGGTCGCGATATCGGTCTCGATCAGATCCGCCCCCTGAACGACGAACGGCCGATAGGCGCGGCGCATGACTTCGCGGGCCCACTCCGACTCCGCTCCGACCACGATCCGATCGGGCTGGAGCGCGTCGTGCATCGCGAGGCCCTCGCGCAGGAACTCCGGGTTGGACACGACCTCGAGCGAGCCCGCGAGATCGGGACGTTCCCGAGTGATGATGCGGCGGATCATGCGGGCGGTGCCGGTGGGAACCGTGGATTTCTCGGCGATCACGCACGGCCCCGTCGCGTAGCGGGCAACGGTGCGGGCCGCGTCCTCGACCGCGATCAGGTTCGCCTCGCCGGTCGCGCGCGGCGGCGTTCCAACGCTGATGAACACCACCTCGGCTCCTTCGATCGCAGCGCGGGCATCCGTCGTGAAGCGCAGTCGTCCAGATGCGAGCTCCGTGTTCAGCGCTTCCTCGAGGCCCGGCTCGAAGAACGGCGCGATCCCGTTCGCGATCGAGTCGATCTTTATGGCATCGGCGTCGATACCTACGACATCGTGACCGACCGAGGCCATCGTCACGCACGTGACGAGGCCTACGTGCCCGGTTCCGACAACGGCTAGTCGCATCAGGCGTCCTTCACCTCAGCCTCGTCGTCGGTCTCGTCGACGGCATAGCCCTCTTTCAGGCCCGTCTTGAACTCCTTGCCGGCCTGGCCCATCGAACGAGCGAGCTTCGGCAGACGCGACGCGCCGAAGACGAGCATGACGATGACGAGCACGATCAATAGCTCCGGTCCCCCGGGAAGACTCATGTGACTGCTCCTTTCCGTTTCTTACGTTTGTCGATGATCGAGAGAAGCCAGATGTTCAGTTCGTAGAGGCCGTAGACCGGCACCGCCATCACGAGCATCGTGATGGGGTCCTGGCTCGGCGTGACGACCGCGGATAGCGCCGCGATCGCGATGATCGAGTGCTTGCGGTAACGACGGAGCCGTTGCGGGGTGACGACACCCACGAGGCCGAGGAAGAAGAGGAACAGCGGCACCTCGAACATCGCCCCGAACGCGAGCGTCACCAGCATGACGAGGTTTAGGTACGTATCGGCCTGCAGCAGCGGGGTGAGGCGACCGGCACCGAAGCTCAGCAGGAACTCCAGCGCCTTGGGCAGCGTGACGTAGGCGAGCACCGCGCCCGAGGAGAACAGCAGGACCGAGCTCGCGACGAACGGCTTCGAGTAACGCCTCTCGGTCGTGGACAGCGCGGGAACCGTGAACGCCCACAGGTGGTAAAGCCACACCGGCGACGACACGAACAGCCCGACGAGCGCGGCCACCTTCATCTGCACCATGAACGCGCCGGTCGCCTTCGTGAAGACGAGGGAGCAGCCCTGGGGGCCGAGTTTGTCGGCGCCGACTCCGCACAGGGGTTCGAGCAGGAAGTCGATCAGGGGTGCGAAGAAGACGAATCCGGCGATGGAGAAGACCACGAACGCGGCGAGAGAGATGACGATCCGACGCCGTAGCTCGCGGAGGTGATCCATGACCGGCATGCGGCCTTCGGGATCGACGGGAGTGCGCCTGCGGAACGAGAAGCGCCTCCCGGGGAGCGCTTCGGCTCTAGCCATCGGAGGCCTCCGCGGGCGCCGCCGCGGGCATCGTGGTAGTCGCCGGCGCCTCGTCGTCCAGTAGGCCCTCTTTGAACTCTTGCTTCACCGACGCGGAGATGCGGCGGAACTCGCCCAGCGCGCGGCCCGCGCCCCGCAGCATGCCGGGGAGCTTGTCGGGTCCGAACACGAGTAGCGCGAGGACGCCGACCATCAGGATCTCAAGGGGACCTATCTGGGGCATGACGGCTCTCAGGTAGCGCGGATCAGAGCGACCGGACGGCCTTGCGCCAGCCGCTGCCCGTCCCACGCGAGCCAGCACACGAACGCGCCGGCAGCGTGCGAGACCACAGGGATCTGCTCGCCCGCTTCTTCGAGATGGCCGATGACGGTGCCGCTCTCGACGGCATCGCCCTTGGCGAGCTCACCCGCACGAAGACGGCCCCAGCAGGGCGATACGACGATCCGCTCGACGATGGACAGGTGTTCTCCGGCGACCGGAGCCTCCTGGAGCCAGCGAGGGTTGGCGGCCGTCACTTGGAGACGCGGACCCTGACTCGGATCCGCCGCATCGAACGACGTGCGGCATGTTCCACGGGCGCTCTCTCCCCTCTGAGTGATGGAACACCAAGCTAGGTGAGAGCCCTCAGCCGCGGCATCGGTTTGCACCCGTATCAAAAGTACGACGTATGGCTCACGCCGCATCTCTGCGTAGAGCTTGTGATTAGCGGCACGTACGAAAAGCACGCGCCGGGAGGACATCCATGCCAGAAGAGCAGCACTACGACGCAGACGTCATCATCATCGGAGGGGGGCCGGCGGGGTCTGCGCTCGGCACACTGCTCGGACGGGACGGCTACAGCGTTCTGGTCATCGAGAAAGACATCCACCCCCGCGAGCACGTCGGCGAGTCGCTCGTGCCCTCGACGAACCTCATCTTCGACAAGCTCGGGTTCCTCGACAAGATGAACGAATCCGGCATGACCCATAAGCCGGGCTCGGGTTGGGTCGGGCCACGCTCGCCGCTGTGGAAGTTCGTCGACGTTCCACTCTTCGACTTCCAGTTCGGTAACAACAAGCAGCCCTACACCTACAACGTCGAGCGCGACACGATGGACGCGATGTTGATCCGTCACGCTCACGAGAACGGCGCCAAGGTGCTTCAGGGCGTCCAGGTCAAGGAAGTCATCTTCGAAGAGGGCCGTGCCGTCGGCGTGCGCGCCAAGATCATCGACGGCTGGGAGAGGGAGCTTCGGGCCAAGCTGATCGTCGACGCGAGCGGGCGCCGGTGTCTGATCGCGAACCAGCTCAAGTTGAAGACCAAAGACAAGAAGTTCAACCAGTTCTGCATGTACTCGTGGTTCGACAACGTCAAGCCGCCGCCCGACCACTTCGCCGGTTACAGCCTCTTCTACTTCATCGGATTGAACCAGGCGTGGGGGTGGCAGTTCCCGCTCCGCAACGGCCACTGGTCGATCGGTCTCGTCATGGACAAGAACGACTTCCAGCGCTCCGGCAGGAGCTACGAGGAGTTCTTCTCCGCCCTCATCGACCGCAACCGCACGTTCAAGCACGCGATGGAAGACGCCGTCCAGATCAAGCCGTTCTGGATCGAAGGCGACTACAGCTACAACATCGAGCGCTACGCCGGCCCCGGCTGGCTGCTCATCGGCGACGCCCTGAAGTTCGTCGACCCGATCTTCAGCTCTGGCGTGGACGTCGCGCTGTTCTCGGCGGACCACGCGTACAACACGATCGTCGAGGTCTTCAACGGCGGCAACGAGGAGGAGGCGTTCGACCGCTTCCACACCCGCGTGAACGCCGGCGTCGACGTCTGGTACGACCTGATCGAGATCTTCTACCGCCTGCAGAACCTCGTCACCCGCTTCGTCACCACGCCGAGGCACCGCGAGGCGTTCATCCGGGCGCTGCAGGGCAACCCGTACGACACCGGTTGTCAGGAGCAGAGCCGCGAGCTGCTGGAGTCGATGCAGGCGAGCTACGACCGTCTGAAGGACAAGCCTGACAACCTTCTTCGTCCCTGGGCCATGGACCCGGACAAGGACGGTTCGACCTCGTGCGTCACCTGTCTTGGGATCGCCGATTACCGCGCGGACGAGCACGCCTACGTGTGCCGTAAGTGCGGTGCCCGCATCGACGACGTCGTCCCGCCGCCGGCCAAGCAGCCTGAGGAGAGGCCGATCCCGACTTCGACCGAACCAGCGGCGTGACCGAGCACCAGCTCTTCCTCTTCCTCGCGGAAGTGGCGGTGCTGTTCCTGGCGGCACGGATCGGGGGCGAGATCGCCCAACGCTTGCGCATCCCGTTGCACGTGGGGGAGCTCGCCGTAGGCATCATGCTCGGGCCGTCGCTGCTCGGATGGGTCAACCCGTCTGCGTTCGAAGCGTTGTTCCCGGCGGAGCCGATGCAGCGCAGCCTGCTCGAGATCGTGTCGTGGACCGGCATCATCTTCCTCGTCCTTATCGGGGGTCTGGAGACGCGGCTCGGCGTACTGCGCGAGTCCGGTCGCGCGATCCTCGGCGGGTGGCTCGGCGGCTTTGGTCTCCCGTTCGCCGGCGGCTTCACTCTCGGCATGGTGTTTCCCGAATCCATGATCCCGGGCTCGATCGAGCGACCCGTGTTCGCCCTGTTCCTGGCGACGGCGCTGGCGATCTCCGCGATCCCGGTGATCGCGCGCATCCTGATGGACCTCGACCTCTACAAGACGAGGGTCGGCATGATCACGCTGTCGACCGCGCTGGCCGACGACACGATCGGCTGGATAGTCCTCTCGCTCGTTGCCGGTCTCGCGGCGGGGGGTGTCGCGGCGGGGTCGGTCGTCACGACCATGGCTCTAACCCTTGCGTTCGTCGTCGGTTCGTTCACGGTCGGGCGGACGATCGTCAAGGAGATGATGCGCTTCTCCGCCCGCCGCCTGCAGATGCCGTTCGCGGAGATGTCCATGGTGTTCTTCATCGTGTTCGTGTTCGCCGCGATCACCCAGGCGATCGGGGTTCACCTCGTGCTCGGCGCGTTCATCGGAGCGATCCTGATCGGGCGTACCCGTGTGACCGTACAGTCGGTGCAGGCGATCCGAGGCGTCGGCATGGGCTTCCTAGTGCCGTTCTTCTTCGCCTACACGGGCATCAAGGTCGACCTCACGACCCTGCAGGGCGACGCCCTCACCTTCACGATCCTGGCGGTCGTCGTCGCGTGCATCACGAAGGTGGTCGGTGGTGGCGTCGGCGCCCGGGTCGGTGGGCTCCCACGGTGGGAAGCCGTCGCCGTCGGGATCGGTCTGAACGCCCGCGGCGCGATGGAGCTGGTAATCGCCGCGATCGGGCTGTCGATCGGCGTCCTTACTAGTGCGACCTACGCCATCATCGTCCTCGTCGCGGTGCTGACGACGATCATGACGGCACCACTGTTGAGGTTCGCGGTCGAGCGGGCGGAGAAGGCCAGCGGTGAAGCGCTGCGCCCGCAGGACGCACAGCCTGCGATCGTGCGCGCCAGCGAGATAACCGCGTGAAGATCCTCTACTTCATCGATAGCTTGGTTCCGTCGGGGGCGGAGAAGTCGCTGTTGGCGCTGAGCCCCCACTTCCTCCGCGGTGGCGTCGAGCTCGAGATCGCGTACCTGAACGATCGTCCCGGGCTGCAGAACGATTTCGGGCGCATCGGTGTGCCTACCGTGTGCCTCGATGGTCCCGGTGGGCGGCTCGGATGGGCGCGCCGTGCACAGAAGCTCGTAGCGGAACGCAAGCCCGACCTGATCCACACGACCTTGTTCGAGGCGGACCTCGCCGGTCGCATCGCCGCGTCGGTCACCCATACGCCGGTCGTCTCGAGCCTCGTGAACGCGATGTACGGGCCGGAGCAATTCGGGGATCCGAACCTCTCCGCTACGAAGCTCCGACTGGCGCAAGCTGCCGATGCCGCTACCGCCCGGGTGGTGTCGCGCTGGCACGCCATCTCAGAGCACGTCGCAGATACCATGTCGCGGCGTCTCTTGATCGACCGCGATCGGATCGACATCATCCCGCGGGGGCGCGACCCCGAAGCGCTGGGACCACGAACCCCCGAACGCCGCGCTCGCGTCCGCTCCGCCCTGGGCATCTCCGACGATGCCCCGCTGGTCGTAACCGCCGCGCGGCACGAGTTCCAGAAAGGCTTGACGACGGCTATCGAAGCCTTCTCCCGGCTCCTCGTCCGTTTCCCGGACGCGGTATTCCTTATCGCCGGGCGCGAAGGCAACGCGACCCCCGACCTCCGGGACACGATCGCACGCTTCGGGGTCGAGGACCGCGTACGCTTGCTCGGAGCCCGCGACGACGTCCCGGACCTCATGGCGGCAGCCGATCTCTGCGTGATCTCCTCGTTGTGGGAGGGCCTCGGTGGAACGGCGATCGAAGCGATCGCCCTCAAGGCTCCGCTCGTCGCGTCCGACCTCGCGCCGATCCGAGAAGTCGTCGGCGAAGGCGTTGCACGGCTGGTGCCGAAGGGCGAAGCGGCGCCTCTCGCCGATGCGATGATCGCGACCCTCGAGGAGCCCGAGGATGCCGCGGCGCGCGCCGTTCGTGGTCACGAGCGCTACTTAGAGAGTTTCGCGATCGAGAGCGTCGCCGACCGCATGCTGCAGTTCTACGAGCGGTCACTCGCGGCGAAGAAGGTCGTCACGCCGGCGCCCAAACCTCGTAAGGCGGATGACGACACCCCCCTGCGGCTCCTCTATGTGATCGACAGTCTCGTTCCGGGTGGCGCCGAACGGTCGCTGGCTTCGCTCGCGCCCTATTACATAAAACTCGGCGTGGACCTGACGATCGGCTACCTCGGGGACCGACCGGGCTTGCAAGAAGAATTACGTAAGGCCGGCGTCAACATCGTGAACCTCGATGGTCCCGGTGGACGTCCCGGCAAGGTGTACCGGGTGGGCCGTCTGTTGCGTGAGTGGCAGCCCGATCTCGTGCACACGACGTTGTTCGAGGCCGACCTCGCGGGCCGCATGGCATCGTTGCTGGCGCGCGTCCCGGTCGTTTCGACGCTGCCGGCAGAGATGTACGACTATGAGCACGTCCACGACCCGACGCTCTCTCCGTGGCGCGTGCGCGCCGCCCAGGTCGCCGACCTCACCACCGCTCAGAGCGTGCGACGCTTCCACGCGGTATCGGGGCGCGTCGCCGAGGTGATGGCACAGAGGCTCCGCGTGCCTTCATCCGACATCCAGGTGATCCCGCGCGGTCGCGATCCCGTGGTGCTGGGTGAGCGGACCCCGGAGCGCCGGGCCGCGGTGCGCGAGCGCCTCGGCGTGACCCCCGAGGACAAGATGCTCTTCGCCGCCGCACGTCACGAGCACAAGAAGGCTCTCGACGTTCTCATCGAAGCCTTCGGCATCGTCGCCGCGCAGTACCCCACCGCGAGGCTTGTGATCGCAGGGCGCGAGGGCATCCAGACGCCCCTGCTGATCGAGACGATGGAGAAGCTCGGGCTCAACGGCCGCGTCGACTTCCTCGGTACCCGGGCCGACGTGCCCGACCTGTTGTGCGCAGCCGATGTGTTCGTTCTCTCGTCGGTCTCCGAGGGCTTCCCCGGCTCCGTCCTTGAAGCCCTTGCCATGGAGACGCCGATCGTCGCGACCGACCTTCCCGGGGTGCGCGAGATCCTTGGGAACGAGAACCCGTGCGGGAAGCTGGTGCCGATCCGGCGTCACGACCTCCTCGCCGAAGCCGTGATCGAGACGCTCGCCGATCCCGAGGATGCCACCCGCGTTGCGGCCGTCGGGCGAGAGCGCTTCCTCGACATGTTCTCGATCGAGCGTGTCGCCGAGCGGATGGTCGACTTCTACCGAAGCACTCTGGAGCACGCCTCTTGACCGCGTCGTACATCGTCCGCTTCGACGATGCGTGTCCGACGATGAACCGTGCGGTGTGGGATCGCATCGAGTCTGCACTCGGCAGCCACGGGGTCACGCCGATCGTCGGCGTCATCCCCGACAACCGGGATCCGTCCCTGCAGATAGATCCCCCCGATCCCGCGTTCTGGGATCGCGTTCGCGCATGGCAGGCTCAGGGGTGGACGATCGCGATGCACGGTTACCAGCACCGCTACGTCACCCAGAACTCGGGGATGTTCGGGTGGAACGCGCGCAGCGAGTTCGCCGGACTCTCGAAGGACGAACAGGAGGACAAGCTCGGCCGTGGGCTGGCGGTCTTCCATCGCGAGGGCGTGACCGCCGATGCATGGATGGCGCCGAACCACTCGTTCGACGCCGTCACGGTGGCGGCCCTCGCCGATCTCGGCATCTCGACGATCACCGACGGCCTCGCCCTCTATCCGCATCGCGACGCCGACGGCACCACGTGGGTGCCGGTGCAGCTGTGGAGCTTCCTGCCGCGAGCGTTCGGAGTGTGGACCGTGGTGTTGCACCCGAACTCGTGGACCGACCAGGATCTCGGGTCGTTCGAACGCGACGTGGAGCTCTATGCGGACCGCATCACCGACATGGGGGCCGCGATCGAGCGTTACGGCTCCCGCTCGTTCTCATGGCTGGACGCAACCTTCGCGGCCGAGAGGCGAGCCAGGAAAGTGCTCAGGAGCAGAGCGGCCTAACAGCCTCTCGAGACCCCTACCTTTCTACGAAACTCTCGCCGAGCGAGAGCGAAGGTAGAGATGTCGATCCCGGACCCGTTCTGTTCTGCAGTTGCAGGCGTGAAAACGCGGCTATGTGCTCACAAAACAGTTAGGGGGAGATCGTCGTTACGGCGTCGATCTGCACTGCGCTGCCGGTGGCGGACGGGTTGGTGATCCCGGTCCACGCGACATCGACGGTGTGCGGGCCCGGGCTCACGTCGGTCTGGCTGAGGTAGAAGCGATCGCCGACCTGAGGCGAGTAGAAATCGATCCGCTGCACGAGCGAGCCGTCGACCATCAGGTCGGCGTGACCCGAGTTCGGACTGCGCCGGATCATCACTCCGAAACGGCGCCCCGTGTAGGTGAAGCGAAGACTCTCGCCGGGCCCGTCGAGGACCGTGAGTGTGTTCATCAAGGGACCGTTCGCCGAGATCCGACCCACGACACCGAAGTAGGTGTAGCTCGGGTCGCGATCGTCCTGCGGCGTCCCCATGCAGCGCTCCCCACTCATCGTGGCGTTGCCCGCCCGGTCGTAGCCGACGACCTGGAAGCAATACGTCGTACCGAGGTCGCCGTTGTGCTGGAAGTCCGTCGCCGTCGTGTTCGTGGCGATAACCGCTTGCGAGCCCTCATAGCCGACCCGCTCGTAGACGTCGTAGGTGACCGGGCCGTTGGCGTCGAAACCCGTCCACGTGGTCCGTGCGCTGCGTGACGTAAGGAGGAGGTCGTCCGCACCGCGCATGAAGACGACCGGAGGTGTCGCGTCGACGGTCCACGTGTAGCTCACAGGTGCCGAGGCGGCGCCCCCCGCAGCATGGGCTCGGACCGCGAACGTGTGCGATCCATCGGTCAGCGAGTACGACTGCGGCGAGTCACAGGTGGCGAAGTCGGCCCCGTCGATCGAGCAACTGAAGCTCGCCGAAGATGCATCGCCGGTGAAATGGAACCCGACGTGCCCCACCGACAGCGCCGGTGGCGTCAACGTGAGCGTCGGAGGAGCCGGGGCCTCACCGCCGGTCGGGATCGGTGTAGGAGTAGGAGTAGGCGTCGGTGTCGGTGTAGGAGTCGGTTCCACCGTAGGCGTCGGAGTGGGCGTCGGAGTCGTCGAAGGCGACGACGTAACAGTAGGAGTGGGCGTCGGAGTCGCCGACGGCGACGACGTAACGGACGGCGTCGGCGACGGAATGGGGCCCGGCTGCTCCACGGTCACCGTGAACGCACGGCTCACCGGCTCGCTCACGTTGTTGTCGGCGTCGACGCCCCGCACCCGGAAGGAATGCGCGGCGGCGGTGAGACCCGAGTAGGCCTTCGTCCCCGATGTCGCCTCACCACAAGCAGAGAATGCGGCCCCGTCGAGCGAGCACTCGAACGTGGCAGCCTCGTCCGACGAGAAACCGAACTCCACGTCGTTCGCGGCGACCTCGCCCGAGGGCCCCGAAGTGATCGAAACGACGGGCGGGTTGAAGGCCCGATCGAGCTGCGCGGCCAGCGCGCTCTCGATCGTGCCGTGGACGCCGTCGCCCACGAGGTTCTGCAGCTCCCACGGATCGGTCGTGAGGTCGTACATCTCGCGTTCGTGGGAGAAGCGCGCATGAAGGAACTTGACGTACTTGTAGACGTGACCATCGGCGGCCCGCATCACGATCCCGAGTGGATTGTTACGGCCGTCGAGCCCGTGCTCCTCGATCAGGAAGTAGTCGCGGTCGGGTGGAGCGCCTCCGCTCAGGAGCGGCACGAGGCTCTCGCCGTCCTGCCGCACGGGCGGCTCCACACCGGCGAGATCCAAGAACGTCGGCGCGAGGTCGATGTTCAGCGCGAAGTTGTCGGCATCGACGGTGCCGGGAGTCGCACCCGGGCACACACCCGGCGGGCATGCGATCACGAGAGGCACCTTGTGACATTCCTCGTACTCGCACGCCTTGTTGTCGTAGCGGTGCTCACCACGGGCATAACCGTTGTCGGACATGAACACGATCACCGTGTTGTCGAGGCGGCCCTCGCTCTGGAGACGTTGCACGAACGCGTCGACAGTGTCGTCCACCCCGCGGTTCGTCCGCAAGGCACGGAAGAAATACGGCTGCAGCAGGCGCAAGGTATCGGTACTCAGAGGGTTCTGAGCCAGCCACGACGGAGGGTTCGGCGACGGGATCTGGTTGTAGTTCGGGTACTGCGGCAACGTCACCGGCTGGTTGCCGGGCGTGTAGATGCTCTGCCACCTCGACGGCGGCCATGCGACCTCGTGCGGAGAGAACGGCGAGAAATAGAGGAAGAATGGATCGTTCTGGTCCGCGCTGATGAAGTTCAGCGCGTGATGACAGAGCTTGTCGGTCGAATAGACGACGTCTGCACACGGTACCGGAGCCGCGTTGGTTCCCGAATACGCCACGGTCGCCGCCGACGTCCCCGGCTCCTTGTGTACGAGCGAGTAGTTGAGGTAGTCGGGCCGTCCCCAGATCGCGTGCCACGTGTCCCAGCCCGGTGGCACGTAGTTGGTCGGGGTGATGCAACAGGCCTCCCCGTAGCCGTTGAGGTACTTCCCGACAAGCGCCGTGCGGTAGCCCGCCTCGTCGAGCCACGTGGCGAGCGTGGACGAATCGTTGAAGAACGGGAACCCGAAGTTCGTGAGCACTCCGGTGTGCCGGGCGTACTGACCGGTCAGGATGCTGGCGCGCGACGGGCAACAGAGCGAGGTCGTCGCGTAGGCGCGCTTGAACGTCATCCCGTTGGCCACCAGCAAGCGCTGCAGGTGCGGCATGCACGACGAGTTGCCGGCGGCGAGGTCGTTCCCGTCGAAGCCGGCCCCTCCGCTACAGCGCCCGATCGTGTCCCAGCGCTGGTCGTCGGTGAGGATCACGAGGAAGTTCGGGCGCTCGCCGGGAGCCGTCTGCGCGTTCGAAGACGGCGAGGCGAGGTTCGGCACCAGCCCGACCGCAAGTAAGGCCGCGACCAGAAGGGCGCGGCGGCGCCTAGTCATGGCCACATGCTGGGCTCGGCGGGCCTCCGGCACATGGAACAGACGGGGTAATCCGCCTACGCAGCACGGGCCATGCCTGGTAGTCGGTCCCGGCGCCGATACGGGGTTTTCCCTATCGCCGGACCGCCGTATCAGCCCTACGCAGCGCGAACCATGACATGCGTACGTGGCCTGAGGACGATGGCCCCAGCCTGATACGTGGGGAAGTTTCGATTTCGACCGACCTAGGGAGGACCGTGTGGCCGTTGCAGATCTCGTAGAGCTCAAGGAACGCCAGCAGGAGCAATGGGCTGCGGGCGATTTCTCGATGTTCGCGACCACGATCGTGATCGTCTCGGAGACGCTCGCCGAAGACCTCGAGCTTCGTGCGGGACAGCACGTGCTCGATGTCGCCGGCGGTAGCGGCAACACCGCGATCGCTGCGGCTCGCCGCGGCTGTGAAGTCATCTGTTCGGACTTCGTCCCGGCACTGCTCGAACGGGGCAAGATCCGCGCCGCGGCCGAGCGTCTCGCGATCGACTTCGAGTACGCCGACGCGGAGGACCTCCCCTACGGCGACGAGCAGTTCGACGCCGTCACCTCGACCTTCGGGTGCATGTT
>JBOGWY010000156.1:0-10460 GCA_050694015.1 Actinomycetota bacterium | reverse complement strand
AGCGAAGTGAGGGCCGGTACCGCGGGGTAATCGATGTGCGCGCCGACGTCCACTAGACGCGCTTCGAGCATGCGGTCGTCCATCGCACTACTCATCGGTCACCCCTCCTACCGAGATCGAGCCGAGGTCGAGAGCGTCGCCGAGCTCCTCCTTCAACCGCGCCAGCGCGCGGGACAGCCGCGACTTCACGGTCCCGCGCGGGCAGTCGAGGATCTCTGCCATCTCCTGTTCGGAGAGATCGAGGAAGTAGCGGTAGATCACGACCAGGCGGTCCTGCTCGCGCAACCGGTCGACCGCGTCCAACAGCATCCGGCGCTCCTCGGTGGCTATCGCCGCCACCTCGGGGGATGGGGCCGCATCCCCCGAGGGGCGAACGCTTGCTGCACGTTCGGCGAGCTCGAGCCGGCGGGTACTCGACCGGCGACGGTTGCGCGCTTCGTTGGAGACGATCGTCAGCAACCACGGCTTGAACGAGGCGCCGGAACGGAAGCGATCGAGCGCGTAGTACGCCTTCACGAATGCCTCCTGCGCG
The DNA here is from genome assembly GCA_050694015.1 of Actinomycetota bacterium. Lineage (GTDB taxonomy): Bacteria > Actinomycetota > CADDZG01 > CADDZG01 > WHSQ01 > JBOGWY01. The sequence continues at coordinate 9,928 of JBOGWY010000156.1, read as the reverse complement.
GCGTCGTCCGCATCGGAAGACGACCGCGTGATGAGGTACGCAACGCGATGCGCGATCTGCTGGTACCTCGCCACGAGGCTCTCGTAGGCATCGACATCGCCGTTCCTCGCTCGCTCGGCAAGTTCTGCGTCGTCCAGTGGTCGGCCCTCCACGGATCGAGTCTCGCCCTTCATACCGATGAAGCGCTCCCGAGGTTCCCTCGGACGGGGGTTGAAGGAACCCCGGGAGCGAGGACCTGCGGGACGATCTAGCGGAGGGTGACCGAGACGGTCCTCTCCTCGGTCCCCCGAAGGACGGAGAGCTCGAGGGCGTCCCCCGGTTTCTTGGCGCCGAGCACCTCGTGGAGGGCATCGAAACTCGATAGCTCGCGCCCCTCGGCGTGCGTGATGAGATCGCCCTGCTCGAGACCGGCGTCGGCGGCCGCGCTGCCGTCCTCGACCTCGCGCACCAGCAATCCGTCTACCTCGGGAAGCCCGACGGCGCGGCGGAGGCGCCGCACCACGTGCGGGGGCGCGATCCCGATGCCCAGGCGCACCGGCTGCGGCGATTCACCTTTGCCGAGCCCCTCCGCCCGAGCCTTCAGCTCTGCGCTCGCGGGGATCGCGAGGTAGAAGCCCTCGCCAAGGCGGTTCGTGTTGATGCCGAGCAGGCGGCCGTCGGCGTCGACGACGGGGCCGCCGGACGAGCCGGGCAGCAGCGGGGCGGTGTGCTCGAGGCTCCCGGTGATGCGGCGCCCGCGGGGGCCACGGAAGGTGCGCGCGGTGCCCGAGACCATCCCGAAGGTGACGCGCAGGCCGCGGCCCCCGGGGTTGGCCAGCGCGAACACCGGCGCTCCGAGCGGGGGCGCGCCGTCGCCCCACTCGATCGCGGGGACGTCGCCGGTGTCGACCTCCAGCACCGCGAGGTCGCCGTCGATGTCGACCCCGAGGGGCGTGCCGTCCGCGGAGCGGTCGTCGGAGAACGTCACCGTGACGCGATCGCGTCGCAGGTTGTGTGCATTCGTGAGGACCTTGCCGGGTGCGATCACCACGCCGGAGCCCATGGCCCAGCGATGACCGATCCCGACGACGGACGGCCCCACGTCGTCGGCGAGGCGTCCCACGGCGTCCTGGATCTCTGCGAGAGCTTGCATCGCTCCTCCTTGCAATCGGCGCCGCGGCCCCGGCTAACTTGTGACTTGCAATTTGCAAGTTACTACATCCAGGAGACAATGAGGGCATGGAACGTCCCTCCGAAGCCTCTCCCCTCGAAAGCGCCGTCGCCCGGGTCGGCGATCGCTGGACCTTGCTGATCGTCGACGCTCTCTTATCGGGGCCGCGGCGCTTCAACGATCTCGACGAGGCGATCGAGGGCATCGCCCCGAACGTGCTGTCGCAACGTCTCAAGGCCCTCGAGCGCGATGCGGTCGTGATCTCGCGCCCCTACTCCACGCGCCCGCCTCGATCGGAATACGAGCTCACCGCGGCGGGACGCGAGCTGGCCGGGGCGCTCCGGTTGCTGGCGCACTGGGGCGCGCGCGGGAGCGAGGCCTCTGAAGCGGCGCGCCACACAGCGTGCGGGACCCCGCTCGAGGTTCGGTGGTACTGCCCCACCTGCGTCGAGGTGGTGGCGGAGGAACAGGTTGCGGAGGTCCGCTACCTGTAAGAGGGCTCCGGCTGAATCGCGTCGGTGTCGAGCGCGACCGCGTCCTCGTTGCGAAGCTGGTAGTCGCACGTCGGACACTGCGGGGGGACGCAGCCACATAAAAAGGTGTCGTCGTGGTCGGCGCCACAGTCGCAGCTCACCGAGTGGAACTCGTCGCACCCGGGGCAGCGGAACTCGAGGAACAGGGGTGGCGCGATCGGCGTCCCCGGAACAACCTCTTCCAGGAACAGCCCATCCTCGTCATCGTGCCGCCACAACCTCATGCCGCCCATCATGGGTCTTAACGCGGGGCTTAGCGATACGTAATCGAGTTTTCGTCCGTACGTACTTTGCTTGTCTTACCCCGTAAGCAGTTCCTCTTCTTCGCGACCTGGGTGGGGAGTCTCAAACGACCACGACAAGAAGGAGAACGCATGCCTGTAGCGATCGTCACCGGATCAAGCTCCGGCATCGGCAAGGCAAGCGCGGTCGCGTTCGCGCGAGCGGGTTACGACGTCGGCATCACGTGGCACGGGATACTTCCGCCGTGGCCTACGTCTACGTGCACGGCGGAGTCTCGGGACGCAACCGTGACCGCGATCCGGACCTCACGCCTGCGGTCGCCGCGGGGCTGAGTGCCGGCACCGCGCTCGACATGATCGTCGCCTCCGTGCAGGTCCTCGAGGACGACCCGGCGCTCAACGCGGGGTTCGGTTCCGTTCTGACCAGCAACGGGGAGCTCGAGCTCGATGCCGGCATCGCCGACGGGCCGACGGGATCCTTCGGCGCCGTGATCGGCGTCACGGTCGAGCACCCGATCGCGCTGGCGCGGCGTGTCCTCGATGACACGCCTCACGTGGTGCTTGTCGGGGCGGGAGCCGAGGCGCTCGATCCCAGGGCGCGCCGGGTCGAGATCGCGCCGGCACAACTCGAACGGTGGCGCACGGCCAAGGAGCGCGGCCATCTAGAGCCGACGCGTTTCGGCCTACCCGATGCCGTCGACACCGTCGGCGCGGTGGCGCTCGACGACGAGGGCCGCGTCGCTGCGGGTTCCTCGACCGGCGGCGTGTTCGGGAAGATGCCGGGCCGCGTCGGCGACTCCCCCATCTGCGGAGCAGGGACGTACGCGTCCCCCGAGGTCGCCGTGGTGGGAACGGGCATCGGCGAGTTGTTCATCGAGACGCTCGCGTCGGCGCGCACGGCGCGGCTCGTCGAAGACGGCATGCATCCGCAGGAGGCGTGCGAGCAAGTGATCGCGTTCATCCAGAAACGGCAGGAGGCCGAGGCCGGCCTCCTCGCACTGGACGCGGACGGCCGCTTCGGCACCGCGTACCGGGGGGCATCGCTCCCACTTGCCGGACCCGACGGCCCGATCGCCCCGATCCACATCTGAATGGCGCGCCCCGAGCGGCCGATGTGGACGTGTCCGCGTTGCGTTCGCCAACCGCAACCAGAGCCACACATGCGGCACGGTCGACCTCGACGAGCACCTGCGCGGGAAGCCGCCGGACGTGATTGCGATGTTCGAGCGTTTCCGCGCTCTCGTCGAAGCTCGGGGGTCGGTCACCGTTCTTCCCGAGAAGACGCGGATCGCCTTCCACGTGCGGATGAGCTTCGCTGCGGTCACGCTGCACCAGGATCATATGAACGGCCACCTCATCCTCGCCCGGCGGCTCGAGAGCCCGCGCTTCACCCGCATCGAGACGTACTCGCCCAGGAACCACCTCCACGCGTTCCGCTTCACGTCACCCGACGAGATCGACGACGAGGTGGCGGGGTGGATCGACGAGTCCTACGCCGTGGGCGAACAGAAGCACCTGTTGTAGAGGGTGCTGCGGCCGTTCATCATCGAGACATGGCGACGTGGGCGACCGTCAAGAGCATCGGGAAGAAGATCCCAGAGGTCGAAGAGGGCCAGTGGTACGGGACCCCTTCTCTGAAGGTGCGCAACAAGTCATTCGTACGCCTCAAGGAAAGGGGCGTGATCGTGGTCTGCGTCGACCTCGACGAGAAGGAAGCCCTCCTACAGGCAGAGCCGGACGTGTTCTTCACGACGCCTCACTACGACGGCTACCCCGCGTTCCTGATCCGCTTGGCGAACATCGACCGGGATGAGCTCGAGGAGATGCTGATCGAGTCGTGGCGACGAGTAGCACCGAAGCGTCTGCTCAAAGCCTTCGACGCCGACGACGTCTAACTCTGAGTACGAGAACTGTCGGATTCCGACAGTTGGGGTACTCGAAGAGGCCTTAGTGGACCAGGCCCCTGCGAAAGGCTTCGGCTACGGCTTCGGTGCGGTCGCGGACCCCTAGCTTGCGGAAGATCTGCTTGAGATAGGTCTTCACCGTCTCTTCCGACAGGAACAGCGTCTCGGCGACCTCTTTCGTGGACTTCCCCCGGCTCACTTCCTGCAGCACCTCGAGCTCACGGTCGGAGAGCGAATCGGGCTCCCGGTCGCTGAGCTTGCCGAAGACGCCGCGCGTCACCCGCGGGTCGAGCACCTGGTTGCCGGCCATGACGTCGCGGATCGCTTGCTCGACGGCCTCCCGCGACGCGCCCTTCGATAGGTACCCGTCGGCGCCCGCCTTCACGGCTTCCGTCACGGTGGCGGGATCGGTGAACATCGTGAGCATCAGGACGCGGGTGTCGGGCGACGCCTTCTTGATCTCCTTGGTGGCGTCGAGACCGCTGAGGCCCCGCCCGAGGTTCACGTCCATCAGCACGATGTCGACGTCTCCCTTGGCGACGCGCTCGACGCCTTCTTCGCCGCTGTTGCACACGCCGAGGAGCTCCAGGTCCTCGATCATCGAGAGCATCATCGAGAGACCATCGGCGACGAGGGTGTGGTCGTCGACGATCAGCGCACGGAGCGTCACGCGGCCGAGACGCCGGCCGGAAGGATCGCTTCCAGTCGCGTCCCCTCACCGGGGCTCGAGTCGAGACGGATCTCGCCGCCGACCCCTTCGGCACGCTGCCTCATGAGCGTCATACCGACGTGATCACTCCCGACCTGCTTGTTCGGATCGAACCCGGCTCCCTCATCTTCCACGACGAGGTGCACCTTGCCGTCCTGCTCGCTGATGCGCACTCGCACGTTATCGGTCTGCGAATGCTTCAAAGAATTAACAAGGCCCTCTTGCACTATCTGGAAGGCCGCGAGTGCCACCGGGATCGGGGGCTCGTTCTCGATCTCGCCGACCACGGTCACGTCCGCCCCCCACAACGTGGAGATCTGCTCCGCGAACTTCGTGAGCGTGGTCATCAAGCCACCTTCTTCCACGGAAGAGCGACGCAGATCGACGAGCGCGTCTCGTAGTGCACTCATTGCAGCTTGTACCGCCTCCTCGGCAGAACGAAGAGTCTTCCGAGCGCGCTCCGCGTCGCCCGCCCGTAGGAAAGCCTGGGCGTTGGCAACGCCGTAGGAAGCTGCGGCGAGCATCTGGAGGCTCGAATCGTGGATGTGCTCCGCGATGCGGGCCCGCTCGCCTTCCCGTTCCTGGAAGACCGTCTCGGTCGCGTCGAGCAGAGCTTCCTGCTGTTTCTGGATGCGTTCGGAGAGTTCTTGCTGGGTCTTGGCGCCGAGGATCGCCATGCGGGCAAAGAGCAGCGGAACGAGGATCGCGATAACGATCCACTCACCCCCGCCCTCGACCTCACGGTATGCCAGGGCCGTCGCACCCCCCAGAGCGGTCAATAAGAGAGACGTCGTGGCGAATCCCGAGAGCGGCCGCGGCGGGATCATCGCGAGCGCCTTCTTGAACGGGATGTGGTGTTCGAAGTGAACCGCGCCGGCAACCAGCGCAAGGTTGATGAACAGATGGGCGCTTGCAGCGATCCCGATCACGACGAAGTTCGCGCTGCCGATGAAGTAGATGATGCTGGCCCCGGTCCCAACGGCCATCATCACCTGAGCACGGTTGAACAGAGCCCTATGAGGTGGGATCTGCCATTTAACTTCACGAAGGTCGAAGTAGCCGAGCGCAGCGATCGTCATGGCTACTGGTGGGTCGTAGAGGATGGCTGTCGCGAGCAGGATGGGGAATCCCATGGTGACGCTCGTCTCGAAACCGAGACTTACCGGCAGAAGCTCCGCTGCAGCGAGCAACGCCGCCCAGAACAAGAAGGCCCCGACGGGAATCTGAGGGTCATGCAGCGTGGCCCACATAACCGCCGTAAGTGAGGCCGCCGTCAGGACGACCGTCCAGGCATAGGCCCTCGTGGCGTTCACGTACCCGATGGTAGGCAAGACGAGCGCCGGAGTCCCGACTCCTCAAAAAAAACAAGGGGCGCCGGAGCGCCCCTTGTATGGAAGTTGCTGGACTACCAGCGGAAGTTGGCGCCGGCGACCTGGAACAGAGCAACAGCAGTCGATGCGAAAGCGATCAGACGAAGCTTCATTTCATCCTCCTGAAAGATTTGTCCCCCGCGAACGGGATCCATGTATTTGGGTGATGCGTCCCACCTGGTGAAGCCTGGAAACGAACTACCAGCGGAAGTTGGCGCCGGCGACCTGGAACAGAGCAACAACCGTCGATGCGAAAGCGATCAGACGAAGCTTCATTACGACCTCCATAAGTTGTGAACTAGTTATGCCGAACTAGATATCGGCCTGTTTTGGTGGTTCTTTAGAACTAGTGACTGTATGTAGTCACCGGGATGTGCTCGATCCCTACTGGAGGGAAAGAACTACCAGCGGAAGTTCGCGCCGGAGACCTGGAACAGGGCCACGACTGTGGACGCGAACGCGATGAGACGAAGTTTCATGAAGACGACCTCCTAGAATGAAATCCCCGCGAAAAAGGGATCCGCGAAAAAACTGACGACGAAAGAGAAACTTGCCGCCGCTCCGCTCATGGACGCGATGCGTCCGTAAGATGCCCTGAAGGAAGTGCCGCCGCTCCGCTCGTCCCCAAACGAGTGATGCAGTGTGCCCGCTTGGGGGATACACAGCGAGGTTAGTTATTGATTGCATGTGTCCGCAAGGACCCGAACAGACTATTTCCGCCATGAAGCGAAGGAACTAGTTTGGAACGCGCCGACGGGAAAGCAGTGAGCACAGAACAACACAAAATTCGCGAGCTTGAGCGCGCCCTTCAGCAGATGCCGGGCGTTAAGAGCGCGCACGTCGCCGGCGACGATCAACCCACGGAGATCCACATCGTGACGACCTCGACGCAACCCGTGAAACGGATCGTGCGCGATGTCGAATCGCTTGCGCTCGCCAGTTTCGACATAAAGATCGATTACCGCATCGTTTCGGTGGTTCGCGTGGAAGGGCCCGAATCGTCCGCGCCGGTGTTGTCGCCCCGTCCGTGGGTCGAACGCGTCGCGGTCGCGAGCAAGGACAACGCCGAGTGGGTCGAGGTCGCCCTGCGCTGGCCCGACGGCACACTCTCCTCGGGTACCGGTGCCGCCGGGTACACGCGCGAGGGCCGCGCGCGCGGCGCTACTACGGCCGTGATCGAGTGCCTCGACACCCGCCTCGGCAAAGCCGGGATGATGGTCGAGGTCGACCAGGTGGCGATCCAGCGCGTCAGCGCATCGGAGTGGGTGATGGTGCACGCACAGCTCTACGAGCAGGGCTCGGCCCTATCACTCATGGGCACCGCTCAGCTGAAAGACGACGTCGCGAGTGCAGCGGTCCGGGCCTTGCTCGACGCCGTCAACCGGAAGCTTCCGGCGTAGCCTCCTTCGCGCGTCCCGCCATCATCCGGGAGTAGACGAGCCAGCCGATCCCCGCGGCCAGAACCACGTCGCCGATACTGATCAACCGCTCGAGCACCGGAAGCGGGATGACGTCGGCGAGAAACGGCAGGACCGTGTCGTCGGTGAGGATCTCGTGCTTGAGTCCCGGCTCCCGTGGTGGGCCCTGCAGGCCCGCGAGCTCGGCCGCGCGGAGCGAAACGGGCATAGCGCCGTTCGCGGCGATAACCACCACATTCAGAACCATGCCGGCGGCGGCGAGGCCCATGCCCGGAAGGTTCCAGTTGCGCGCGAGGAACACCGCGACCGCCGCGTTCGTGATGAGGATCACCGCGAGGCCGCCACCTTCGGACAACCACTCGGGATCCCAGTAGTCGAAGACGAGCTGGGCCACCAACGCGGCGAGCAGCAGCGGGCTCCAGCGGAAGTTGGTACGAGCCAACTCATGGAACGTGCCGCCGCGCACCAAAGCGACGATCGCCGCAACGACGAGCACAAGCAGTACGAAAGTCACTAGCCGACACAATCACACCAAGAGTCGTTTGTGGTACTCCCCCACGAGGGAGGCCATCTCTCCCCGACTAGGGGATACCGGAGAGTGCTTGAACTGCCGTTAATAGACACACTAGGCAACGAAGAAGGGATGCATCGGCATGGACAGAGGTTGAGGGGCTAACGATGAGGGTTCTGTTGATCGATGATCACGCGCCCGTCCGCAAGAACCTCCGCGAGCTGATCGAGATCTCCGGGGAGTTCCAGGTCGTCGGCGAGGGCTCCAACGGCGTCGAGGCGATCGATCTGGCCGCGACGCTCGACCCCGAGCTCGTCCTCATGGACATCAACATGCCCGAGCTCGACGGGATCGAGGCTACGAGGGTCATCCGTGAGCTGCATCCCGAGGTGAAGGTGCTCGCGCTTACGGCTCTCGGTGACATGTCGAACGTGTCGGCGATGGTGAAGGCCGGGGCATCGGGTTACCTGCTCAAGGGTGGGGCGGCCGATGAACTCCTCGAATCGCTGCACGCGGTGGCGAAAGGCCAGGGCGCGCTCGGCAAGGACATGACCATCGACGTCATGCAGAACATGGCCGACCTCGAATCTCAGCTCCGCCAGGCCCAGAAGATGGAGGCGATCGGTCGTCTCGCCGGCGGCGTCGCCCACGACTTCAACAACCTGCTTTCGATCATCCAGAACTACGCACGCTTCATCGCAGAAGACCTCGAAGAGAACGATCCGAAGCGTTACGACGTCACCGAGATCATGAATGCGACGGAGCGGGCCGGGAGGCTCGTGCGCCAACTCCTCACCTTCTCTCGCAAGGATGTGACCCGACCCGAGAACGTCGATATGAACGAACTCGTCTCTTCCCTGGACCACCTCCTGCAGCGCACCCTCGGCGAGGACATCCATCTGGAAACCACCCTCGCCGAGGGCCTCTCCCCCATCCGCATCGACCCCACGCAGATGGACCAAGTCCTGATGAACCTCGTCGTCAACGCCCGCGACGCGATGCCGCGCGGTGGAGGTATCCAGATCTCGACGCACAACGTCGTCGTCGACGACACGATGGCAGCCGCGTCGCCCGGTCTGGTACCCGGCGACTACGTGTGCATGAGCGTGCGCGACGAGGGCGAAGGGATGACCCCCGAGGTCGCGGAACAGATCTTCGAGCCGTTCTTCACGACGAAGCCCCGCGACTCCGGTACCGGGCTCGGGCTGTCGACGGTCTACGGCATCGTCAAGCAGGCCGGTGGCTACATCTATGTCGACACCGCGCCGGATGCCGGAACCACCTTCCGTGTGTACCTCCCCGTGATCGGTGCCGAGTTGCCGGCGGATGAAACGCCGGCACCGGAAACCGAGGTGCACGCCCGCGAGAAGGTCGAGAGCGCGACGGTTCTCGTCGTTGAAGACGAGACCGCGGTGCGCAGGCTCGTCGAGCGCATCCTGTGGGGCAACGGGTACACGATCCTGTCGGCGTCATCGGGCCAGGAGGCCCTCGAGTTCGTCACGAAGTACGGCTTCGACATCGATCTGTTGATCACCGACGTCGTGATGCCGGGCCTCTCGGGACGCGAGCTTGCGGCGCGCCTGAGCGTGCTCCGCCCCGATGTCGGCGTGCTCTACATGTCCGGTTACAGCGACGACGTCGTCGGTCGCCACGGCCTCGAAGCCGGAGAGCCATTCCTGCAGAAGCCGTTCACCGCCGAAGAGCTGAAGGACGCGGTGCGGAAGATGCTCATCACGGATCGCGCGCACTTCTAGGTCCTAAGCGGCACTAGGGTTCCGCTCATGCGGACCCGCACCCGAGGCATCTTCGCGCGCCCCGGTTCCCACGAACACGATCCCGCGATCTTCGCTCTCGCGCTCCCGGCGTTCGGTGCGCTGGCGGCAGATCCCCTCTACTCGCTCGTCGACACCGCGTTCGTGGGACACCTCGGCACGGTCGAGCTCGGCGCCGTTGCGGTCGGGACGGCCGCCTTCACCGCGTCCTTCTGGCTCTTCTCGTTCCTCGCCTACGGTGTCACGCCCAAGGTCGCGCGCGCGGTGGGAGCCGAGGACCCGCGTACCGCCGCCGAGGTCGGGGTGCAGGCGCTTTTCC
>JBOGWY010000155.1:0-8619 GCA_050694015.1 Actinomycetota bacterium | reverse complement strand
GTCGAGGACGCCGGGTTCGAGTCGTGCTGGGCGGCCGAGACGCAGAACAGCGCCTTCGTCACGGCATCGGTCGCGATCCAGGCAACCAGCAAGATCAAGGTCGGCACCTCGATCGCGCTGGCGTTCCCTCGTTCGCCGACGATCACGGCGATGGAGGCCGCCGACCTCGACGAGCTGTCGGGCGGCCGCTTCGTATGCGGGCTCGGGACCCAGGTGAAGAGGATCAACGAAGAGCGTTTCTCGGTCCCCTTCGAGCACCCGGCTCCCAAGATCAAGGAGTACGCCGAAGCGATGCGCATCGTGTGGGCCGCGAATCGCGGCGACGACGTCAAGCACATCGGCCGCTTCTACAACGTGAGTCGTCCCGTCTTCGGCGGCAAGCGACAGCCCCCGCCACGCGACGTGCCGATCTACTTCGCCGCGGTGGGCAAGATCATGTCGCGCATTTGCGGAGAGGTCGCCGACGGGCTCCTCGCGCACCCGCTGTCGTCTCCTAAGTACCTACAAGAGGTAACGAAGCCGGCGATCGCCGAGGGGGCCGAACGCGCCGGCCGCAAGCCCGACGAGTGCAACCTCACCACAGACTGGATGATCGCGATCTCAGACGATGTCGAGGCGGCTCGCCGCGAGGTCAAGCTCCAACTCGCGTTCTACTCGACCACGCGTACCTACTCACCGATCCTCGAGCTACACGGCAAGGCGCACATCGTTCCCGACTTGCGCGACGCGTTCGAGAAGAAGGACCACGAGCGGATGATCGAGCTGATCGACGACGACCTGTGCGACGAGATGGCGATCGCCGGCCCGGCCGACGAATGTCGCGACAAGGCCGAGGCGTGGGGGCGCGAGACCGGAGTCGACCGACTCATGGTCGCGGGCCCGTGGTACGGCCCCAAGCCGGAGCGGATGTTCGAGAACTACCAGGCCCTAGTGGAAACCTTCGGCAACAAGTAAGCGAAACTCGGGTGAACCGCGCGTGTCAGAGCGCGCTCACGTGTAGCTGAGTTAGCAAAGTTCGGCGGGCACTAGGTTTCTTGGCCGCCTAGGATCTCGACGCGGTCGGCTTTCCATTCGCCGCTCGAGGTCTTGATCAACGTCAGCTGCATCACGTCCACGTAGGTCCGGCCGGCGGGGTTGCGGTTGTTCTGGATCGTCTGGCTGACGCGCACGACCGCGACGGCTTCGTCTCCCGAGCGGAACGAGATATCGGGCCCCGACAGGATCTCGCCGCGTGCCGAGGTCGATGCCTCCTTGATCGCGTCGCCGAAGCCGGCTTCGAAGGTCTCCTCGTAGTCCTTACGGAAACTGCCGGTGGTGATGCTCAGCATCTCCTCGACCACAGCGTCGATGTTCGTCGCGTCGTAGTTGCTCAGAAGCGTCACGACCCTGGTGGCGGTGCGATCCACGGCGCTCGCCTCGCTCGACAGATACGTGTCGACGTCGGCCGCATCGGTCTCGGAATCGCGCACCCACAGGAACGCGAACGCCCCTGCCGCCGACAGAGCGATAACGAGTGCCGCGACGAGGGCCGGGAGCGCGACGCGCCCGAGCCCCTTCTTCTCCTTCTCGACGGTTGGTTCTTCGGTCGTTACCGCGGCGTCCATCTACCCATCTTAGGGGCGACCACTTATTGGATACCCCTCAGGTAGTAGAGCGTCCACGACCACTCGCTCATGCGCTCGGGAACCCCGTACGCGCCGGATCCGTCGAGGAGCGAGCCCGCGTCGACACCGGGGAGGCCGGTCGCCGCGTCGTCCGACGGCGCGGTGGGCGCGGTCGGGGCTGCGGACCGTTCCTGCGAGCCGGAACCACCGCAACGTCCGCTCTTGGGGGGGAGCTTGGAAGCCCGGTTCTCGGGGCGCCGGCGCTCGGTCCCGTAGCTGCAACCAGGGTTGCCGTTGTCGGTGACGAGACCAAACCGGATCATCCCGGTGTCGGGCTCGAACGACTTGGCGACGCGATCGAGTGCGTCCGGCAGGCTGAGGAACAAGCTGTTGAGGTCGCCCGCGTGCTGGGCCTGCAGCTCGTTGACCTCCGCGAACTCGATCAGGAAATCGTTCACCGCCTCGCGATGCTCGCGCAGCAACCTGACGAGCTCGTCGGAGCTGACGTTCGTGCCGCGGAGCAGCCGTTCGAGATCGTCGGTGCTCGTGCTGAGCGACTCGCTGACGGTCACGAGCTCGCGGATCGCAGTGGCGAACTCCTCGCGCGATGCCACGAACGAGCGGCCCACCCGGCTCCCGTTGCGAAGCAAACGCTGGACCTCGGGGGCGCGCCGTGCGAACAACTCGGCCAGGTTGGCGGACGACTCGATGATCGTCGCGAGGTCGGGGCCCCGCCCGGTCAGCCCGATGCCGAGCGCGTCGACCGCGCCCTTCAGGTCCTCGGGCGGGACGCCGCGCAACACGGCCTCGAGCGTCGAGAGCAACGCCTGCGTGCTGACGGGGATCGTCGTCTGGTCCTTCGGAATGACGTCGTCGTGCTCCAGGTACGGGCCGTCGTCGGAGCCCGGCAGCAGGTCGACGAACTGCTCGCCGACCGCGCTCTTGAACATCACGCGCGCCTCGATGTCTTCCTTGGGGATCTGGTCGAAGTCCTTGTCGATCGCGAGCTCGATGCTGACGCCTTCGTCGACGACCTCCATCGCCCCGACCTGGCCCACCGTGATGCCGCGGTAGGTGACCTCCTGGTTCGTGAACACACCACCGGCGTCCGGGAAGATCGCATACACCGAGTACCGCTCCTGCAGGATCGTCAACACCTGGTTGGCCATCAGGTACGACAGGCCGAGCGAGCCGACGAGGAAGAAGACCAGGTTGATCTTGATCCGGTTACCGATCATCGGTCGCCCCTCGCCGCATCCGTGTGGAGGAGGTACTGCACCGCGTTCGAGTAGTTGCCGTCCGGCGCAAGCGCGCTGCCGCCACCCGACGGGTCATCGTTCTCGACGTTCTGCGCGCACGTGACACCCTGGGCGGTGTGCTCAGGTGGCGCCTGACAAACGTCGAGCTGCAGGTAGTCACCCGGCATCGTCTCGGGGAACCACTCCGCGAAGGTGGCGAGCGTGCGCAGGCTCTCGTGCAGGTTCTCGCTGTTCTCGACCGCCGTTCGCAGCACCGGCCGCAGATCCTCGAACTGATCGTCGAGCCCGGCTTCCGTCGTCTCCATCAGTTGGATGCTGATGCGCGAGAAGCGATCCAGCGCGACCACGAGATCCTGTAGCTCCTCCTTCTGGTCTGCGAGGATCTTGGAGGACCCGGCGAACGAGTCGAGGAAGTTCTCGAGGACCGCAGAGTCGTCGAGGACGGTGCGCGCGACCGAGTCGAGCGAATCGACCGACTGCGCGAGCTCACCGCTGCGGTCGTTCAACACGTCGGTGAAGCGGCGCAGACGAGACAAGACCTCGCGCAGTTGCGGCGCGCGATCGCGGAGGATCTCGGCCTGGGCGGTCGTGAAGCGGTTTATCTGCTCGAGGTTGCCGGTACCGAGGATCGCGGCGAGCTTCGCGAAGACCTCTTCGAGCTCCGTCGCCTTCGACGTCTGGTCGATATCGAGCGTGTCGCCGTCGGCGAGGTAGGGCGGACCCGAGCTCTGCGGCCGCATGTCGACGAACTTCTCGCCGAGTAGAGAGGTCGTTCTGACGACGAGGTTCGTATCCTCGGGGATCTTTTCGCCGGGGTTGATGCACATGTCGACTTTGGCGTTCCATCCGTCGAGCTCGATGTTGGTCACGGTTCCGATCTCGACGTCGGAGCTCTGGACGTTCGCGTTCTCGACGAGATCGCCGACCTCTTCGAAATAGCCGATCAACTCGGTGCCCTCGCACGCCTGTGGGAAGCCGAGAACGGCACACGAAGTCGAGAACATCGCGACGATCGCGAGGAGGGCGGCGCGACGGATCACGAGCCCACCCCCAGGAACGAGACCAGTCCGCCGAGCCACCCGGTGAACGACTCCCACGAGCTCTTCTGCCCGGTGCCCACCACGGTCGTGCCCGCGGCCTGACCGGTGAGGTCGAGCGGAACGTCGGGGAGTTCCTCGTCGGTGCTGCCCGGCACGTCGGGCAGATCGTCGAAGAGATCCTCGAGGAGATCGTCGAGAGCATCGTCGTCGATCGCGGCACCGAGCTTCTTGCACTCCTTCTGCAGACGTTTCAGCTGTTTGCGCATCGGGCCGAGGATCTCCCGTACCGCCTCGCGCGGCAGGTCCATGCGCTCGATCCGGTGGAGCTGCTTCTTGACGCGCCGCACGCCCTTGTCGCAGTCGAGCAGTGGCTCGTCGACCTGATCGGAGGGCGCGGTCGGTGCCGGCCTGCCGGGCTCGCCCGTCTGTTCGCGACAGATCCTCTGTAGCTCTCGCTTGATCGGTCCCGGCGGCAGATCGTCGAGGAGCTCGCACTCGAGCTTCGCCTGCGCGTTGTCGCGCACGTCGATGTCGGAGAAGGGGTTCGGGTGGTACGCGGCCGTCACGCCCTTGCCCACGACTGGGAGCCACGACAGTGATTCCTCCACGGACGCGCGGTTCTCGAGCACGGCCGAAGTGATCCTCGACGCGAGCTCGAGGTCGGTGCCGAGGCGATCGCCGTGCTTCGTGGCGATCTCGCCGACTTCGTTCGTGAGGTTCGCGAGGTTGGCGAGCGTGCCCTCGAGATCATCGCGGCTCTCGGAAAGGGCGGTCATCACGATCGCGAAGTTCGTGTTCAGCTCGCCCATCGAGTCCGCGCGCGTCGACAGCTTCCCGAACAACCCGTCGAGGTTCACGAGCAGGCCCTCGAGGTCGGCCTCGGCCGCCGACAACGAGCCCGTCAACTCGGCCCCCGTGATGAGCGTGCCCTGGAGCTCCCGCTCGCGGTCTCTCAGCGTTCGGTTGAGCTGCACTATCAGATCGCCGAGCGCTCCGGGCTCACCTTCCTTGCCCGGCTCGATCGCGTCGAGCAGTTTCTTCAGTTGCTTGAAGACGTCGTCGAGCTCGGCCGGGATCTGCGTTATGTCCTCGTCCATCACGTCGCCGTCGCGCAGGTAGTCGTCGCCCCCGTCGTAGGTCGGGCCGAGCTGGATGTAGCGGTCGGAGATGACCGAGATCGGAACGATCTGAGCGAACGTCTCAGGAGACTTCTCGACGCGGTACTTCTCGTCGATCTCCATCACGACCTTGACGCGCGTCCCGACGGGTTCGACCGATGTGACCTTGCCGACCGGAACGCCGAGGATGTCGACGTCGGAGTTCTCGAACAGACCGATCGCCTTGGTGAAGTACGCGGTAACGCTGTAGGTGCCGTCGTCGCGCGACGACAGGGCAACCGCGCCGGCCACCCCGCCGAGGAACAGGACACCCACGACGATCAGCGTGACGGGGCGCATGAGGCGCTGGAGGAAGCTACTCATCGAACTCACACGCCCCCGTTCCGATGATGGCGCACGAGTAGATGTCGCCCCAGCGACCCTGCGTGAAGATCGAACCGAAGTAGCGCGACGACGGTCCCGCGTACTCGAGGGCCTGGTCGAGGTGGTCCACGTTGCGCTCCAGTACGACCAGCGCGCGATGCAGGTCGGTGAGGATCGAATCCAAGTTGGATTCGTTCTCGCGCAGCAGAGACGTGACATCGCGCGCCATGGCGTTCGTCACCTCGAGCAGCGACTGGACCTCCTCGCGCTGACGCGCGAGCGAGCCGAGCACGTCGTTAGAGGAGTCGATCAGGCGGACGATGTTGTCGCCCTCCTCGTCCAGCAGCGCGGTGAGATCGTCGGCCCCCGCCAGCAGCGACCGCAGCTCCTCGTCCTTCGCGTTGATGCCACGACCGAGATCGTTCAGGCCTTCGAGCGCGACGCCGATCTCGTCCTCCGCGACCTTCGTCAGTTTCGTGAGCTCGACGAGCATCGCGTTCAGCGCCTTGCCGTCGAGATCTTCGAGCACATTCGTGCCCTGGTTGCTCGCCTGGTAGATCTCGTACGGCACCGTCGTCCGCTCGAGCGGGATCATGTCGCCGTCCTCGAGGTACGGGCCCCCGCCCTTGGCTTCGACGTCGATGAACTTCGTGCCGAGCAGAGTCGCGAGCTTGATCTCCGCGAATGCGTCTTCGGGGATCTCCGTGCCGTTGTCGATCTCCATCGTGACGACGACGCGATCGCCGGCGAGCTCGACACTCTTGACGCTTCCGACCTTGATGCCGGCAACGCGGACCTGGTTCTCGGCGGTCACGCCGGCCGCATCCTGGAACTCGGCCGTGACGTTGTACGCCTGTTTCAGCGCGGGGATCCGGTCGATGAAGAAGGCGAATGTAGTGGCGGCCGCGATCCCGAGGATGGAGATGATCCCGACGATGAGGGGAGAGCGCTCCCGGAAGTTCTTGATACTCATCGCGGACACACCTGATCCTGGGGCACCTGAGCGCCGAACGCGCCGACCTCGGGGCACAGGTTGACGACGTAGAGGTTCCACCATCTGCCGTAGCCCTGCGAGCGGGCGGTCGCCATCAGGACCTCCTTCAGGTTCTTGGCGACCCGGTCGAGGGGGCCGAGCTCGGAGTTGATGATGTCGAGCAACGTGCGCAAGTCCGCCAACTCCTGATCGAGGTTGGCGCGGTTGCGCGTCACCACGCCGCCGAACCGGCGCGACGCGCCCTCCAGTTGGACGACCATCGCTTCGATGCGCGGCGTCATCTCGGCCAGTGCCTCCATGAATTCCGTGAAGTTCCGGAGGCTCGCCCTGACCGATGTCGACTTGCGGTTCAGGACCTTCGTCAGTTGATCGAGGTCGCCGATCAGGCGCGCGAAGCGTTGGTCGCCGTCGGCCAACGTCTTCGAAACGTTGCCCAGGTTGCCCAGGATCGCCGCGAGGTCCCCCTCCTTACCTTTGAAGACCTCGAGGACGGCGCGCGCCACGGTGTTGATGTCCTCGGGGTTGGTGCTCTGGATAAGAGGTCTCAGGTTGTTGAAGACCACGGACAGGTCGAGCGCGGGGCTCGTCTGCGTCACCGGGATGGTGTCGCCCTCCTCCAACGCCGTGGACGAGGGGTCGTCGGCGCGTTTGATGTTGACGACACGCTGGCCGAGCAGGTTCAGGAACTTGATATCGGCGAAGGAGTTTTCGGGGATCTCGACGTCGCCGTTGATCTGCCTCGTCACGTGGGCTTCGCCCTCTTCGACACGGAAGCTCGTCACTTTGCCGATCGGAACTCCGGCGATCTTGACCGGGTCGCCGTTGAGGAGACCCGTCGCGTCTGTGAAGACGGCCTCGAGCTGATAAGTGCTCTCGAACGGAGAGAGCTTCCCGATGACCGACGCGAGCCAGAACGTCACGATGATCGTGAAGATCGTGAACGCTCCGAGCTTGAGACCGCTCCCTCTCACGGCGCCACCACTGATGACGTTTGGCTCGCGATCTCCTTCAGATCGGCCCCGAACAGCTCGCTGCGAACGTTCGGTCCGACGGAACGCGGCCTCGGCCCTTCGCCGGGCCCGTAAGGGCCCTCGCTGTGCGAGATCAGGTTGTGCACTCGCCAGCATCGGCCCGGTACACGATCGCCGACCGCCTTGCCCGGCTCGTCGGTGTGCTGCCGGTAACGGCACACGTGGTTCAGGTTGCGGATCCAGCGCGAGTTGAACTCCGGCAGCGCGTTCAAGAGCGCGTCGAGGTCGTCCGAGCGCGACGCCAGCACGCCGACGACGGTGGCGCCCTGGTTGACGATCTTGGCGAAGTCGATGAAGCGCGTCTCGAACAGCAGCGACAGCTCGTTCAGCAGCCGCGGGCCCTTGATCAGGTTGGTCTCGATCAATTCGCGGTTCACGGTGGTGAACTCGTTCACGTCGTCGAGATTGCGCAGCGCGGCGATCAGGTCGGCGTCGACCTCATCGAGCACGTCTGAGGACGCGGCGAGCTGGTCGATGCCTTCTTCCAGCAGCTCCTCGTTCTCGTTGATCGGTCGCAGCGCTTCGATGCCCTTCTCGATGCCGCGGATCGCCGCTTCTTCGTGTCCGACGAAACCGCTCGCGAGCGCTTCGAGAGCACCGGAGAGATGCTCGGGATCGATCGCGTCGAGCAACGGCAGCGCGGTGTTGAGGATCGTCTCGACTTCGAGGGGATCGATCGTGCGGTCTTGCGGGATCACGTCGTTTGCCGCGATCCTCGCGTCGTCGGGGTCATCGGGATAGATGAATTCGACCCACTTCTCGCCGAAGATTGTCTTCGCTCGGATCTGCGCACCGACGTTCGCCGGGATCTGCCGGATGCTGTTGGGCTCGACGAGCGCACTTACGCGACAACTGCCGTCGTCGAGGCGCCGGATGTCCTCGATCCGCCCGACGAGCACCCCGCGCAACTTCACGTCGCCGCCTATCCGCAAGCCCTGGCCGCAGTTGGCGAACTCGGCGTGCGTCATCACACCGGTGCGTCCCACACCTCCGGTGAGGAACAAACCGGTGAGGACGACCGAGCCGATCGCGATCGCGATGGCCAGAAGTCCAACCAGTGCCTGCCGCAGCCTTGTTATGTCCGTCTCCTTATCCTTCGTTGCGCCCGCAGCGAAGAGGAGGGTTAACCGGCGATCCTCACCGTGTCCTCCACTCCCCACATGAACGCGGACATCATCAGGTTCAGCACGTTGACGGTGACGATCGAGGT
>JBOGWY010000154.1:0-32493 GCA_050694015.1 Actinomycetota bacterium | reverse complement strand
ATCTCCTTGAACGAGTGTCGCTTGCGCCAGTTGCGTGTGTCCCAGGTGGTGATCGCGCCGGCCGTCTCCTTACTGCATGTGCCACCGAACGGTGACTCGTAACCGAACAGAAGGAAACGGTCGGTCGCGTTGCGGGGCCACCGGCTCGAGCCGGGCAGCAACTGGTTGCCCGGCAGACCGAGACTCTGATCGGTCCACGCGGTCGCGAGGATGGTCGGATCCGCCGGCTTCTTGCGCGCGTCGAGATAGAACGCCGGCGAGCTCGCACTCACGATGCGGCCCGGAGCGACCTCGGTCACGTCGTGCACGAATCGCAGCCCCAGTTTCTCGCGCCACGAACCTGCGAGTCGTGGCTCCGCCGGGTTGCGAAGATCGACGACCACGCCGCGCGGGTTCGAGCCGAACGCCCACTTGCAATCGAGCACACAGGTGATCGTGTGATCGCCTGCTCCCTCGAGGGTCGAGATCAACGTCGGCGACGTCTTGTCCTCGACGTTGTAGACCAGCAGGAAGTCGGTCTCGGGCGTCTGCGCGGACAGCACGAGGATCTCGCCGTTGGTATCGACGTCCTCACCGGTGAGCATCGTCGGCGTCGGGACGGTACTCACGAGCTGCGGCGCGAGTGGATCGGACACGTCGTAGATCGACAACGCGCGATACCCGGCGACGTAGAGATGGTTATCCACGAGACGTGCGCCCCACGCGGTCCCGGCGTCGAACGGCACGGTCGATAGGTACTGGACGTTATCGGAGGTCACGCCCCCGGCCGTCGGCCCGGCCCCCGCGCTACCACCACCGGCGAGAGCGGTGGCTACGAGCAGGGCCGCAAGGGCGGGTCTGAGCGCACGCATGTCGGGGGCCTCCGGGGGGTCGATCTGCGTTGAGGCTTCGCCGTCCGAACCCGGTACCCTGCCGCGCATGCAGCTAACGATGGGCTCGGCGGAGCGGCGAGCGGCGGCCCGGCCCCACGTGATCCGAGGCCTCGTCGGCATCCTGATCGCCGCCGCCGGCATCACGATCAACGCGGTGTGGACAGTCAGACGTGATAACGACTTCACGTTCGACGACAAGATCGGGGCGATCGGTGCTCTCGTCTTCCTGATCGG
The DNA here is from genome assembly GCA_050694015.1 of Actinomycetota bacterium. Classification (GTDB taxonomy): domain Bacteria; phylum Actinomycetota; class CADDZG01; order CADDZG01; family WHSQ01; genus JBOGWY01. Next base: position 31,387 of record JBOGWY010000154.1, on the reverse strand, counting down.
TGGCGTCATCATCGTGAGGGCGTTCGGTCGGGCGGTACACGCGGCGGCCGCCGACCGGCTCCAGGGCAAGACCAAGGGCACGCCGATCTCATTCCTGATCAACGCGTTCGGTTACCTGATCGTCGCGCTCGGCGTCCTGGGCATCCTCAAGGTACAGCCCGGCAGCCTCTTGTTCGGTGGCGCGCTCACCGGCGTCATGCTCGGTATCGCGGCGCAGCAGACGCTCGGTAACTTCTTCGCCGGGATCGTGTTGATGCTCGTGCGGCCGTTCTCGGTGAGCGATCGCGTGTACCTGAAGGGCGCGCTGGGGGAATACGAAGGCGACATCACCGACATGACGTTGTTCTACGTGCACATCACGACCGAGCGGGGGGCCGTGATGCTTCCGAATGCAGGTGTGCTCGCGTCGGCGGTCGGACCCGGCGCGCGCGCCGAGAAGACGGGCGAACCCGAAGAGGAGCCCACCGAGGAGCCGAAGCCCGGCAAGCAAGCTCCGGGCCCGAGCGAAGGCGGCGCCCCCGGCTAACCTCGCGTTCTAGTCGTACTAATGGGCGTGTGGCGCCCGAACGTCCGACTAGAAGGAGGTCACAGGCCTCCGAAGCGGCGATCCCGACCGGCGTAGTCGCGCAGCGCCGCCCACAGTGCGTGGCGATCGAAGTCGGGCCACAGCGTTTCGGTGAAGTAAAGCTCCGCGTACGCGGCTTGCCACAGCAGGAAGTTCGACGTGCGCATCTCGCCGGACGTGCGGATCATCAGGTCGACGTCGGGCAGGTCGGGGGCATAGAGGTTCGACGCGATGTCGCCCTCGGCCGCGGCGTCTTCGATCTCGGCCCGGCCCCCATAGTTGAAGCACACCATCAGGTCCATGCGCGTGTTGTGTTTCGTTTTCTCCTCGGCCGCGTCGAACTCGTCGAGCACGTCCTGCGGCACGGGATCGCGGCGACCGATGCGACGGATGCGCACGCCGCGCTCATTCATATCGTCGCGTCGCTGCCGGAGCAGCTTGCGGTTGAAGTTGAGGAGGAACTCGACCTCGTCGGAGGGCCGCGACCAGTTCTCGGTCGAGAACGCGTACGCGGAGAGGTAGCGGATGTCCGCCTCCAGCGCGCCCTCGACGACGTCGAACAGCCCACGCTCCCCCGCTTCGTGGCCCTGCGAACGCTTGAGTCCTCGCTGTTCGGCCCAGCGGCCGTTGCCGTCCATGATCAGCGCGACATGAGACGGGACGCGCTCGGGCGGCACACCTTCTATGCCCATAGAGAGAAGACCCTACGCGGTGGCGAGCAGCTGCAGGCTCCGGAGCGGTCGCTCGAGGTGGTACTCGGCGTAACGCCGGAGCGCCTGGGTCACCTCGCCGACGGCCATGGGATCCCCGACCTCGCCGAACTCCCGCCGCAACAGGCGCGCGAGAAGCTCGATCCGGTCGGCATCGAGGCGCATCGAGTCACGGTCCTCGCGCCAACACCCGTCGCACACCGCGCCGCCGAAGTGCGGGCTGAACGCTCCGAGCGGCCCCCGGCCGCCGCATCCCGCGCACACCGATAGCTGCGGGTGATAGCCCGACAGCGACAACAGCTTCACGAGGAACGCCGGCACGAGTGTGTCGACCTTGTTCGCGGCGAGCGCTTCGAGGCCCCCGAGCAACAACGAGTAGGTGGAGAACGCCTTCTCGCGTTCGGGCGTGATCTTCTCGACGATCTCTGCCAGTGCCGACGCCGCGGTGAGCCGCCGGTAGTCGGTCCGTATCTGATCGAACGACGTGAGGATGTCGACGCCGGTGATCGTGTCGAGGTTGCGGCCCTTGTAGATCATCAGATGAGCGTGCGTGAACGGCTCGAGGCGTGCGCCGAAGCGGCTCTTGGTCTTGCGGATCCCCTTCGCGACCGCCCGGACCTTCCCGTTGTTGCGCGTGAAGATCGTGACGATGCGGTCGGCCTCGCCCAGCTTGATCGTCTTGAGGACGATTCCCTCGTCCTTGTAGAGCCCCGGCATGCCCTCAGCGTAGGGCTGAGGCCCTCGTAGTCGCGGGATTGAACAGGAACTTCACGGGCCCCCGACGAAACCTTCGCCATGCTCAGACGTTCTGTCCTTTTCGTTCTCCTGTTCTCGCTCGTGGCGACGCCGTCGGGGGCGGCCGTCCTCAAGCGCCAGATCGAGAACCCGTGGCCCGAGCGCCGGGTCCTGAACATCGCCCACCAGGGCGGCGAGATCGAAGCTCCCAGCAACACTTTGTTCGCGTTCAAGACCGCCACAGAGAAGGGGGCCGACGTCCTCGAACTCGACGTGCACGCCACCGCCGACCGGGAGCTCGTCGTGATCCACGACGCTACCGTCAACCGCACCACGGACGGGAGCGGCCGCATCGACGAGATGACGCTCGAGCAGGTGAAGGCCCGGGACGCGGCGTACTGGTTCGTTCCCGACTGTGGCACCTGTCACGACGCGCCCGACGAGGCGTATGCGTACCGCGGCTTCGCGACGAGCGAGCGGCCGATCCCCGACGAGCTCGCGGCGTTCGAGCCGAACGACTTCACCATCCCGACGCTGCGCGAGGTCCTCGAGATCTTCCCCAAGGACTTCATCAATATCGAGATCAAAGCGACGGCTCCCGAGACCACGCCGTACGAGCGCGAGCTCGCCGACCTGCTCGCGGAGTTCGGCCGCACCACCGACACGATCGTGGTGTCGTTCCTCGACCACGCCGTGGAAGCGTTCAAGACCTTCGCGCCCGACGTGTCGACCGCGACCGGCACCGCCGAGACGGGCGCGTTCTGGGCCTCGACGCAGGGTCCTCTACCCGGCGCGCCGACCGTTCGGCACCACGCGCTCCAGGTACCGATCGAGTTCAACGGAGTGACGGTAGTGACGCCGGATTTCATCACCGATGCGCACAACAGCGGTTACGCCGTCCACGTGTGGACGATCAACGACGCCGAGACGATGCGATGGCTGATCGCGTACGGCGTCGACGGGATCATGACCGACCGCCCGACGTTGCTCGAAGAAATCGTGGGCGAGATGCACGTCAAGTACAAGGAGCACGGCAAGCAGCCGAAGGAGAAGGCGTTCGCGACCTGCGTCGAGTAGCTACGGAGCGACTACGACGAAGTCCGGGTACTCGCGGAATCCATACTCGAGGATGTCCGGGCAATCCTGCTTGATCCACTTCTGCGCCGACACGCTCGCGTACGCCTTGCCGGGCTCCGCGTCCTTCGGGACGCGGATCTTGAGCTTGTCCTCACCGTTCGCGTCGGTAAGTCCCAGCGAATAGAAGTACGTCCGCTCGCCGGTCCACAGCGATATGCCGACTCGCACGTCCTTCTCGGGCGTGGACATCGGCGGCTCGTAGGTGATGCCGAGGTCGGCGGGGTCCTCGTGTGCAGGTCGCGTGACGGTGATCGTGACGGTGAAGACCTGTCCGCGGCGGACGATCTTCTTCGACGGCTCGGCTTCGATGTGGAAGCTGTGAAGCGTGAGGACCGAACTCGAACTACGACACGCGATCGCGGAGCGGGAGTCGACCCCCGCGGGCATCAGCGGTCGGGCGCCGGCGCCGGGGACGAGGACCGTCGTGGCCAGCACACAGGCCAGGGCCGCGACGAACCTGATACGCGTGACGAGAGCCATGCTCCAGATGTTCTCCAGGGGGGCCGGGCCTCCTGCTGCCCCCGTTCTGTCCGTAGCTCGCCCACCTCACCTGTGGTGAAGTGCAGACAAAACGACCCTAGGAGATGCCGATCCGGAGGTTGCGGAGGACGGTCCGGCCCTCCTCTTCGACCACATCGAAGGTGACCCTCTGGCCGGGCCTCAGGAACCGGAACATCCCCGAGTCCATGGCGGCCGCGTCGACGGAATATTCCTTGCTGCCGTCGTCGGACACGAGCGTGCCGGTCCGGGTGACGGAGTCGTAGGTCTTCACGGTCGCTTGGGGCATATGCCTTCCTCTACTCCGGCTTGGGCCACAGCGGGCCCCGGACGGCCCAGAAGAATAGCGTTCCGAAGAACGCGAGCAGCAGCAGATCCCACACCTGGGCGGCCGCGACGGTCCCCTCGAGCCCCGGCTTGAGCGCCCGGACCGCGTAGGTCGAGGGGAGCACCGCCCGCAACGGACCCAGCCAGGCCGGCACTTTGGCGGCCGGCAGGATCCCCAGGAACAACACGGCCATCATGGCGATGTTGGAGTACATGCCGGCGAGCTGCTCGTCGGGCGCGCCGAGGCCGATCGCGACGCCGAGCCCCGCAAGGGCGAACGAGCCGAGAGCCCATACCGGCACCGCGGCCCAGAGGGCGGCGAGCGACAGATCGAAGAGCTCCGCACCGAGGACCGTCACGATGATGGTCCCCGGCAACGAGAAGATCGCGAACGAGATCAACACCGTGGTGATCACGGCGCCTCTCTTCACGGGGAGGTTCGAATAGAACTCGAGGGCGCCGGATTCCTTCAGCGCAGCCATGCGCTGCGCGAGCATCACGACGGCGGTCATCGCGATCGCGAGAACGACGGAGCCGGCGACGATCTGTTCGCCGAAGCGCGCTACCTGGCCCGGCGTCATGATGGCCCGCATCAGCACCGCGATCCCCAGCGGCATCGCGGAAGAGACGATCAGATACGGACGCCATGAGGTGCGCACGCGTGCCAGCTGCATCCTGAGGAGCACGATGAAGCGCTCGGTCTTGCTGCTGGTCGCGCTCACGATGCGTTCTCCTCGAGGTGGCGACCCGCGAGCTCGAGATAGACGTCTTCCAGGCTCGGTGTAACGAGGCGCACGTCCTCGAAAGTTTCCGCTGTGAACGACGACGTGAGCTTCTCGAGCATGCGCACGGCATCGTCTGCTGGGACCCAACCGCTGACGCGGCGCCCGTCGATCTTGGCCCCGTCGCCGATCACTCGTGCGATCTCGATAGCGTTGGTCGAGCTCGGCTCGGCGACAACAACCTCGAGGCGCGTCCGGTGTGCGAGATCGGCCTTCAGCTCGGCGGGGGTACCGGCGGCGACGACCCGGCCCCGATCGAGGATCGCGACACGATCCAGCACGCGCTCGGCCTCGGCCACGTCGTGCGTCACGAGGATCACCGCGGCGCCGGAACGCGCTCGGTCCGCGATCAACGCCCAGATCCTCTGCCGCAACGCGGGATCGATGTCGGCGGTGGGCTCGTCGAGGATCAGCACGGGCAACCGACAGACGAGACTCATCCCGATCTGGACCAAGCGGCGTTGCCCGCCGGAGAGCTTACGGAGCGGCCGGTCCTCGATCCCTCCGAGCTGGAGTGCAGCGATCAGCTCCTCGGTCTCCGCCGTGGCGATCACCTTCCCCAAGCCGCGCAGCATCCCGACCGAACGGATCGCTTCCCCAACCCGCAGCTCGCCGAGCGACGGCATGCCTTGTGGCAGGTACGACACGAGCCGACCGACGTTGCGCTCGGGACGGACGGACTCGCCGAAGAGACGGATCTCGCCGGCGGTGGGCAACAGCGAACCGACGAGCTGGCGCACGAGCGTGGTCTTGCCGGCACCGTTCGCGCCGAGGAGCCCGAACGCCTCGCCGACCCGACACGTGAACGAGATGCCGTCGTTCGCCACCACGGGGGGGTCGGAGTAGGTCTTGCGGAGATTGCGAACCTCGTACGCGACTGCCGCCATCAGCCTACGAAGCCGAGCCGCTCGAGCGCGTGCGCGCGCCGTTGCCAGTCCTTCTCGACCTTCACTCTCAGATCGAGAAAGACCTTACGGCCGAAGAGCGTCTCGATCTCCTCGCGCGCTTCGGTGCCCACGTCTCTGATGACCGCGCCGCCTTTGCCGATGACCATGCCCTTCTGCGAGTCCCGTTCGACGTAGATGTTCGCGCGGATCTCGAGGAGTCCGTCGTCGCGCTCCTCGTAGTCCTCGGTTACCACCGCGATCGAGTGCGGTAGCTCCTCACGGGTACGGCTCAGCAGCTTCTCGCGCACCAGCTCGGCCACGAACAACGGCGGCGGCTGATCCGTGCTCGTGCCCGGCGGGTAGTACATCGGGCCCTCGGGCATCCTGGCGATCGCGAGATCGGCCAATAGCTCGACGCCATCACCGGTGCGCGCGGATACGGGCACGAACTCCTCGAAATCGCCGAGCTCCGCGGCCGCCGCGAGCGCGACTGCGATGTCGTCGGGCTTCATGACGTCGACCTTGTTCACGACACAGAAGGTCGGGCATTCGGCATGACGGAGATCCTCGGCAACCTTCGCGTCGCCTCGACCGACACGAGCCTTCCCGTCGACGAGGAACAGCGCGAGATCGACATCGGACCACGCGTCGCGAACGACCTCGTTCAGCCGAGAGCCGAGGAGCGTGCGGGGCTTGTGGTACCCGGGGGTATCGATCAACACGACCTGCAGGCCATCCCGATTGAGGATGCCGCGGATCGCGCTACGGGTGGTTTGTGGCTTGTCGGAAGTGATCGATACCTTGCCCCCGACGATCGCGTTGACGAGCGTCGACTTGCCGACGTTCGGACGCCCGACGACGGCGACGAAACCGGACCTGAACGCGGTCATCCCTGCGCCGATTCGCTCTGGGGAGAGATCTTCGTGATGACGACCTTCTGGATGCGGCGTCCGGTGACGCGCTCGGTCATGAACTCGAGTGAGTCGAGTTGCACCCGTTCACCCGGGTTCGGGACGCGGCCCGTCAACCCGAACACGAGACCTCCGACGGTGTCCCATTCCTCATGCGGTAACTGCGCCTCCATGAGGTCGTTCACCTCGTCGATCGGCATCTTGGCGTCGACACGGATCGTGCGGTCGTCGATCGGTTCGACGAGCGGTTCCTCCTGGTCGTACTCATCGACGATCTCGCCGACGATCTCTTCGATCAGATCCTCGATCGTCACGAGGCCGGCAGTGCCGCCGTACTCGTCGATCACGATCGCCATGTGGACGCGCTGGTCCTGCATCTCGCGCAATAGCTCGGCGACCTTCTTCTGTTCCGGGACGAAGGTTGGAGCGCGTCCCAGTGACGTCACCTTGGTGTCTCGCCTCGCCTCGTGGATCCGTTTGAGGAGGTCCTTCGCGTAGAGGACGCCGACGATGTTGTCGTTGTCGCCTTCGAACAGCGGGATGCGCGAGTAACCGGCCTCGACGATGACCTTCAGGGCCTCATCGAGTGTCGCGGTCGCGGGGATCGTGGCCATGTCGGGCCGGGGCACCATCACTTCGCGCACGACCGTGTCGCCGAACTCGAAGATCGAATGGATCAGCTCACGCTCTTCCTCCTCGATCTCTTCTTCCTCTTCGGCTACGTCGACGAGGTGCCGGATCTCGTCCTCCGTCACGAACGGCCCCTTCGGGAGCCCGCGTCCGGGCAGCAGGACCATCGCTGCGTTCGCCACACCGATCAGGAGCTTGCTGAGCGGTCTTAACACCGTTCCCAGCGCGTGAACGGGACGGGCCACGAACAATGCGGCGCGCTCGGTGCGCTGGACCGTGAACGTCTTGGGCACCAGCTCGGCCCCCACGAAGATCAGAACCGTCATGACGACCGCAGCGACTATCTCGCCGGAATCGCGGAAGCGATCGATCGCCAGTCCCGTCGCCAGGACGGTGCCCGTGATGTGCGCCAGCAACATGATGAACAGCACGACGTTCAGGTAGTGAGGCGGATCTTCGACGATCTTCACGAGCCTCCGCCCGCTCTTCTTGCCGCTCTGCGCGAGATGGTGCGCTTTCGCTCTACCGATACGCGTGATCGCCGCCTCGGCCATCGCACAGAACGCGGCGACCACGAGGAGGATCGCGATCACGAACAGGGTGATCACCTCGCTCATCGAGCCGCCCCTACGTCGAACGACGCGAGAAGCTCCCTCTGGCGCTTGTCCATGTTCTCCTTGTCGCGCGGGCCCTGATGGTCGTAGCCGAGGATGTGCAGCGTCCCGTGCACGACGAGAAGCGACAGCTCCTCGATCAACGAATGCCCGACCTTGACGGCGTTGTCACGTGCGACCTGCGGACAGACGACGACATCGCCGAGCACCATCGGCGCGTCGTCCTCCTCTTCCTCCATCATCGGGAACGCCAGGACGTCGGTGGCGTAGTCCTCGCCGGCGAAGTGGGAGTTGAGCCGCTTCATATGATCGGCGGTGACGAACAGGATCGATAACTCCGCCGAGTCCTCGACCTCTTCGGAAGTGAGGACGTGGCTCGCTAGCGCGGACAGGCGGTCGTGATCGACGGCGATGTCCTGCTCGTTGGCGAGGAAAACGTCCATCGGTTAGTGGTGCCCCTTCCGGGGCCGACTATGGCCGGGAGTCACTGCCTCGTCGCGTCCTCCGCGTACAGCCGGTACGCCTCGACGATGTCCTGGACGATCTTGTGACGGACGACGTCGCGCGCGTCGAGATGGGTGAAGTTCACGCCACCGATGTCGGTGAGGATCTCCTCGATCACGATCAACCCCGACCGGCTCCCATGGGGAAGGTCGATCTGCGTGACATCGCCTGTGACGACCGCCTTCGATCCGAATCCGAGCCGCGTCAGGAACATCTTCATCTGTTCCGGCGTGGTGTTCTGTGCCTCGTCGAGAAGGATGAACGCGTCGTTGAGCGTCCGGCCCCGCATGAACGCCAGCGGCGCGATCTCGATCGTTCCGCGGTCGACGTATCGCTGGAAGGTGTCGGGCTCGAGCATCTCGTAGAGCGCGTCGTAGAGCGGACGCAGGTACGGGTCGATCTTCGCGGCGAGGTCGCCGGGGAGGAAGCCGAGGCGCTCGCCGGCCTCGACGGCCGGGCGGGTCAGCACGATGCGCGACACCTGGCCCTCCTGCAGCGTACGGATCGCCATCGCCACGGCGAGGTAGGTCTTGCCGCTGCCGGCGGGGCCGATCCCGAACACGATCGTGTTGTTGCGGATCGCATCGACGTACCCCTTCTGGCCCGCGGTCTTGGGCCGGATCGGCTTGCCCGTGTGGGTCGCGACGACGGTATCCCCGAGGACCTTGGACGGCTTCTGGCCCTCGGCGTCCTTGATGAGGTCGATCGAACGACCGACGGCCTCGCTCGTCAACGGGTGGCCTTGTTCGAGCAGCTCGAGGAGCTCCTCGAACAACCTCGAGACGCGCTCGGCCTCGGCCGGCTCGCCCGTGATGACGATCTCGTTGCCGCGCACCAGGATCGTGGAGTCGAACGCGGCCTCGACCAGCTTGAGGAGTTCATCCCTCGCCCCGACCAACCCCACCATGTCGTGATGCCCGGGGACGAGGATCTTGACCTGCGTCTTGGTAAGCATCTAGTGACCAGATTCTACCGTCGCGGGGCCGATTCCACGCCTAACCGGCCCGCCTCCCGGCGTCTAACCGGGGGGCCAGGAGAGGTCGCGGCCCCCGATCACGTGGAAATGCAGATGCTGCACGGTCTGGCCGGCGTCGCTGCCGATGTTCGTGACGATGCGATGCCCTCCGGTCAAACCCGCATCCGACGCGATCTTCGCCATCACCCCGAACATCTCTGCGAGCAGCTCCGCATGTTCGGCGGTGAGTTCCTGCGCGGAGACGATGTGCTCCTTCGGGATAACCAGCACGTGCGTCGGTGCGCCGGGGTTGATGTCCTTGAAAGCGAGCACGGTGTCGGTCTCGTGCACCTTCTCGGACGGGATCTCGCCCGCGACTATGTTGCAGAACAGACAGCCCATCGCTACCTCCTCGCCACCTCGAGCACCTCAGCTCCTCGGATGCCGTCGGCTCTGATCTCGTGGCCCACGACGGTCACCATGGAGCCCAGCAGGCCCTCACCCTCGAACCACACCCGGACGTAATCGTCGGTCTGACCGGAGCACACCGCAACGCCGTCGATCACGCGCTCGTCTTCGACCAGGACCTCGATCGGACGCTCGAGGTGAGCGGCAAGGAACCGGCCCCGGATCTCGTTGCCGAGGGCGATCAATCGCTTGGAGCGCTCGCGTTTGACGTTGCCGTTGACGTCGTCGCGCATCGCCGCCGATGCGGTACCGGGCCGCGGCGAGTAGCGGAACACGTGCAGCTTCGAGAATCGCACCTCGTCGACCACGCGCATCGTGTTCTCGAACGCCTCGTCGGACTCACCGGGGAAGCCAACGATGATGTCGGTGGCGAGCGCGACACCCGGCAGGGCGGCCTTGGCGCGCGCGATCGCGTCCCTGTAGCCGTCGATGCGGTAGGGCCGGTTCATCGCGGCAAGCACTCCTTCGTCCCCCGACTGCAGCGGCACGTGAAGGTACCGGCACACGCGCGGCTCGGCGGCCATGAACCCGAGCACGTCGTCGGTCAGGTGCTGTGACAGGATCGACGAGAGCCGCAGGCGCCACACGCCGTTGATGTCGAGGAGACGTTGGAAGAGCCGGATCAGGTCGCGTTCGTCGCCGCCGGTGTCGTACGCGTACTTGCCGAGGTGCACCCCGGTCAGGACGAGCTCGCGCGCGCCGGCGTCGATGCGCTCGCGGGCCTCGGCGATCAGTGAATCCTCGTCCATCGAGCGGAGGGGGCCGCGCGTCGTCGGGATGATGCAGAAGCTGCACCATTCGTCGCACCCGGTCTGCGCCTTGAGGTTGGCCCGCACACGGTACGGAACGGCACGCGCCGAGGGCATGCCGATCTGGAGCAGCGGTGCGGTCGACTTCATGCCGCCGAGAACCTCCGCGAAGCGTTCCTTGTCGTCGTTACCGACGATCACGTCGACGCCCTCGATCGCCTCGATCTCGGCGCGGTCTGACACCGCATAGCACCCGGCGACGACGACCTTGGCGTCCGGATGCGACTTCACGGCACGCCGGATCGCCGTGCGTGACGCCTTGGTCGCCTCGCGCGTGACCGTGCATGTGTTGATCACGACGACGTCGGGATTCTCCCCCGGCGCGGCAACGGACAGCCCGCGCGCGGCGAGATCCTCGGCCATCGAGTCCGACTCGGCCTGGTTGAGGCGACACCCCAGCGTGGTGAATGCGACCTTGGGCATGCAGGAAACCTACCCAGCAACCACGGTGAGGCGCGGCCAGCGACCCAACCAGCCCTTCGACGTGACGCGTTGGTCGAAGTACTCGGGGTCGTGGGATCTCTCGTTCACGCGAAGACGCAGGTGGAAGAGGTCCTCGAGGCCGAGGGGAGCCAGGATTGTCAGCGAATCGTCGTCTTCCAGTCGCACGCCGACGGCCGTTGCCGTCTCGACGAAGCCTTCGAGACCCGCCTCGGTCGAGGTCAACGGCGCGATCTCGATGCCCAGTTTCCTGCGGTACCACTCGTGGATGAACGCCTGGTTCTTGGCCTGCCAGTCGTATCCCGGTACGCGCCGAGACAGCTCACGATCGATCTCGGACTCGTTGAGTACTCCCGTCGGGTCGAAGAACATCACGTCGATGTCGTTGAACTCCATCGACGGTTCACGGTGATGCAGCAGATCCCACACGGTGTTCCGGATGCAGCCGGCCGCGATCACCGCATCGGGCAGAGCGAGTGCGCGCATCGCCGCGAGCATCTCAATCAACCACGGCTGGGACCGGATGATGGTTTCGAGCCGCGCTTCGTCGGACGCCGAATTCATCCGATCAGCCCGTAGTGGAACAACAGGGCCGAGACGGCCACGACGGGCGCGTTCTCGGTGCGCAGGATCGTGGGGCCGAGCGAGGTCAGCTGGGCCCCGGCATCGGCGAGCGCTTCCGCCTCCTCGCGCGATAGGCCGCCTTCCGGGCCCACGACGAGCGCGACGCGATCGGTCGATCCCGACAATGCCGTGCGAAGGGGTAGAGAAGCCTCCTCCCACAACACCACGGTGAACGGTTCTTTCGCGACGCGCCGCACCAGCTCGGACCACGAGAGGCCCCCGCCGGCGTGGAGCATGAAGGCGTTGCGCGACTGCTTGGCCGCGGATCTCGCGATGCCGGTCCACCTCTCCGTTGCGCGCGCGACCTTCTTCGCGTCCCACTTCACGACCGAACGCTGCGACTCGTACGCCCACACCTCCGCGACGCCGAGCTCCGCGAGCCGCTCGATGATGTCGTCGAGCTTGTGGCCCTTCGCGGCCCCCTGGTACACGACGATCTCGGGCCGCGCGCGGCGACGCTCGTCGCGTTCGAGGATCTCAGCGACGAGTCGTTCGCCGTCGACGCGCGCTGCCGCACAGCGGGCGACGGTGCCTTTGCCGTCGGTCACCGTAATGACGTCCGGAGGTGAGATCCGCATCACCTTCGTCGCGTGGTGGGATTCGTCGACAGGGAGGACGATCTCGGCGTCGCTCCAGTCCTGCACGGGAGCGTAGAACCACGGGGGCTGACGGGTCACCGGAGGTCCTTCGCCAGCTCGATCTGCGTTAGATCCTTGCCGGGACGCAAGGGCCCGGGCTCTCCGGCGGGAACGAACCCGCGTCTTTCGTAGAGAGCCGTCGCCGATTCGTTGGTCATCACCACGTGAAGCCGCACGGAGGTCGCCGCGGTTCGTGCCGCGACTTCGGTCGCAGCGTCGAGAAGGGCCCCTCCGAGATTGCGCCCCCGGTAGCCCGGATCGACCCACATCCCCCAGATATGGAGAGCACCGGCGACGGCGGTGTCGGGGAAGAGGCCGATCATCCCGACCCAGCGATCGTCATCGACGGCAACCAGGATCGCCTCCTCATCGCGCTGTGCTTTCTGAACCGATGCCACCCACGACTCTCCGGGATAGTTCTGCGCCTCTTCGAACGTCGTGTAGAACGCGTCGGGCGAGTCTTTCAGGGCCGCGAGACGAAGCTCCCGCAAGCGCGTCGCTTCGTCGGGTCGCACGCGGCGGATCTCTACGTCACTCCCCCGTGACGCCGTCGATGGCCTCTCTCATGATGTCCGCGTGTCCGTTGTGACGGGCGGTCTCCTCGATCATGTGAACGACCATCCACCGCAGCGAGTGGTCGCGGCGCTTGACGTTCGTCGCCAGGTCGTCGAGCGACGCGGTGGCGATGATCTCGCGGCTGATCGCACATTCCTGTTTGTAGAGGTCGACGATCTCCCGAGTCGACTCGTGCGGCTCGATACGGAAATCCGCATCGGGGTCGTCGTCGGTCGACGGCTTCGTGACGTCGCGGTCGGCGAAGCGCTTCTGGAACCACCATCTCTCGACGTAGGCGAGGTGTTTGACGAGTCCGAGGAGGGACAGACCCGTAGGGGTCATCCGCCGTCGGAGCTCATCGTCGGAGACGCCGTCGATCTTCATCAGCAGAGTGTCACGGTGATAATCGAGGAACGCGACGAGCGTTTCCTTCTCGTCGCCGGCAAGTGGAGGATCCCGCCGCTCGATCGGACTAATGGAACGCTTCCTTGATCTTGTCGAAGAAACCGCGCGCGTTCGCCTGCTCGTCACGCAGCTTTGCGAATTGCTGTAGCAGCGCGACCTGCTCCTCGTCGAGATCGGTCGGCGTCTGCACGCGGAGCAACACGACGAGGGTGCCGCGCCCACGCCCGTTCAGACGCGTCATCCCTTTGCCCTTTAGACGGACGACCTCGCCGCTCTGCGTCCCGGGCTCGATCTCGAGTTCCTCAGAGCCTTCGAGTGTGGGCACCTCGACGGAGCCCCCGAGTGCGGCGATCGTCATGGGGACCGGGACTTCGCATCCGAGGTCGTCACCCGCGCGCTGGAAGGTCTCGTGTCCGGCGATGCGTATCGCGACGTAGAGGTCGCCGGAACGGCCCCCGCGTACGCCGGCTTCGCCGCGGCCCGACACCCGCAGCTGCGCGCCGTCGTCCACGCCGGGCGGGACCTGGACCGTGAGCACGTCGGTGACCTGGACGCGACCGCGCCCCTTGCACTTCGGACAGGGTGTGACGATCTCCTGACCCGAACCGCCGCAGCGGATACAAGTCGTGGCGGTCATGACGTTGCCGAACACGGTGCGCCGGACCTGGCGCTGCTCGCCGGTCCCCCCGCACTCCGAGCACTGGGTGGGGAAGGTCCCGGGAGCCGCACCGCTGCCGTGGCAGTCGTCACACTCGCCGAGCGTGACGACCTCGACCTCGCGTTCGACGCCGCGGTCGGCTTCCTCGAGGGTCAGCTCGATCTCGGCGAGGATGTCCGCGCCGCGTGCCGGACCCGTGCGCTGCGACGTGAAGCCGCCGCCGAAGAACGACGCGAAGAGATCCGAGATGCCGCCGAAGTCTGCGAAACCCGCACCGACGCCGGCACGCTCGTCGCCGAACATGTCGTAGTGACGGCGTTTCTGGGGATCGGACAGCGTCTCGTACGCGGCCGATACCTCCTTGAAGCGCTCCTCGGCCTCCGGATCGTGCTGGTTCGCGTCGGGATGGTGCTGACGCGCGAGACGGCGATAAGCGCGCTTGATCTCGTCGGCCGAAGCGTCCCGCGACACACCGAGGGTCGCGTAGTAGTCGGAAGGCACTACCGGTGCTCCGTCCAGTGGTGCTTGCGAGATTTTGGCGAGTGAGAAGCAAGCATCGCAAGGCCGCAGGGAGCGTGCGCACCTGGAAGGTGCGTGCGCGACTGAGAACGCCGCGAGGCGCCGTCTTCTCGCCGCCAAAATCCGCAGTGCATCGCTGGACGGGGCACTAGTCTTGGCCGCTCAACATGCGACCCAGGTTGGCGGCGACCTCATGGACCGCGGCGATGCTGCGCCGGTAGTCCATGCGCGTAGGGCCGACGACGCCGAGGGATCCAAGCGCGGAACCGTCGGCCCCGTAGGGGGCGGAGATCACCGTGCACGCTTGCATCGCGTCGAGCGCGTTCTCCGCACCGATGCGCACCGAGACGCGCTCGACCGAGAGCGCGTCGGCGAGCACCTCGAGCAGAAGTCGCCGGTGCTCGAGCGCCTGGATGACCTGTCGGACCGTCTCGAGATCGGAGAACTTGTGCTCGTCGACGATGTTGGACGTCCCTTCGAGGAACACGCGCTGGGCTTCGTTGTGCGAGAGCTCCTCGGCGAGCGACGTGGCCACGGCGCCGACGACCTCGCGGAACTCGAGCGGGAAGCGGTCGAGTTCCTGGACCATCTTGACCGGTGCCTGTTCTAGAGGGGTGTCGACGACGGCCCGGTTCATCATCTCGGCCGTCTGCGACAGCTGGACCTCGTCGACGCCGGCCGGGATGCGCACGACGTGGTTCTCGACGCGGCCCGTGTCGGTCACGAGCACGACCATCGCACGCTCCATCGGGAGCGCGACGAGCTCGACGTGGCGCACCGTGCTGCGGTCGAGGGCCGGTGCGAACACGACTGCCGCGTGATCGGTGAGTGTCGAGAGCAGCGACGCGGTCTGGCGCAGCGCGTCCTCGAGCTCCCAACGAGGCTCGCCGAAGAAGCGCTTGACCTGCTGCGCCTCCCGTTCGGGGAGCCGGGAGTCGTTCGACCACCGATCGACGAAGTAGCGGTAGCCCATGTCGGTCGGGATACGGCCGGCGGAGGTGTGCGGCTGGTAGATGAAGCCGGCGTCCTCCAGGGCCGCCATCTCGTTGCGGACCGTGGCCGCCGAGACGCCGAGGTTGTAGCGCTCGACGAGGGTTTTGGAGCCGACCGGCTCGCCGGAGCGGACGTAATGGGAGACCAGGACCCGCAGGATCTTGGCCCTGCGGTCTCCCAGATCACGGGTTTCAGCCATCACCGAATGGTACCCCGCGGAGGCGGTTTTTAGCACTCGAACGCGTGGAGTGCTAACCGATCGTGCCGGACAGGATGACCTGGTGGTCGGTCCCCGAGCAGACCGGACACTGAGGCAGACGCCCGGTGGCCAGCTCGGTATCGCACTGGGGGCAGCGGCCCCGGAGCTCGAGCAGGGTGCGCCCGTCGGAGATGTCCCCGTCCACCGCCAACACCATCTGGGTCTCGGGGTGCACGTGCACGACGTGGTCGCGCTCGCAGCGGTACTCGTCGGCGCCCTCGTAGGACCCCCACCGGGCCGTGAACGTGAGCCCGCAGTCGTTGCAGATCAGGTTGCCAAGATAGGCCATTTCCCAAGCATGGCACGCACGTCGAGGGCGAACTTCCGGCCCCCACCGAGCGTCATACGGGCGACGGAAGGCCGAAAGAGAGGAGCCGCCACGCAGGTGCAGCGCGACGATGAACATCCTGAGTAGATGCCCCTGGAGGGCGACATGTACGAACCCGACCCGGATGTGGTCGCTGACGCGCGCAGCGGACAAATCCGCGCGTTCGAGGATCTCGTGCGTCGCTACCAGGCCGACGTGTGGAGGCTGTCCTTCCACCTCCTGCACGACGAAGCGCTCGCCGACGACGCCACGCAGGACACGTTCGTGCGTGCGTACCGGTTCCTCCCCCGCTATCGAGGCGACGCGAAGTTCTCGACCTGGCTGTTCTCGATCGCGCGCAACTGCGCTCTCGACGAAGCGCGGCGGGCGGGGAGGAGGCGTCGCGTCTCGGAGAAGCTTCAAGCGCAGCCCCGCCCGGCGAGCACGGAACATTCGGCGGGCATCGAGGTGAGAGAGGCAGTGGCATCGCTACCCATGGAACTGAGAGAGCCGATCGTGCTGATCGACATGATGGGCGCGGCCTACAAGGATGTGGCCGCGATGCTCGGCGTTCCCGAGGGCACGATCAAGAGCAGAGTGCATCGCGCGCGGGAGACGCTCGTACGGATGCTCGGCCCCCAAGCAGAAGAGAGCAGCAATGAGATCTGAAGCCGACTGCGAGCGCACGCGCGTCGACCTCTCCGCCCGGATGGACGGAGAGGTGACCGCTCTGCGGTCGCGGGAGCTGGACGAGCATCTCAGCACGTGCGCGGAGTGCCGCGCCTACGAAGCATCGCTTCGGAAGGTGAAGCGTTCGCTGCGCCTGCAGCCGGCCCCCGACGTTCCGGACCTGACCGCATCGATCGTCGCCGCGGTCGCCGAGCAGGGACCACGCGCCCGGACGTGGGACGCGTGGCGGTCGCGCGGCCGCACCGCGCTGGTCGCCGCCGTCATCGCCGCGCTGGTGGTCCTCGGTGCTTCGTTGCCGTCACCCAACGGCAGCGACGTCGCGGTGGCAGACCTCGCGCAGAAGGTCCGTGCCGCCGCGAAAGAGATCACCACATACCACGCCGTTTACACGATCACCGAGCGAGGCTGGCATCGCTCGGTGCCGGTGCGCAGGATGGAAGCCGAGGTGTGGTTCGCGGCCCCCGAGAGCATGCGCCTGAGCGTCCGCGACCACACCCGCTACCCCGGTCCCGGATGGCCGAAGAACGACATCGACCTGGTCGCGAGCGAGACCCGTTGGTGGATAAGGGAGCCGTCGTCGTGCCCCACCCCCGCGCTGCCGGGATGTGCGCTCCGGCCCGAGGTGGAAGAGCGCGCGCTCGTGCACCGGCAGCCCTTCGACGGGACGAGCCCGGTCCCGACCGACATCATCCTTCCGCTCGAGACGATCGCCTCTGGTGAGGGGATCTCGATCGAGGGCCGCGATCAGGTCGCCGGACGCACTGCGGTGCACGTGGTCATCCCGTACTGGCAGGCGGTCCCGTTGGTGACGTCGCTGCAGCCGGGCGGCTCGTGGCGCGCGCCCGATCCACTCGATCGCGTCGACCTGTGGCTCGAGGAGGACACGTGGTTCCCGTTGCGGTTCGAGATCCACCACAACGGCGTCACCGCCCCCCTGCTCGAGGTCAACGCGTCGGCGTTCGAGCGTCCGGAGGAGCTTCCCGTCGACGTCTTCAGAGTGCCTCGTTCGGGCATCGTGCGCGACGGCGGGTTCAACGGAGACGCGCGCGTGAAAGCGACGCTGTCTCCGAGCTACCGCTCGGGGCTGCGCGAGTACCGCGAGGGAGCCACTTCGGGGCTCCAGGGCGTCGTCTCGTACGCGCGGGGCATGTCGTGGCTGAAGGTCGCGACCGACGGCCGCACGAGTCCCTCGTTCGAGACGGCCACGGGTGAGCTCGTGCGCATCGGCGACGGGTTCGGGCTCTACCAGCCGGCGACGGAGTTGCTTCGTCGTCGCGTGGACATCTTCGGGCCCGACGTGCACGTGTACGTCGAGTCGAACCTCCCCCGTGCCGAGTTACTGAAGGTCGCGTCGTCGATCGACGTGCGCGGCAAGAGGATCGATCGCTTGCGTGAGGGCACCGGCACGACCGTGACGCGTCTGTCGCGCATCGAGGCGGCGGCACATCCGATCGCGCTCATGCCCACATACCTACCGTCCGGATACCGTCACAGCACGTCCCTGCTGTCGGAGTCGCGACGGGGTGCGCGCCTCATCACCCTGTACCGCCGCGCGGAGGCCGAGTTCGAAGGTTTCGGGATCCGCATCACGCGAGCGCAGGGAACGACCTCGCTGCCGCCGTCGTCCGAGGACCTCTTGAACGTCCGGATCGGCGACATCCGCGCGCGGTGGTCGTCGGAGCGAAGCGAGCTCGAATGGATCGACGGCGGCAGTTACACCGCGGTCGCGGTACCAGCGTTCGACCTCGAGATGGCGGTGCGCGTGGCGGACGGTCTGCGATGAGGCTGCGACGCACGTGGCACGCGCTCAGCGCGATCGTCGGCGGGGTTGTGGGGGCCGGGCTCGTGCTGGCCGTCGGGGGCGTCTCTTCGGGCCGGCGTTCCGAACCCGTCGTTCCCGTCTCCACGCCGGATTACCGGGTGACCCAACCGGCCGTTCGTGGGGACGCCCGGCTTCTCCTCGCGTGGGCGCCGATGGGCTCGGGCGGTCTGCCGGTCGATGCGGAGCAGCGGATCGAACGGCTCCCCGCGGTGGCCGATGCCACGACGGTCGAGGCCGGTCTCGTGTGGATGCATCGCTCGGTGGCCGCCAACGGCACCGTCGTCGACGATCCGCCGCCGGGGATGGGGATCCCGATGGAGGTCGCGATCATCGAGCCGGCCGAGTACGCACGGTTCGTCGCGCCCGGCGAACGGGAGGCGTTCGCAGGATTGACGCAAGGCGAGGCCGTGATCCCGGAGACCGAAGCGTCGCTGCGCGGGAGCCGCGCGGGCCTCGAGCTCGCCCTCGGCGGCATCAGGCTCACCGTGACCGACGTCGTGAGTGACGTGGGCACCAACGGCTACGAGGTCATCATGGCGCCCCCGGCGCCCCCCGACATGAAGATCGTCGAACGGTTCCTGTTGATCCATCTCAAGCGACCGAACGCGCGCGCCGCGGTCGTGAAGGAATTGCGGTCGCTGCTGACGTCGGGCCAGGTTCTCCGCGTGAGGGCGCAGGGCGAAACGCCGTTCCTCCGCTACGGGGATGCGGTCGCGCCGGGGTTGCTCGTGAAGAAGAACTTCGGTGAGTTCGCGGCCCGCCCGCTACCGGACGGGACCATCGACATCGATCCGCGATGGGAGGACGTGAACATCCTCACGTCGCGCGTGCCCGTCCTCGGCGAGGTCACCTGTCATCGGGCGCTGTTCGCACAGTTGCGCCGCTCGATGCGCGAGATCCGCGAGCGCGGCCTCGGCTTCCTCGTGCACCGATCCCAGTACGGCGGTTGCTTCGGCCCCCGTTTCATCAGCCGCGACCCGCGCGGACGCCTGTCACACCATTCGTGGGGCATCGCGATCGACGTGAACGTCGCGGAGAACCCGTTCGGGACGAGAGCCGATCAGGACGGCCGTCTGGTGGAGGCGATGGAACGAGCGGGCTTCACGTGGGGGGGCCGCTGGCTGGTGCCCGACGGCATGCACTTCGAGTGGGCAAGGTTCCCCTAACGCCGAACTTTACTCACTCAGGTACATATTTCGTAGCTCAGTGAGTAAAGTTCGGGCGCGCGAGCTGGATCGCCGTGGCTACGGCTTCCTCGGGCGAGTCGGCGGTCACGATCGCCGTCGACGAGCGTCCCTGTTTCGCGAGTTCCCAGGTCTTGAGACCCACTACCGGCGTGCCGACCCGCAACGCGAACGCGATCTCGGACAGGGTCCCGAACTCACCGTCGACCGCGATCACGGCGTCGGCGGCGTTCACGAGCACCATGTTGCGCATCTCGCCGAGGTTGGTAGGGAGCGCGATGTCGAGGTAGTCGTTCGCGTCGGCGCGACTGAACCCGGGTAGCAAGCCGACCGTGGTGCCGCCGGCATCCCGCGCGCCCTTCGCCGCGGCCTCCATGCATCCCCCGAGACCCCCGCACAGGAGGACGGCGCCCGAGCGAGCGATGTAGCGACCCACCTCCTCCGCTTCGGCCGCGGTCGCGGCGTCGACCTCGCCCCCGCCGACGACCGCTATGTAGAGGCGTTCATCAGGTCGCGTAACGGACGAACCTCTCTTCGAGATCGTCGATACCCATGCTGCGCACCACTTCGACGAGGAGCAGCGCGCAGCGAGGATCGAGCTGGGTGCCGGCGGCGTTCACGAGTTCGTTTATCGCGTCCTCGGTCCTGAGCGCCGGCCGGTAGGGGCGATCCGAGGTCATCGCGTCGAACGCATCGCAGACGCTCACGATGCGGGCGGCGAGCGGGATCTCCTCGTCGCGCAGACCGTCGGGGTAACCGCCGCCGTCCCACCGCTCGTGATGCCACCGCACCACTTGCAGTGCGGGTTCGAGGAAGTCGACACCTTTCAGCATGCGCTCGCCGATCGTCGGATGTGTGCGCATGATCGCCCACTCATCGTCGGTCAGCGGACCCGGCTTGAGGAGGATCACGTCGGAGATCCCGATCTTGCCTACGTCGTGCAGGAGCGAGCCGAGGTTCACCGCGGTGCGCACGTCCGGACGGACACGCAGAGCGAGGGCGAGTGCCATCGAGAGGTCCCGGATCCGCTCGGTGTGAGCTTGTGTGGTCGCGTCGCGCGCTTCGAGCGCAGACGTGAGGGCCGCGATCGTCTTCGTGTAGTGGTCCTCGAGCTTCGATGCGAGCTGGATACGCGAGTAGCTGCTCGCTGCGAACTCGATCAACAGGTCGACCTGTTCGGGATCGTCCGCACGGAACGGACGATCCTCCATCCGGTACGCCTCGATCGTGCCCTTGACGTCGTCCTCCATCCAGAAGCCGCACATCAACATCCGTGCGAACCCCTGTTGCTCGAGGAAGTTGCGTTCGCTCTCGTCCGAGCCGGCGTCGCCGATCGAAATCTCGACCGTTTCCTTGGCTTCGATCGCGTCGCGCGTCGCCGGGAAGTCGTCGAGCTCGTATTCCGCTGCGATCGTGTTCAGTTGTGCCGGCGCCTCGACACTCGCGGCCACGTCCCGGAGGACGTTGCGGTCTTCGTCGAGGAGCGACACGAGACAGGCATCGACCTTCAGCGTGTTGACCACGGAACGGGCGAGGCCCGCGAAGAGATCCGGCAGACTCAGCGCTTGCTTCATCGGGACGAGGTCGAGGATCAGATCGGCGATGCGACGCTCGGGATCGGAAGGACCGCGCGGCGCGGTTGCCGAGGTGGTTGCCTCGGTGGCCGTCCCCGCTGGCCTTCTGTGCATAGACGGTGCTCCTCAGAGCAATCGGCAGAGCACGTCGTTCGCGAGCAGCGTTGCTTTGGGGGCGAGCCTCAACCGGCCTCCCGTCCGCTCGAGTAAGCCAGACGATTGTAGTGAGTCGATCACCCGTCCCCGTCGTTCGAGGACTTTGGTCCCGAATCGGGCGTCGAATGCGCTCTCGTCGATGCCTGATGACAGACGCAAACCCAGCATCAGGGCCTCGCCGCCGCGCGTGTCGTCATCCAGGGTCTCTTGCCCCGCAGTGGTTGTCCCGGTCCCTGCCGCGGCGATGAAGTCGCGCGGGAGCCGCGTCGACCACCACCGATGGCCGTGCACATGTGCGTGCGCGCCGGCGCCGAAGCCGAGGTAGTCCCCGGCCGACCAGTAGAGGACGTTGTGACGCGACGCTCGCTTGGGGCGTGCCCAGTTCGAGACCTCGTAACGCGCGTAGCCCGCGGCACCGAGTGTTTCCTCCGCGGTCCCGTGTCGTTCGGCTTGGATGTCGGGATCGACGTCGGGAACCCGACCGGTGGCGACGAGCGTCGCTAGCGGCGTGCCCTCTTCGACCGTGAGCGCGTACGCCGACACGTGGGAGGGCTCGAGTTCGAGGATGCCTTCGAGAGACGCGTGCCAGTCCTCCGGCCGCTCCCACGGTGAGCCGTAGATCAGATCGGCGTTCACGTCTTCTATACCGGCGCGGCGGGCGGCGCGGATGGCGTCGAGGGCGCGCTCCGGCGAGTGGGTACGCCCGAGCCCGGTGAGGACCCGCGGGACCAGCGACTGGACCCCGATCGAGACGCGGTTGAAGCCCGCTGCCAGCAGGCTCTCGAAGGTCGGCTCGTCCACCGTCTCGGGATTCGCCTCGACCGTGACTTCGGCATCGGCGGCAAGGCCGAAGTGGTGGCGGATCGCATCCAGGATGCGTCGCAGCTGCGATGCCTCCAGCAGCGTCGGCGTACCGCCGCCGAAGAACACCGACGTCGCCACTTCCGACGCTCCGTCCCACGCTTCGATCTCCCGCACCAGTGCGTCCACGTAGGTCCCATGGAGCGCATCCTGGCCCTCGTAGGTGTTGAAGTCGCAGTAGTGGCACCGGTGCATGCAGAACGGGATGTGGACGTAGATCCCGAACCCCGGCTCGACCAGCCACTCCCCGGATCTGTCTTGCCGAGTGGCAGATGTGTCGCGTGAGACACGACTCAGCTGCCGCTCGATGGTCGGGATGGGGGTCACGGCCGAGGTCACCTTCATGACTTCGATGGCTCTTGGTCGACGCGGAGGGCTTCGATGAAGGCCGTCTGCGGCACTTCGACGGAGCCGATCTGCTTCATCTTCTTCTTGCCCTCTTTCTGCTTCTCGAGGAGCTTGCGCTTGCGCGACACGTCGCCGCCGTAGCACTTCGCGATCACGTCCTTGCGTTTCGCCTTGACGGTCTCGCGAGCGATGACCCGCGAGCCGATCGCGGCTTGGATCGGGACGTCGAACATCTGCCGCGGGATCAGTTTCCGCAGGCGCTCGGTCATCGTCTTGCCGTAGTCGTAGGCCTTGTCGCGGTGCACGATCGTCGAGAACGCGTCCACCGGCTGCCCGTTGAGAAGGACATCCACGCGCGCGAGGTTCGAAGGGTTGAGACCGACGGGCTCGTAGTCGAGCGATGCGTAACCCTTGGTCCGGCTCTTCAGCTGGTCGAAGAAGTCGAAGATGATCTCGCCGAGCGGCATGTGATAGCGGATCTCGACGCGCTCGGTCGATAGGTAATGCATCTCCTTCAGTTCGCCGCGGCGTTCCTGGCACAGCTGCATGATCGTGCCGACGTAGTCCGTCGGAGTGACGACCATCACCGAGACATACGGCTCGTAGACGTCGTTGATCTTCGACGGGTCGGGCATGTCGGTCGGGTTGTGGACCTCGACCTTCTTGCCGTCGGTCATCTCGACCTCGTACCCGACCGAGGGAGCCGTCGCGATCAGCGCAAGGTCGAACTCGCGCTCGAGCCGCTCGCGCACGATCTCCATGTGCAACAGCCCGAGGAACCCACAGCGGAACCCAAAGCCGAGCGCCGTCGATGACTCGGGCTCGTAGATCAGGGCCGTGTCGTTGAGCTTCAACTTCTCGAGCGCGTCGCGCAAGAGTGGGAAGTCGTCGCCCTCGATCGGATAGATGCCGGCGAACACCATCGGCTTGGGCTCGCGGTAGCCGGGCAACGGCTGCTCGGCCGGCTTCGTCCTCGACGTCACGGTGTCGCCGACCTTGGCCAGGCTCACGTTCTTGATGCCGGCGATGAGGTAACCGACCTCGCCGGTGTCGAGGACTTCGGCCGGGGTCGCGTCGGGCGCCATCACGCCGATCTCGTCGGCCTCAGCGTCGAGGCCGGCGGCCATGAAGCGGATCTCCTGGCGCGCCTCGATCCGCCCGTCGATCACGCGGATGTACGCGATCACACCGCGGTACGCGTCGTAGACCGAGTCGAAGACGAGCGCTCGCAACGGATCGTTCGGGTCGCCCTTGGGCGACGGGATCCTGGCAACGATCGCCTCGAGCAGCTCCGGTACGCCGTCGCCGGTCTTCGCCGATATGCGGAGCACGTCGGAGACGTCGCATCCGATGAGCGCGGCTATCTCCTCCGCGTACTTGTCGGGCTGCGCCGCGGGGAGATCGATCTTGTTGAGCACCGGGATGATCTCGAGCCCCGCGTCGACCGCGAGGTAGAGGTTCGTCAGGGTCTGTGCCTCGATCCCCTGGGCCGCGTCGACCAGTAGTAGGACGCCGTCGCACGCGGCGAGCGAGCGCGACACCTCGTAGCCGAAGTCGACGTGGCCGGGGGTGTCGATCAGGTTGAGCTCGTAGATCTCACCGTCGTCGGCCTTGTAGGACATCCGGACCGCCGCGGCCTTGATCGTGATGCCTCGCTCCCGCTCGAGGTCCATGCGGTCGAGATACTGCTCGCGCATGTCCCGTTCGGAGACGGTGCCGGTGAGCTGTAGCAGGCGGTCGGAGAGGGTGCTCTTGCCGTGATCGATGTGAGCGATGACGGCGATGGCACGCTGATGGGCTAGATCCACGCGTTCAACGGTAGCAACTGAGCCTTGGTATCCTGCTCCCTTCGCATCTACCCCTAGAACTAGGACCGGATACAGGCATGGCCAACATCAAGAGCCAGATCAAGAGGAACCGCCAGAACGAGGTGCGCCGGGCTCGCAACAAGAGCACGCGCTCGTCCCTCAAGACGAAGATCAAGCGCTTCCTGGAGACCGCCGAGGGCGGCGACAAGGACGCTACGGCGGCGGCCTACAAGGACGTTTCGAGCTCGCTCGACCGTGCCGCGTCCAAGGGCGTGATCCACAAGAACACCGCCGCCAACAAGAAGTCGCGGCTCGCCAAGCACCTCAACGCCTGACCGGAGTTATTCAGCGCCCCGAGATGATCTGAACCACCGCGCGTTCCAGCGCGGCCTCGGGTGAGGGGAACTCGCCCTTCATGTCCACGTCGGTCTTCGCGAGCACGTCCATCGCCGCGACCAGTTCCTCTTCTTTGTAGGAACGGGCCTGCTTCTGCAGACGTTCGGCCCGCCACTCCGGTAGCCCCATCGCCTCGCCGACCGCGCGCGCTCCCTTGTCGGCGAAGCGCCGGGCCCGGAGCATCCTCCGCATGTGCGCGGATAGCGCACCGAACAGCATCAGCGGCTCGTCCCCCTGTTCGAGCAATCGCCTGAGCGTCGCCATCGCCGGTGCGAGACGCCGCTCGCCGACCGCATCGGTGAACGCGAACGTCCGCTCGTCGGCGAGACGCGGGAAGGCCTTGCGCACGGTCGCCGCGGTCACGGGGCCGTCCCCGGACGACAGCCCGAGTTGCTCGAGGGCGCCGTCGAGATCTCGCAGCTCGGCCCCCACGGAGTCGATCAACGCCCACGCTGCTCGATCGTCGAGCTTGATCTTGCGCGCCTTCCCCCGCTCCCTGATCCAGCCGACGAGGCGTCGTCCCTTCGGTGCTTCCAGCGTGATCACGGCACCGAGCTTCTTCATCGCCGCGTCGACCTTCGTCTTGCCCGCCGCGACGAGCACGAGCACCGCCGACGGTGACGGCGAGTCGAGGTAGGTCGCGATCGCCTCGGCCTGCTCCTTGTTGAGATCCTGCGCGCCCGTGACGATCACGAGCCGGCGTCCGCCGAGAAGCGACGGCGTCTGCAGGGCGCCGATCAGCTCGTGCACCTCGACGTCCGCGTCGAAGCCGATCTCCGAGAGCGGATCGGCGTCGGTTTCCGCGCGTACGCGCGCGACCGCCTCGTCGGCGAGGAACTGCTCGCCGGTCAGGAGATAGGCGGCAGCCGACATCAGGCTTCCCGCAGTCCCATCCGGTAGTGATGCTCGCCGTCGGCGCGCAGCGACACGGTCTCGGCCCCCTCGTCGAGCAGCGACGCCCAGTTATCCCCCATCCACGCCTCCGCTTCCTCCTTGGATGAGAACGCGTCGCTCGACCGCAGGTCTTTGCCCGCGGCGTCGTGCAGGATCCAGCGCCATTCCGCCATGAGGTGACGTTACCCGCTCGCCGCGACGCGTCCGCAGCCACAGGTTGGCCGCGACGGCCGCGAGAGCGAGTGGCCCGGCCCACACCCGGGACACCTCGAGGCTCGCCCACGACGCGTTGCCGAAGGCATCCCCCGCCATCAGGATCCACAGCGCGAACGGCTCCGCGCCGGTCGCGATCCACTCCCCGAGAGCCGGGACGAACACGGCCGCCACTCCGCCGGCGAGCGTGAGGATCGTCGCCGGCGCCACCGCAGGAGCCGCGACGAGGTTCGCCGCGGGCGCCGCCACGGAGAGCTCGCCGAAGGTTCCGACGATCACCGGAACGACCGCCAGCTGAGCCGACAGCGTCACCGCCAGGGGCAACCGGACGACGCGGGGAACGAACGGGACCACGTCCTCCACGCGGCGGGCCCACAGGATGATGCCCAAGGTCGCCGCGACCGACAGATGCAGGCCGACCGAGAACACGATCCCCGGGCGCACCGCCACCACGGCTATGACCGCGAGGCCCAGCAGGTGTATCGGCTGGGTGTCGCGGCCCCACGCGAGAGCAGCGAGCGCGATCGCGCCCATGGCCCCGGCCCGAAGCACCGACGCGTCGGGTCCCACGAGAACGACGAACAGCACGAGCGCGGCCGCGCACGCCGACACGCGCACGACGAGCGCGAGCCGCGCGCACAGCAACGCGACGCATCCGAGGACGATGGCGACGTTGCTGCCCGAGACGGCCAACAGGTGCGAGAGGCCGGCGCGTCGGAAAGCAACGAGCGTGCGCTGGTCGAGATCCGAGGTATCGCCAACCGACAGGCCGCGTGCGAGCGCGCCGGCACGAGGCTCGAGATCTCCGGTCGCGTCACGTAGTCCCTCTCGTACCGCCGAGGCGACGGCATGCGCTCCCGCTGGAGGACGCGTGATCTCGAGATCGTCGGGATCGAACGCGGCCCCCGCCCCGGCCCGCTCGCGAGCCATCTCGAAACCGTCGTCGCCCAGCGGCAGCAACCATCCTTCGGCGGTCAGTTCCGCGCCGGGGTCGCCCACGTCGCCGTCGACGGCGATCACGCCGGGATGTGTCGCGGCGCGGTCGCCGCACATCAGCGTCTCGACGGCGATCATGGAACCGAGGCCGTTCGCGCTCTCGAGGACGCGTCCTTCGAACGAACAGCGCGGCACCTCGCGCGCGAACCGCTCGATCGTCTGGGGCCCGGCGCGGAACGACGCGGCGATGAGACCGCCGCCGCACGCCGCGAACGCGATCCCCGCCACCAGCACCGCGGGACCACGGCGACGCCCGAGCAGGATGAGACCGCCGACCGCTACGAGGGCGAGGCCTACGACCTGCGACGGACGGGTGTCACCCCAGGCGGCTCCCGCACACATCGCCGCGGCCGAGATCCAGACGCGCGCGTTCGCGCTGGGTGCCGCGCGAAGGAAGTTCAGATGGTGACGTAGGGCCGCAGCGACTCGAGCGTCGCCGGCCCGATCCCATCGACGTCGAGCAGCTCCTCGATGCTCTGGAAGCCGCCGATCTGGTCGCGATGCTGCAGGATCGCCGTCGCGGTGACCGGACCGATGCCGGGGATCGTCTCGAGGAGCGTCTGATCGGCGGTGTTGAGGTCGACCGGAGTCGCCGCACTCGGCGTGGATCCGGGGACGGGTTCGGATGCGCTCTCCCCACGGGTGGGAACCAGGAGCTGGATGCCGTCGACGAGCACCTCGGCGAGGTTGATCGCATCGAGATCCGCTCCCCGGGTGGCGCCGCCGGCGGCCCCGATCGCATCGGCCGCCCGCAGACCGGCGGGTAGTTCGTAGAGGCCCGGGTTACGAACCGCCCCGGCGACGTGGACGTAGATCAACGAGCCCGGGGGTGGGACCGAGGCCCCCGACGACGGCGTCGGGGAAACCGTCGCGGGAGGAGCGACCGCGGCCGCGGGTGTACCGCGCGCCCATAGCGCCAGCGACAGGATGACGAGGACGACGGCGATGCCGGCGACGATACCGACGTCGCGCCGGCGCCCGAGGAGCCCCTCGATGCGCTCGCGCCAGCCGGTCGAGACGACGATCTCTTGCACGGCGCCATCCCACCGCTTCGTGTGAGCGCGTGCCGTGGCGCGCATCACTACGCGGAAAGTCGGTCGACCTATAGCAGCGGTACCGCGATGATGTCCCGATGGATATCAAGATCCGGCAGATCAAGAAGAAGGAGCTCCCCGACTTCGTCCGCGTGATCGAGCATGCCTTCGGGATGCCGATGCGCGCCAGCGACATCCCCACGTTCGCGCGCAAGATCGACGTCTCCCGGATGCACGCGGCGTTCGACGACGAGGACATAGTGGGCACGGCGGGCGTCTATCCGTTCACGTTCCATGTCCCCGGCGGAGACATCTCTGCGGCCGGTGTGACCATGGTGGGGGTTCTCCCGTCGCACCGTCGCAAGGGCATCCTGCGCAACATGATGCGCGTGCAACTCGACGACATCCACAAGCGCAACGAGCCGATCGCGGTGCTGTGGGCGTCGGAGGAAAGCATCTACCAGCGGTTCGGCTACGGCCTCGCCGCGCATCACGGCCGCATCGACATCGAGAGTGACCGGACAGGATTCCTCAACGACGACGGCCCGGTCGGTCGCATCCGGATGGTCGCGGCGGACGAGGCTCTGAAGATCCTGCCGTCGATCTACGAACGCGTGCGCGCGAACACCGTAGGGATGTACGAGCGCTCCCCGGCATGGTGGGAGGTCCACTCGCTCTACGACCCCGAGCACATCCGTCACGGCGCGAGCCACTACTTCTTCGGGATCTTCGAACTGGACGGTGTGCCGGAGGGCTACATCGCGTACCGGATCCGCGCAAGCTGGGAAGACGACAGCACGCCGTCGGGGAAGGTCGAGGTGAGCGAGGCGTTCGGCACCTCACCGGTCGCGATCCGCGAGCTGTGGCGGTATGCGTTCGGGATCGATCTCGTCACGCGGATACAGGCCGCGTACCTCCCGTCCGACTTCCCGCTGTTGTTGATGATGCAGGAACCGCGCCGCCTGCGCTTCAGCCTCAGCGACACCCTCTGGCTGCGCGTCGTCGACGTCGCCGCGGCGCTCGAGGCGCGCTCGTACGAGACCCATGCGACGTTGACGTTCGACGTGAGCGACGAGTTCTGCGAGTGGAACACCGGCCGGTGGAAGCTGGACGCGAAGGCCGGGAAGGTCACGCGCACGAAGGACGATGCCGACATCGCGTGTTCGATCAACGAACTGGGAGCGACCTATCTCGGCGAGACGACCTTCACGCGCCTCGCCGACGCCGGTCGGGTGCGGGAGCTGCGTCCGGGGGCGATACGAGAGGCCGACGCGATGTTCCGCCGCGACCGGGCCCCGTGGATCCCGGAGAACTTCTAGTCACGCCGCATGGCGGAAGACATTGGGTTCCCCGCGGGCAACACGGACGAACGCGAGCTGTTGCTGAGCTGGCTGGGGTACCTGCGCGGCGCGGTCCTCCGGAAGGCCGACGGCCTCACCGACGAACAGGCGCGCTGGACGCCCGAGGGGAAGCTGATCCCGTTGCTCGGGATGGTGAACCACCTGACCTATGTCGAGTGGCGGTGGATCGACGGCGGGATGTACGGGACGGAAGTGAGTAGGAGTGAGGAGGAGTTCCGGCCCGGTCCGGAGTTGAGCTTGGACGCTGCGGTCGCGGCCTATCGGGAGCGAGCGGCGGCGACCGACGCCGCCGTGCGCTCGATGCCGCTCACGCAGCCGTGCCTCCGTGAAGAGGGCACGGACCTGCGTTGGGTGCTGCTGCACCTGATCAACGAGACCGCCCGCCACGCCGGTCACGCCGATGCGACAAGGGAACTCCTCGACGGCGTCACCGGCGAGTGACTCCGTCAGTCGGTGCCCAGGATGATGTCGGCGGCTCCGTGGAGGTCCCGAGCGACGCGGTGGACGTGTTCTCGCCAGCCCGGCATGAAGTCGGGACCCCAGAACCGCTCCACCATCCGCACGTAATCGTCGTCGAAACGCTCGGTGCGGACGAGGATCGCGGGGATACCGACGAGCTCGGCCCCCGCGACGTCCGCCATCGGGTTGTCACCGACCATCCACGCGTCGCGCGGGTCGCCCGCGTGCCGTAACGCGGCGCGGAAGATCTCGGGATGCGGCTTCTCGTATCCGGCGGTCGCCGACGTGACCGCACCGTCGATGTGCTCGCCCAGTCCCGTCCCCGTGACGATCTCGGGGAGCTCGGGCGCGTGATTGCTGAGCACGTAGTTGGCCCACCCGGCCTCACGGACTCGTCGCAACGCCGGGGCTGCGTCCGGGAACACCTCCCATGACGCCGGGTCGACCAGTGGGGCGCGGGACGCGGCAACGATGCGCGTCGCCGCCCCTTCGGAGAGTCCTGCCGAGACGAGAGCTGCGTGCATCGTGCTGTCGATACGTGCCCACCACTCGTCCGGGTCCGATAGGTGCGGGTGTGGATCGTTCGGCGCATGCCACGGGAACGTGTCCCGGAAGCCTTTACGCAGCTCGTCGTGCTCGATGCCGTGGTCCGGTTCGAGCTCGGACAAGACGCGATAGACGGTTCCCGACCAGTAGCCCTCGCGGTGCGCAAGCGTGCCGTCGAAGTCCCAGAAGACGACCTTGTCGCTCAGGGATACCGCCCCCTGCCGCGCCTGATCCGTAGTTCCTCATCTCGGTCGTAGAAAGGATCGCCTCCGGGAGCCGGGCGGTCCGCGAACTTGCGCTCGTTGACGAGAGCGACCGGATAGACCACGAAGAAGGTCAGGCCTGCCACGAACAACGAGAACATCGTGCTCACACCTACGGCCCACAGCACGGCGAACACCAGGAATGCCGACCCGCCGGCGATCGCCGCGGGCCACACCTTGTGGCGCAGCATCAGTCTTTAGCTACGACGAGCGACAGCAGCTTCGGGGGCCTCGCGATCACCTTGGCCGGCTCGCGGCCCCCGAGATGCGCCTGCACCTTCTCCGACGCGAGCGCGCGCTGTTTCATCTCGTCCTCGGAGATGCTCGTGGGCACGGCGATCGTGTCGCGCACCTTGCCGTTGACCTGCACGACCATCGTCGTCTCTTCCTCGGCTGCGAGAGCTTCGTCGTAGGTCGGCCACGGCTCGTAGTGGATCGTCTGATCGTGTCCGAGGCGATGCCACTGCTCCTCGGTGATGTACGGAGCCATCGGCGCCAGCAGCTTGAGGAGCGTCTCGATCAGCTCGTGCATCACTTGAGGATTCCCGGCCCCCACGACGGCCTTGTAGCGATACGCCTGGTTCACCAGCTCCTGGAGCCGTGCGATCGCGGTGTTGAACGAATAACGTTCGAAGTCCTCCGTGACGACCTTGATCGTCCGGTGGATGTGCCGGCGGAGGGCCTCCTCCGCGGGCCCCAACGCCAGCTCACCAACGTTCACGACGTCGCGGTTCTCCTCGCACAGCTGCCACACGCGATTCAGCCACCGGAACGTGCGGGCTTCGATCGCGGCGACGCCCTCCTCGGGCCAGTCGAAGTCGGCCTCCGGGGGTCCGGAGAACAGCATGTAG
>JBOGWY010000153.1:0-2052 GCA_050694015.1 Actinomycetota bacterium | reverse complement strand
CGACTACCCCGAGTACGGTCCCGGCGCGAATCCGTTCTGCTTCGGCTGCACCACGATGCCGGTGCCGTGGGAGCCGATCCCGGACCAGGTCGACACCTACCAGCTGATCGGCTACGGGGGCATCAACGAGTTCTCGGTCGAGCTGGCTAAGAAGGTCCTGGCGGGGAAGGCCGAGACGCCCGAGCGGCCGACGGCCGACGCGCAGTACGAGTTCGACCAGGCTGTACGCGATCAGTTCATGAGCGCGCGCGACGACGGGGGAGAGGTCAAGCTCCCGTCCTGCTAGTCGTCACTCCTTAGACTCGCCGCATGTCTCGATTCGACCACGTCGTTATCGGCGCGGGCGTGATGGGTTCCGCGACCGCTCGCGCGCTCGCACGATCGGGCTCCCGTGTCATGCTCCTGGACCAGTTTGGCGTCGGTCACAAGCGCGGGTCGAGCCACGGCAGCGCGCGCATCTTCCGCTTCTCGTACCGCGAGGCGATGTATGTGGAGATGGCGATCGAAGCGCTCGGGCTGTGGCGCGATGCCGAAAGCGAGTCCGGTGCGACGCTCGTGCGGACCACAGGTGGCCTCGATGTAGGTGAAGGAATCTCCGAGAACGCGGCCGCGCTGGAGCGATGCCGCGCGCGCTACGAGTTCCTCGACGGACCCGAAGCGCAACGTCGTTTCCCCGCGTTGACGTTGCCCAACGACGAGCCGGTTCTGTTCCAACCGGACTCGGGAGTCATAGCGGCCGACGATGCCGTGGCGACCTTCGTCGCGTCGGCTCGCGCGGCGGGGGCCGAGATCCGCGAAGGCGTCCGCGTGAGTGCGCTCGAGCAGAACGGCGCCGTCACGGTCCATGCCGGTGACGAACGGATAGAAGCCGGCTGCGTCGTCGTGACCGCCGGCGGATGGGCACGCGACCTGCTCGCGAGCGCGGGCATCGACTTACCGGTACGTCCGACGCGCGAGACGGTGTCGTATTTCAACTTCGACGAAGAGATCCCGACGCTGTGCGACTGGGGCCACCCGACCGTGTACGCGCTCCCGAGCCCGGGACATGGATTGAAAGCGGGAGAGCACATCGCCGGCCCCACGACCGATCCGGACGAAGAGGGGACGATCAACGAAGAGTCGATCGAGCGCGTCGTCGAGTGGGTGCGCGCGCGGTTCCCGGGAGCCGAACCGAAGCCGAGCCACTCGGAAACGTGCATCTACACGAACACCGAAGACGAGCACTTCATCCTCGAACGCCACGGCAACATCGTCGTCGGCTCGGCGTGCAGCGGGCACGGCTTCAAGTTCGCGCCGCTGATCGGCAAACGCCTCGCGGCGCTCGCCACCGAGACATAGCCCGTCGGAGGTGGCTAATCCGGAAGCGGCGGGGGAGCGGGCTCCGCCTTGCGCACCTGCAGCAGCGCGACCGCGCCGAGCGTTAGCACGCCGCCGGCGATCTGCCATCCCGACAGCACCTGGTCGAGCCATATCCATGCGATCACGGCCGCCACCGGTGGTTCGAGCGTCGCGGCGATGATCGCCCGCTGCGGTTTCACGCGCTGGACGCCCCACAGGTAGAGGAGGAACGGCGCGAGCGTGCCGGCGAGCCCGATGAACATCACTCGGGGAAGGTGCTCGGCCGTGGTCAACGCGTGCGGCCACCCTCGCGGGATCTGGAACGCGATCCACATCACGCTGGCCGCGACGAAACCCCGGAACAGCGCGCCGAGGATCCCGTACGCGGCCCCCGCGCGCTCGCTGAGCAACGTGTAGGTGGCGAAGAAGAACGCCGCCCCCACGCCGCACGCGATCCCGAGGCCATCGAGGTCGTCGAGGTCCTCGGTCAGGAACTCAGACACCAGGACGACCCCGACGAACGCTGCCACCAGAGCGAACACGATCTCCCGCGACGGGGCCTTCTTCGTCGTGAGGGCGACCCACCCTACGAGCAGTGCGGGGCCGGTGTACTGGAGGACCAGCGCGACGGCGACGGCGAGGCGCTCGATCGCGACGTAATAGACGGCGTTGACCAGCGCGATCGAGAGGCCCAGTGCGACGGCGGTACCGAGC
>JBOGWY010000152.1:0-5439 GCA_050694015.1 Actinomycetota bacterium | reverse complement strand
CGCCTGAACTCGTCGAGCACGAGTCCGGCGAGAGACGGCGTGAAGACGGGCTCGCCGGCACGGACGCGCGTGATCGCGCCGTTCAACTCGTCCGAGGTCTCGCTCTTCAGCAAGTAGACGGATGCGCCCGCCTTCACGGCTTCGAGGACGTCGGCCTCCTCCGCGGATGCCGACAGGATCAACACCTTCACGTGCGGCGCCTCGTCGACGATCCGTCGCGTCGCCTCCGCACCCGAGACCGTGGGCATCTGCAGATCCATCAGCACGACGTCGGGAAGCTTGTCGAGAACGACCTCGATCGCTTCTCCTCCGTCCGACGCCTCGCCGATCACGGTGGCGACGCCGGAACGCTCGAGATCGGCACGTACGCCATCGCGCCACACGGGGTGGTCGTCGACGATGACGACGGTGATCTCGCCGGTCACGGAACCTTCCCTTGAGGCACCTTGAATTCGACCTCCGTTCCTTTACCGGGCCGGGTATCGATGGTCATGCGACCACCGAGTTCCTCCGTTCGTCCCTTCATGCTTCTCAGGATGCCCGCCTTGCCATCGCGGGCGAGCCGGTCCTCGTCGTATTCGAAGCCCACACCGTCGTCGCGGATCGTCACCGTGACCTCGTCCTGCTCTGCTTCTGCGAACAGGGTGACGCGCGTTGCCTGCGAGTGCCGTGCTGCGTTCTCGAGCGCTTGGCGCACCGCCGCGGCGAGCTCCTCGGCGGCTCCACGCGGCATCCAGATCGGCCCCACCGCCGTGACGCCCACGTTGAGCCCGTCGACCTCGCGCGCCGATGCCTCCAGCAGGTGTCGCAGCGAAGCGGTTCCTTGCGGTGCCTCTTCCGGGTCGCGCAGGATCAGGCTGCGCAGCTCTTCTTCCTGACGTCCGGCGATGTCGGAGAGCTCGGCTACGTCCGCAGATGGGATCGCCGGTTGCGACGAGAGCTCGCGTGCTCGCTTGTGTACGAACGCGAGTGACTGCAGGACGGAATCGTGTATCTGTCGAGCGAGTTTCTCGCGCTCTGCGAGCCGCGCGGCGCGCTCGCGTTCTTCGACGAGTTTCTCGGTGGCCTCCGCCACGGCGCGGCCCGAGCGCGCGAGCACGCGCGAGACGATGCCGACCGCGACCCCCGCGACGACGTAGTTCAGCGCGGCCCCCACCATGTTCTGGACGTCCTTGCCTTCGAGACTCGCAAACGGAACACCGTTGAGCGGTCGCGACAGCGCGTGACACACCCCCAGGACGAGGGCGGCGGACACCCCGCCGAGCGGTCCCCGGGCCGCGCCCCAGAACAACGGCGCGCTGAGCGGGTAGCCGGTGGCGAAGAACGGGCGCCCGGAGATGACCTCCCCTTCGTTGACGACCAGCCCCGACGCGAGTACGAGCCACGCGCACAGCGCGAGGTCGAACCACAGGGCGCTCTGGGTCCACTTGTGCCTCGTCGCGGTGAGCCACGCCGTCCACGCGCCGGCGGCCCCTATCGATGCCCACGCCAGCGCCGGGAGGCGGAGGTCGTCGGCCGAGGACGCCGCGAGCCCGCTCATCCAGGCCAGCCAGACCCAGCGGAACACGAGGATCCCCCGGGCGAGGGTCCGCGTGTAGCGATCGGGATCAGGCGTTGAGACCTCGACCTCGGTGTCCTCCCGCTCTCTGTTCCTCCGCATGCCGTCAGCGTGCCACGCCGAGGCCCGTGAGCGCCAAGCAATTGCCGGAAGTACCCAGACGGAAGTGGGTACGTCGCGGGCCGCGAATGAGGCATCTGCCGTCTAGGCCGCGGCCGAGCTCCTCTCGATGATCGAAGTAGTCGAGAGAAAGGAGCTCCACCCATGTCGTCACGAGCGGTTGCCGCCGGTCCGTCGCTGAAAGACCTGGCGGCCGCCACCCCCGATTCGAGGGATCGCTATGTCGACCTCCTCCGCGCCTTCAGCATCGCCGTCGTCGTCTTCGGCCACTGGCTGATGGCGATCGTCTTCTACGACAACGGCAACGTCTCGGGCGAGAGCGCTCTCGACGCCATCCCGGGCATGTGGATCCTGACGTGGCTACTGCAGGTCATGCCGCTGTTCTTCTTCGTCGGCGGGTTCTCGAACCTCACTTCGATCGAAGCCGCGCGCCGCAAGGGCCAGTCGACGCGGACGTTCGTCAGGAGCCGTGTCGAACGACTCATGAAGCCGACGGTGGTCTTCATCTCGACGTGGCTTGTCGTAGCGTTCGTCCTCGAGCAGACCTTCGGTCTCGGGGACGCGCTCCGCCACGCCACGGCATTGATCGCCAAGCCGGTGTGGTTCCTTGCCGTCTACCTGCTCGTCGTGGCGCTCGCGCCGAGGATGCTGGATCTCCACAAACGCTTCCGGTGGACGGTGCCCGCGGTGATGGTCGCCGGCGCGATCGTCGTCGACATCACCCGGATCGCGTTCGACGTCGAGCTGCTGGGCTACCTCAACTTCGCGTTCGTGTGGCTGTTCGCGCACCAGCTCGGTTTCTTCTACGCCGACGGCACCCTGCCGGCGAAGTCACGCCGCTTCTTCGTCGTCGCGGCGGCGCTCGGTCTCGGCGCGCTCGTCGCTCTCACGAACATCGGTGTGTACACGCGCAGCATGGTCGGAGTTGCCGACCAGTACGTGTCGAACAACGATCCGCCCAGCATCTGTCTCATCGCGTTGACGACGTGGTTGGTCTCACTGGCGATGTTGCTCCGGGGTCCGATCACGCGGTGGCTCGCCACGCCACGCAACTGGGCGGCGGTGATCGCGGCCAACTCGATGATCATGACGGTCTTCCTGTGGCACCTCACGGCGCTACTGATCGCGGTCGTGGTGGCTTACCCCCTCGGCTTCCCGCAGTACGCCGGCGGAACGCTCGGTTGGTGGCTCACGCGTCCGGCGTGGATCGCGATCCTGTGCCTCGCGCTCGTCCCCCTCGTGTACGCGTTCTCGCGTTTCGAACGCCCACGCTTCAAGACCGGTGCGTCTCCCGCGCCTCAGCTCCCCATCGCGGTCACCGTTGTCGGCATCGCCCTCTTGATCATCGGGATGGCCGGTTTCGCACAGGGTGGTTTCGCGGGCGTGCTGGAGCCCACCGGTACCGACCTCGGGCTCTTTGAGGCCAACCCGTTGCTGAGCGCGTTCCACATGGCGCTGGGCGTCGCGTTGTTGCGAACCGGCTCCCGTGTCGCCGTCGCCTTCGCAAGCGCGGCTCTCGTCGGCGTCGGAGCGCTCGAGGCGTTCCCGCTCGCCGGCGACCTGTTGAGCGTCATCCCCATCACTACCGGAAACACCGTTCTGCATCTCGCGTGTGGAACGGCCCTAAGCGTGTTCGGACGGACCGACGAAGCAAGGAGGACGAACTGATGGCAGATCGACAAGCAGGTTCTCAGACCGAGTGGCCCGACGGTGGCGCTTTGGGTCCCAGCATCGAAGACAGTGTGGTCGGCACGTGGTTCGCGCGGATCGGCGTCCTGGCCGTTCTGATCGGGGCGGCGTTCGGCTACCGCTACGCGGTCGATCAGGGATGGATCGTCCCGGTGCTCCGGGTAATGCTCGGGGCGGCGGTGGGCTTGGGTTTCATCGGCGCGGGCCACTGGTCCCGTGGACGGCAATGGCACGCCTTCAGCAGCGCGACGAGCGGCGGCGGCATCGCGATCCTCTACCTGTCCGTGCTCGCGGCATCCGAGCGTTACGACCTGATCGATCCGGGCACCGCGCTGTTCCTGTTGACGTGTGTGGCCCTTGCGAGCGCCGCCTTATCGATCGCGTACGACTCGCTCGCGCTGGCCGTGCTAGCGACGGTGGGCGCGTTCTTGAACCCGTTCTTCATCACGGGCGGCAACCCAGACCCGTCGGTCGCGCTTTCCTACGTCGTCGGCATCGACGTCGGCATCGTGGCTCTCGCGTACTTCAAGAGATGGCCGAGTCTGAGCAAACTCGCGTTGATCGGCTCCGCGGCCGTCTACGCGATCGCCGTTCCCGAGGCGGACCTTATCCAAGGGCTCGGTTTCGCCACGATCCTGTGGCTGTTGTTCACGATCGTGCCCTACATGCAGGTCGCGCGGGACGGCACGGACATGCACGTGACCGATGTCGCTCTCGTGGTGTCGACCGGTTTCCTGTACTTCAGCGCCGGCATGTACGTACTGATCGAAGAGACCGCGCTGTCGCAGGGTGTGTTTACCCTCGTCGAGGGTCTGCTCTACGGATCCTTCGCGGCGCTGGCGCTGACCAACGCGAGGACACGCGGGATCCTGTCGGACTCCATGGCCGGGTTGGCATTGAGCTTCATCACGTTGTCGATCCCGATCATGTTCGACGGACCCGTCGTCGAACTCGTGTGGTCGGTCGAGGGGACGTTGTTGCTGTGGCTCGGGGGCCGTGCGCGCGATCTACGCGCGCGTCTGATCGGGTTCGCGCTGCTCCTGCTCGGACTCGCCGGTGCCACCGAGGCCGTCGCGTTCCACGCACCGGACCGTCTGCTCCTGTCCGGTGACTCGCTGGCGATCGCGGGCCAGTTGGTGACATTCTTCGTCGCCGCCTGGCTGCTTAGTCGTCTCCCCGATCTCGAGGAGTGGGAGCGTGCATGTGTGCCGGTGCTCGGAATCTGTGCACATCTGCTCGCGCTGGGATGGCTGACACAGGAGACGACGTACGAGATTCGGCGAAACGTCTCGCCCGACCGCTTCTTCGAGGTCGTGCACTTCTCGTACTCGGCGCTGTGGGCGACGTACTCCGCGTTGATGTTCGTGATCGGCGTCGTGCGCAACCAGCCGTGGGCGCGCTACGTAGGGGTCGGGCTCTTCGGACTCACGATCGTGAAGATGGTGAGCGTCGATCTGTGGGAGCTCGAGATCCTGCACCGCATGATCGCGTTCCTCGGTCTCGGCGCGCTGCTGCTCGCGTGTTCGCTGATGTACAACCGAATGCGCGATCTGGTGGTGAGAGGCGCGATCACTTAGGGAGTTCGTAGGCGCGCCATTCGTGGGTGTGGTCGAAGACCCTCTCTTCGGTGAGCGATCCGATGGAGGCTTCGGCCCACTCACGAACCGCGTCCGCAGCTTCTTTCCTGTTCGCCTCATCGACGCCCCATGTCATCGAGGAGACGCCCTCCTCGAGCGCGCGGATCTCGTCGGCCAAAGTCGAGACGTTCTGTTCGGACACCTCTGGTAGCGATCGCACGTTGAGGCCATGTCGCGCGCACTCGGCGTCGAGCTCCTCCCACCCCTTTGGTCCGCGGGGCCAGTCTGTGATCCCCGCAGAGTCGCGGAAGTGATCCCGTAACTCACTAGACAGGTCGTGCCTGAAGCTGCCCGCCGCGACGAGGATCTTGCCTGCCGGCCGAAGCACACGGAGGAGCTCGGCGACGACATCGCGCCAGTCGGAGATCAGATGGAAGACCCACGCCGCGTGCGCGCTGTCGAAGCTCGAGTCCTTGAAGGGAAGACGTGTCGCGT
>JBOGWY010000151.1:0-17187 GCA_050694015.1 Actinomycetota bacterium | reverse complement strand
CACGCCAACTCGCCGCGGGACGTGCTCTCCCGTCTCGAGACGATGGCGATGATGGCCGGCATGGAGCTCACGATCCGCGCGATCCGTGAGCAGATCGCATCGGCGATCGACCTGATCATCCACCAGGAGCGTATGAAGGACGGCACCCGTCGCATCACGCACGTCACCGAGGTGGCGGGCATGGAGGGCGACGTCATCACCCTGCAGGACATCTTCCTCTTCGACTTCCGCGCTGGTGTCGACGGCCAGGGCAACGTGCTCGGGAACCTGCAGGCCACGGGTCTGCGCCCGGCCTTCCTCGAGAAGCTGCTCGACCGCGGTGTCCAGATCTCGCCGGCGCTGTTCGCTCCGCCGGGGTTCGTGCGGCGGTTGGCATGAAGCGCATCTCACTGGGAGTTCTCGCACTCGCGCTCGTCGCATTGTCGGCGGCTCCGGCCGCCGCAGCAGGCGACCTCAGCATCAGGGAGGTCGACACGGAAGGCTTCCCGACGGTTTCGATCACTACCTCGATCGACGCGGACAGGTTGCTGACCTCGAAGGACGTGACCGTCATGGAGGACGGTGCGCGCCTCGAAGACGTGACCATCGAGTCGTTCGGCGATAGCGGTGGCACGGTCGACGTCGTCCTCGTGATCGACACCTCGGGCAGCATGCAGGGTGAGCCGATCGCCTCCGCGGTCGCGGCGGCGCTGCGCTTCGTCACGAAGCTGCCCGACGACATCGGTGCCGGCATCGTCACCTTCTCGGATCGTCCAACGGTGTTGAAGCCGATCACGACGAACCACTCCACACTGTTGAGCGCACTGGGCAACTTGAAAGCCGACGGCGAGACGGCGCTGTACGACGGAGTGAAGACGGCAGCCGGCATGTTCGAGGGTGATGGGCAGCACAACATGATCGTGCTGTCGGATGGCGCCGACACGGCCAGCAAGGCGACACTCGCGCAAGCCACGGGCGCAGCGAAGCA
Source organism: Actinomycetota bacterium (assembly GCA_050694015.1). Lineage (GTDB taxonomy): Bacteria > Actinomycetota > CADDZG01 > CADDZG01 > WHSQ01 > JBOGWY01. The sequence continues at coordinate 16,220 of JBOGWY010000151.1, read as the reverse complement.
CTCCGGCGCGTCGATCTTCACGGTTGGTCTGACGAGTGGCGAGTTCGACGAAGGTGCTCTCAAGAAACTGAGCGCCGCGACGGAGGGTAGCTACGCGCCGGCCGCGACCGCGAAGCTGGCGTCGGTGTACCAGAACCTCGCCACCGAGTTGTCCAACCAATACGTGATCTCCTACTCGAGCGCGAACAAGGATGGCGGAGAGACCCGGATCACGGTCTCGGCTCTGGGAGCGACCGATACCGCCCTCGTTCTCACGCCGAAGATCGAACCGCCGGCGAAGAAGGACGCGCCGCAGGTCGAGCAGCCGTCACCGCTGTTGCAGGCGATGGGGACCCCGATGGGCCTATTGATCGCCGCCGGCACCACATTCGGCGCCCTGTTCCTCTTCCTCTTGATGGTGCTCGGTACCGGTGCTCGTAAGCGTCGCGACCGCGAGCTCGCCCGGCGAACCGCAGCGTCGTCGCACGCCGCGAGCACGGTCGCGGAGAGCGCCAACGAGGGCTTCATCCCCGAAGCGTTCGTGCAGGCGGCGGAATCCGCCGGCCGCGTCGGCGGCCTCGCCGGCAGGATCGATGCGAAGATGGAACTCGCAGGCGCCCCGCTGCGTACCGGTGAATTCCTTGTCGCAGTGATCGCCGCATGCATGGTCGGTGCGGTCGTCGGAGGCGCTCTGCTCGGGGGCTTGGGGTTCGCGCTGCTCACCGCTATCGTCGGGGCCGCGATCCCGTTCATCTGGTTGACGTTCGCGGCCCGTCGCCGGATGTCAAAGCTGCACGCGCAGCTCGCCGATATCCTGATGATCCTCGCGAACGCGTTGCGCGCCGGCCACAGCTTCATGCAGGCCCTCGATCTGGTCGCGCAGGAGATCGGCGAGCCCGCAGGCGAGGAGTTCGGCCGCCTGGTGGCTGAGGTTCGCTTAGGGCGTCCGGTCGACGAGGCTCTCAACTCGCTGGCGGAACGGATCGGTAGCGACGACTTCAAGTGGGCCCTGCTGGCGGTGAACATCCAGCGCGACGTCGGTGGAAACCTGGCCGAGGTTCTCGACACCGTCTCTGAGACGATCCGGGAGCGCGACGGTATCCGTCGGCAGATCGACGTCCTGACCGCGGAGGGTCGTCTCTCGGTGTGGATCCTGGCCGGACTCCCCGTCGTGGTCGCCATATACCTCGCGTGGGTCAATCCCGACTATCTCTCGCTCCTCGTCAACAACGCGGTAGGGATCTTGATGACGATCACCGCGTCGGTACTGCTGTTCATCGGGATCTTTTGGATGAAGAAGGTGGTGAAGATCGATGTTTGAGCTCTATCTGCCCCTGATCCTGATTGCCACCTTCTCCTCAGTGGTGCTCGGTGGGATCGCGGTCGAAGTAACGGTCGCACAGAAGCGTCGCGCGGCACGTGTGTTCCAAGCACAGGTCGGCAACCTCGCCAACATGCGCGATGAGCAGCTGGCAGCGTCTTTCACCGAGAGGGTTCTCTTCCCACTCACCAAGGGCTTCGCCGCCGCAGCTCGCCGCTTGACCCCGATCGGCCTTCGCAAGCGGATCGAACGCAAGCTCGTCCTCGCGGGAAGCCCTGCGATGTGGGATGCCGAGCGCGTTGCGGGCTTCAAGGTCTTCGGTCTCGTCGGGGGCTTGGTCTTCGCGTTCATGCTCGGGGGTGTGAGTAACGGGTTAAACGCGAAGTCGCTCGCCATCTGCGCGCTGTTCGGTGGCATCGGGTACTTCGGGCCGGACGCGATCCTCGGGGGCCGTGCCCAACGCCGGCAGCTCGAGATCCAGAAGGCGCTACCCGACACGATGGACCTCTTGACGATCAGCGTGGAGGCGGGCCTCGGGTTCGACGCCGCTCTCGCCCAGGTGATGCGCAACGTTCCCGGCCCCCTGTCGCAGGAGATCGGCCGGATGCTGCACGAGATGCAGCTCGGCATGTCGAGGGTCGACGCGCTCCGCAAGCTCGCCGACCGCACCGACGTCGACGAGCTTCGCGCGTGGGTGCTCTCGATGATCCAGGCGAACCGGTTCGGTGTCGGGGTCGCGAACGTGCTCCGGGCCCAGGCTCGCGAGCTGCGCATGAAGAGGAAGCAACGGGCCGAGCGCAAGGCGATGCAGACGCCGGTGAAGATCCTGTTCCCCCTGATCTTCTGCGTGCTGCCGGCGCTGTTCGTGGTGGTCATGGGTCCGGGTGCGATCCGGATCTTCCAAAGCTTTGCGGGATAGGCACCCCGCGAGCTTTGCGGGATAGTCACCCCGCGACCTTTGCGGGATAGTCACCCCGCGACCTTTGCGGGCTAGCTAGAGGCATAAGCAGAACGACGGAAGGGTCCTGCGGCGGTTACGTATATGGCCGCCGCAGGAACCCCCTGACAATGAGTGGGCGACCGGTGCCGCGGGAACGGCTCCGGCCATCAAGGGAGAATCAAGCATGTTCGACACGATCAGCGTGGTCATCGTCGACGACGTCGAAGAGATGCGCACGATGCTGCGCTTGAGTCTCGAGATGGACGGCCGCTTCGAAGTGGTGGGGGAGGCCGAGAACGGTCTCGAGGCCCTGCAACTAGTGCAGAAGTACGAGCCGAACGCGGTGGTGCTCGACCTCGTGATGCCGAAGATGGGCGGCATCCAGGCGATCCCGCGCATCGTCGACTTCTCGCCGGAGACGAAGATCCTGGCGCTCTCCTCATACGACGAGCACCGGCGCCTGAAGGCGATGGCGGCGGGCGCGCACGACTACACATTCAAGGGCGAAGACTTCGTCCGGCGGGTGGTCCTGAGGCTCACGAGCCTCTGCAGCCAGGATCACTACGACGACGACTACGAAGCCGCGTCCGGTACTTGGTAGGACACGAGCAGGGCTGGGCTTAGAGGTCATCCGGCCGCCCCCACACCGCCGGATGACCGCTCGTGATATCGGCAAGGCCCTTTTCGCCGCACCGGTCCCAGGCTTTACTTCTCGGAGAATGAGCTTCTTTCCGAGCCCTCAGGAGGACCCCCACCGATGAACCGCAAGCTCCGGCTGCTCGTCGCGTTCGCCGTCATGATCCCCGCCGGAGCGTCGATCTCGACGCCGTCGTCCATGGCCGCGCCGAGTGCCTTCCCGCAAGGGGTCGCGGGGTACGGGGGAGCGACCGACGCGATCTTGTGGACGCGTCATCCGTCCGGGGGCCGGGTCCATTACCGCGTGTCCACGACGCGCGAGTTCCGGAGGATCGTTGCCGAAGGCACGATGCGTGCCCGGGCGGCGAACGATTACACGATCAAGCCTTCGGTTTCGGGATTGCGACCCGGGCTCACGTACTTCTACCAGTTCGGTTCGCGGCGGGGCCTCAGCCCGATCGCCAAGTTCCAGACCTTGCGGGGACCGAACTCGCAGCGCGGGTTCGACTTCGCGATCAGCGGCGACTCCGACAAGCTGTGGACCGACTGGCCCGACGACCCACCGGGCCAGATGGCCGTGCTCGCACGCGTGCGCGAGACCAATCCCGCCTTCTTCATCTACCTCGGCGACACCATCTACTCCGACTCCGAGACGGGGGCCGAGCCCGCGCTCACGCTCCAGGAGAAGTGGGCGAAATACCGGGCCAACCGCGTTAGGGCTGCCAAGCGCATGCTCTCCTCGGTCAGCGTGTGGGCCGGGTGGGACGACCACGAGGTCATCAACGACTACGACGGGGCCGTGCTTGCGCAGACCGATCCGGCGCTCCTGGAGGCAGGTCAGAAGGCTTTCTTCGATTACTGGCCCGTGCGCGAAGAGCCGACCTACCGGAGCACTCGCGTCGGCGCGAATGCCGAGTTCTTCGTCCTCGACGAGAGGACCTACCGGACGCAGTCGCCCGACGAAGAGGACAGCCCCTGCCGGCTCGAGGATGGCTCGCTCGATCTCGCCCCAACGATGCCGCCGGGGGACCGCCAGGCTCTCAACTTGCCCCCGGCAAGCCCAGCGTGCCTCGCGCACATGTTCGATCCGACCCGCACCATGTTGGGGGCCGAACAGAAGGCGTGGTTGCTGGACGGTCTGTCTAACTCGACCGCGCGGTGGAAGTTCATCGTGAACCAGGTGCCGATCACCGAGGCGTACGCGGTCCCGTACGACCGCTGGGAGGGCTACCATGCCGAGCGCGACGAGATCTTGCGCTACATCCGCGACAATGAGATCGAGAATGTCGTCTTCCTCACGACCGACATCCACGCCAACGCCGGAACCCGCGTCTACGTCGACAAGCAGACCGACGAGGTGCCCGTCGCGTACGAGATCATCGCCGGGCCGATCCAGACCTGCACGCTGGATTGCGAGCTGGCGAACGTCGTCGGCCCGGGACAAGGCGAAAACTTCGTGACCTTCATGAGATTCCGAGGCCTGATCGATGCCGACTGCATGGACATCAACACGTATGCATACGCGCACGTGACGATGCCCGACGATGCGTCGAGGCTGAGCGTCCAGTGGCGGACTGGGGAGAGAGCGCGCAACGGCGGAGGAACGCTGATCGAAGGCTGCGACGAAACCATCGTCGCGGCGCCGGACGTTACGCCGTAACGATCGCGGTGACCTCGATCTCGACCAGGATGTCGGGATCGATGAAGCCGTTCTCCAAGGGCGGGTCGGCCGACACGTTCCGGCGAGTCATCGACGCGGTCTCCCGAGAGCCGGAAGCACGAACGCGCAGAGACAGATGACGGCAAGCGCGGTTAGGTACTCAGAGCTAAAGGGGCGGGGGCGCCCCCTCGTTAAGAGAAGACCGCCCCCTGTAAGAGAGGTCGCGCCGCCGCTACCTAGTGGTTGCGACGGATCCTGCTCGCCGCGTCCGCGTCGTTGGCCAGCGGGTGGATGGGCGGGATGCCGGGTCCCTCGCAGAGTGACGCCGTGTCGGCCACATCCGCACCGCACTGGTCGGTGCCGTCGCCGCCATCCAGCTGATCAGCGTCTCCGTCACTGCTTCCATCGACGAGCCCGCCTACAAGGGTGTCGTTCCCGCCGAAGCCGCGCAGGACGTCTTGACCGAACCATCCCCATAGATTGTTCGCGCCGGAGTTACCGCCGAGTGTGTCGTCGAAGAACGAGCCGAACACCTCCTCGAAGTTCGCGAGGCTGTCGGTGCCCTCACCACCGGTCGCTTCACCGGCCTGAAGGTCGACCGCGACCCCAGCAACGGCGAGCTCGTAATCGATCAGGTCGCGAGTGCCCTGGCCCCCGTCGAGATCGTCGTCGCCGTCGCCACCGGAGACCATGTCGTCACCGGCACGTGCATCGACGACATCGTTACCGGCATCGGCGAGGAGCAGATCGTTGCCGCCACTACCCACGAGGCGATCGGCCTGCGGTGAGCCCCACACGCCTTCGATGCTCTCGAAGGTCTGGCCCTCCGCTTCTCCCGGGCCGCCTCGCCCCTGGGTCAGATCCACGTCCACGCCCTGGGGGGAGTCGAAGTACATCAGCATGTCGAACCCGCCGCCGCCGCGGACGATATCGGGGCCGCCCTCGGGCAAGAAGTAGTTGGGCGCGTCGTCGCCGATGAACGTGTCGGGGCTGGTGGATGTAGAGCCGACGACGACCTCGAAGTTCGCAAGCGAGTCGGTGCCCTGGCCGGTCACCCGATTGAGCGAAAGGTCCGCAACGACAGGTTGTTCGCCGCTGTTGTAGAAGACGAGGTCGAGATCGGCGCCACCGTCCAGGTCGTCGTCGCCGAGGCCACCGTCGAGTCCATCGACGCCGCCGCCACCGATCAGGGTGTCGTTGCCGTCCTCACCGAAGATCGTGTTCGCCCGCGCGTCGCCGGTGAAGCGGTCGGCGAGGGGAGAGCCGAACAGCGCCTCGAGACCACTCAGCCGGTCGCTGCCTTCGCCGGTGGCGACGCCGGTGTCGAGGTTCGCCGTGACCGGCGCGGTGGCGAAGCCATAGAAGCCGATGTCGAGGGTTCCCTTGCCACCGACGAGCGAGTCGCCACCCGCCTCACCGGTCATGACGTCGTCGCCGCCCTGGCCGAGGATCCGGTCGTTGCCGCCTCCACCGAAGATGAAGTCACCGCCGGGGCCGGCGCAGATGATGTCGCTCCCACCGAGACCGTTGATCGTGTCGATGCCCCCGCGCGCGGCGATCACGTCGGCGCGTCTCGTGCCGCGGAGGTTGGCGTCGTTGCCGTTCCGACCGACGATCGTGGCGCGCTTTCCTCCGCACCTCACCGCCGCTTGAGCCGGCGCGGCCACCGCGACCAGCGCGATCGACATGGCGCTCACCGCGAGCAGGCTCACGAGTTGCTTCGAGACCGGTCGCTTCCTTGTTGTCACTCCACTTACCCCCTCACTGGGACGCGCCGAGATGCGCCCTATGTCGTGGCGCATGCGAGGCACGAATCTGTCGTTGTCAGCTGTAGCGAAGGCGACAAAAGCCGCATCGCTGGGAGCTAACTACGAGGCGGCCAAGCGAGGCAATGGCTAGATACGGCTATTCGCCCGCAGAGCACCCAAAACCCCTGGTCGCGGACAACCACTTGAGTAGGCTCGCTTGGTGAACGTTCGCTGGATCAACGCCGCCGGCAAGCTAGAGGTGAAGGCCGCTTCAGACCTGCCGTCGCTCGTGGCACGTGATGACGGCTTCCTGTGGGTGGATCTTCCGGAGCCCCTCGCCGACGACCTCGCGATCATCGGCGAAGCATTCGGGTTCCACGAGGCGGCGCTCAAGGATGCGGCCGAGCGTAGCCTCGTGCCTAGGGTCGTGTACAACGAGGAGCGCGCCTTCTTCATCCTCCACACGCTCGACGACGAGGGTCATCTTCTCGAGCTCGACTCCTGGCTCGGCCCCAACTTCCTCGTCACTACCCACGGGCCTTTGACCCCAGGCGTTCCCCTCGAGCTGGCGCTGCGCGAGACGGAGGCCGTGTGCAGGAAGCTCGAGAATGGCGAGCTCGACCTGCCGACGGTCGATCACCTGGCGTTCGAGATCATCGCCGGCATCGAAGCGTCTCTGGAGGACCTCTTGTTCCGCACTGCAGGCAAGGTCGGCATGCTCGATCGCCGGGCGCGCGAGGGTGATACCGGTGCGCCCGAGGAGTTCCTCGAGGAGCTGTTCCACGTCCGTCACGGGCTCACTACGGTTCGCAACCGGGCCGCGCAGAGCCGCCAGGCATGTCACACGCTCCGCGTTTTCGAGCCGTCTGAGACCGGCAAGGCGCTGTTCGAGGCACTCGAGCAACGCTTCGACCGCCTCACGACGTTGTGCGACGGCGAGCGTGAGTTCACCCAGGGTGTGCTCGACTTCTTCGAGTCGATCACGAATACGCGCATGAACGCGGCGATGAACCGCCTCGCGATCATCTCGTTCATCGTGCTGCCCGCGTCCGCGGTGATCGGTTTCTTCGGGATCTCGAGTATCAGCTACGGCGAAACGAACCTCGCCCACACGTTGATATTCGCCGCGCTTCTACTCATGCTGACGCTCGCCACCCTGAAGTGGACCAAGAGCAAGGGGTGGTGGTGATTAGCTACTTCGCAGACGTGAGCTGCGCTTCGATCTGCTGAAGCCGTTCCTCGACCGAACCCTTGACGGTCACGTACTCGACGTCGTGACCGTGGAGCAGCTTGAGGATGCGCTCGTCGATGTCTCTCTGGAAGTCGGGGTCGTCGGGGCGCAGTCCGTCGAGGACGATGGGGAACTCGATCGGCAGATAGAACACGTGGGAGTAGCTTGTGCGCAGCCGGCGCTCCGCGAGCTTCACGCACTCGTCCCACAGAAGCATCTCTTTGCGCCACTCCTGGTTGTCGAGCACCCAGCCCGCGTAGGCCATCACGTCGATCAGCGAGCGGTCGCCGACGAACTCGTCCGCAGACAACTCGTTGTTGTACTGACGCATGAAGATCAGCGCTTCGGTCTCCGGCGTCGCGTCCTTGTCCAGCTTGAAGCCGAGCTCGACGATCTCCCGTGCGACCTCGGGGAGCAATGGGAGCTCGAGGTTGCGCGCCAGCGCCTCGGCCAAGGTCGTCTTGCCCGAAGAGAAGCTGCCCACGATCGCTATCCGCCGTTCCATACGCCGTAACCCTCCCACGAGCGGGCCACCGGTCCGGCCGATGGCGGTTCTCGAGGGCCAAGCCGGCCTGTGCCGGCTCCGGAGGTATTGAGTAGGTTTGGGAGAATGTGAAACATATCGGGTGGAATCGGACCGAGGGGGGACCTCGTGAGGATCCGAACGCTAGTCGTCTTCGTAGGGATCATGGGTCTGATCACGGCGGGTTGTGGTCAGAAGCCCGGTGTCGCCGAGCAGTTCGCCGGAGGCACACTCCCGCCCGGAGTGACGGTGAACGAGGAAGGCCAGCTCGTCGACGAGGCCGGCAACATCGTCGGTACCACCACGGATACGGGTTTCACGTCGGGCCTTGGGGACTCATCGGGTGGTTCCATCTCGGGCACCGACACGTCCGGCGTCGGTGACGGCGGCGGCGAGGTACCCGTCGGCGAAGCTCCGCCGAGCAGTAGTGGGGAAGCGCCGGCGAGTGGTGATACCACGGGCGTCACCGACACCACGATCAAGATCGGCACCCACGCTCCTCTGACCGGAGCGGCGCCGGTTCCCTCGGATTCGGCCGAGAAGGCCAAAGACATCTACTTCCGGTGGCTCGAGGAAGAGAAGAAGGTGCGCATCCACGGCCGGAGGGTAGAGGTCATCCTAAAGAACGACAACTACAACCCGTCCCAGGCCGTTGCGGTGTGCAAGGAGATGGTGGAGAAAGACAAGGTCTTCATCCTCAGCGGTTCCGCGGGCACCGATCAGATCCAGGCATGCGCGCGTTATGCAGCATCGGTAGGCGTTCCCTATCTCTCCGCTGGTGTCACGGAGACAGGCCTTACGGGCTTGCCCCTTTACTTCGCGACGACCATGACCTACAACGACCAGGGTCCCCTTCTCGCCGACTATCTCGTGAGCGATCTCGGCGCCAAGGGAGAGAAGAACGGCATGTTGCGGTTCGACACACCGAACTTCGAGGATGCCCACGACGGGTTCCTAAAAGGGATGCGCTCCCAGGGAGCGCAGGTCCACTACGACCGCGCCGTATGCAAGTGCGCGACCTCGACAGAAGCCCAAACCGTGGTGCAAGAGATGAAGACCGCGGGGATCGAGAACGTCAACGTGCTGACCTCGCCGGTGTGGTTCCTACAGGTATTGCAGGCGGCCAGAACCCAGCAGTACACGCCGCAATGGGTCGGTGTCGGTATCACGATGACTTTCGACACCGTCGCCGCGGTCGGCTGCCGCAACGGCACCCTCGATAAGTCGAAGTTCTTCGCTCCGTTCCCGGCGTGGATCGACAGCAACCGGTTCGATGCCGACTTCCAGAAGGCCGTACGAGCGTTCTACGAGAGCAGCGAGTGCAACAGTTCGGGATGCGGGGATGACTTCATTTGGCTCGGCTGGACGGCAAGCAGGACGTTGGCGGACGCCCTTCTCCTGGCCGGCCGCAACCTGTCCCGCGAGCTCTTCGTGTACGAGCTGGAACGCGCGCGCGGCTTGAAGAATGGGATCAACCCAGAACTCAACTTCTCGCCCGACGACCATTTCGGCGCGAGCGAGGTACATGTGAGTGAGGCTCGCTGTAGCGACAACAGGTGGCACACGCTCAAATCGTTCGTCAGCGACTTCTGATCGGGGCGCGGGTTAGCGGGAGAACAGTTGCGGGAGTTCTCGCCAGAAGCGGCCCCGCGGGAGGGCATGCACGGCCGCCAGGGAGGCGGCTTCGGCCATCTCTTCGTCGATGTGGCTGAAGTAGCCCACGACCCGTTCCGGCAGGACCCGTTCCGCGCGAGCCTCCTCGACCTTCGCGAGCAGGTCCCGGCCCCCACCGTCGAGATCGAGAACGAGCAGATCGTGGTGGTCGGCGCGTAGGGACTCGACCATCGCCTCCGGCGAGACGATCTCGATGTCGGCGCCCGCGGCCCGGGCCGGCGCCTCCAGACGCCCGGCGGCGAGCAGATCACGGCTCGCGACGATGACCTTCATGGCGCCCAGCCTGAACTCCTTTTCGGGAATGCACCAGGGGGTACAAAGGTTGATAGTGACAGACTCAGATTCTATAATTGGGATCACTCAAGTTACGTCCATCTCCCATCACGGGGTGAATCTACAAGGAGGCACGCATGCCCAAGGCAGTAGGGATCGACCTGGGTACCACCAACTCGGTGGTCGCCGTACTCGAGGGCGGCGAGCCCTCGGTGATCAACAACGCAGAGGGCCAGCGGACCACGCCCTCGATGGTCGCGTTCGCCAAGAACGGCGAGATCCTCGTCGGCGAGGTCGCGAAGCGTCAAGCCATCACGAATCCCACGCGCACGATCCGCTCGATCAAACGCGAGATGGGCACCGACCACAAGACCGACATCGACGGGAAGGCGTGGACGCCGCAGGAGATCTCGGCCCGCATCCTCATGAAGCTCAAGTCCGACGCCGAGAGCTACCTCGGCGACAAGGTGACCGAAGCGGTCATCACGGTTCCCGCGTACTTCGACGACGCGCAGCGCCAGGCGACCAAGGAAGCCGGCCAGATCGCAGGGCTGGAGGTCCTGCGCATCATCAACGAGCCCACCGCGGCCGCGCTCGCGTACGGGTTGGACAAGTCCGAAGGCGACCAGACGGTCTTGGTCTTCGACCTCGGTGGCGGGACGTTCGACGTTTCGTTGCTCGATCTCGGTGAGGGTGTCTTCGAGGTCAAGGCGACGTCCGGTAACACGAACCTCGGAGGCGACGACTGGGACGAGCGCGTCATCGACCACCTCGTCAAGACCTTCAAGGACCAGAACGGCGTCGACCTGAGCCAGGACAAGATGGCGATGCAACGCCTGAAGGAAGCCGCCAAGAAGGCGAAGATCGAGCTGTCGTCCACGCAGTCGACGACGATCAATCTTCCGTTCATCACCGCGACCGACGCAGGGCCGCTGCACCTGGAGGTCACCCTCTCGCGCAGCGAGTTCGAGCGCATGACCGAAGACCTGCTCGACAAGTGCAAGGGCCCGTTCTTGCAGGCGATCAAGGACGCGCGCATCGACGTGAGCCAGATCGACCACGTGATCCTCGTCGGTGGTTCCACGCGTATGCCGATGGTGCGCAACCTCGTGAAGGAACTGACCGGCGGCAAGGACCCGCACCAGGGTGTGAACCCGGACGAGGTCGTCGCGGTCGGTGCTGGGATCCAGGCCGGCGTCCTGAAGGGCGACGTGAAGGACGTCCTGCTCCTCGACGTCACCCCGCTGAGCCTCGGTGTCGAGACCAAGGGCGGCATCTTCACGAAACTGATCGAACGTAACTCGACGATCCCGACCAAGCGCAGCGAGGTCTTCACGACCGCGGAGGACAACCAGCCGTCGGTCCAGATCCACGTGCTGCAGGGTGAGGCCGACATGGTCTACCGCAACAAGTCGCTGGGTCAGTTCATGCTCACCGACATCCCCATGGCGCCGCGCGGGATGCCGCAGGTCGAAGTCACCTTCGACATCGACGCGAACGGCATCGTGAACGTGTCGGCGAAGGATCTCGGCACGGGCAAGGAGCAGTCGATGACGATCACCGGCGGCACCAAGCTGGCGTCGGACGACATCGAGAAGATGATCAAGGAGGCCGAGGCCCACGCGGAGGAGGACCGCAACCGCCGCGAGGAGGCCGAGGTCCGTAACCAGGCCGACAACGTCGTGTACCAGACCGAGAAGCAGGTGAAGGAGCACGGCGAGAAGCTCGACGAGTCGGACCGCAAGATGGTCGAGGACGCGCTGAACGACGTGAAGGAGGCCCTGAAGGGCACCGACGTCGATCGGATCCGGCACACGAGCGAGCAGCTGATGACGGCGTCGCAGAAGTTCGCCGAGGTCCTCTACGCGAACGTGCAGAACCAGCAGGCCGCCGGCGGTGTCGCGCAGGCCGCCGACTCGGACGACGTCGTCGACGCCGAGGTCGTGGACGAGGGCGGCGACGAGCAGAGCGCGTGATCGACAACCAAGATCCCGAGAAGAAGGTAAAGGTCAACGTGGTCGACAAGCGACGCGCGACGACGGTCGCGCAGAACGAAAGCGCTCGCGGCGCGAATCACTCGGCGGAGGAGGCATCGAGGGTGGCCGAGTCCACACGCGAAGCCTCAAGAGTCGTCGAGACGACTCCTGGTGTCACCGCGCGTGAGAGCACGAGCCAGATCCTCATGGACGAGAGCTCGGACAGCGAGCAGACGCCCGTACCGCAGCTCGTCGACGACACCGGCGCGATCCGCGACCTGCCCCCCGAGATTTCGCTCGACGAGCTCCAGCGTCTGAAGGCGGATCTCGAGAACGATCGCAAGAGGATGACGAAGCAGCACAACCAGCGGCTCGAGTACGCGACGCGCGACCTGATGCAGAAGATGATCCCGGTGATCGACCACTTCAAGCTCGCTATCGAGCACGGCGAAGGTGGGTCCGGCGTGCAGATCGCGCTGAAGGAACTGCTCGACGTTCTCGGCTCGGAAGGGTTCGAGGAGATCGACGTTCCCGAGGGCACGCCGTTCGATCCTCAGGTGCACCACGCACTCAGCTCCCACGTCGATCCCGAGGTCACGGTGGACACCGTTATCCAGGTACACCGGCCCGGTTACCGCTTCAAGGACCACATGCTGCGTTCGGCCGAGGTGATGGTCGCCCAACCCCCAGATGAGCCGAGCGTCAGCGAGGCCCCGACGCCTTACACAGCGAGCGGAGCCGAAGGCGACGCCCCTGCTCAGGAGGGGTAGGCGATGTCGCAGCGTGACTGGTTCCAGAAGGACTACTACAAGGTCCTCGGAGTCTCGAAGGACTCGTCCAAGGACGACATCAAGAAGGCGTACCGGAAACTCGCTCAGAAGTACCACCCGGACGCGAACAAGAACGACACCGACGCGGAGACGCGCTTCAAGGAGATCTCCGAGGCACATTCGATCCTCAGCAACGACGAGAAGCGCAGGGAGTACGACGAGATGCGCCGGTTCGTCGACGCGGGTGGCGAGCGCATCTACGGCTTCGGGCCCAACAGCGGCGGTGGCAACGTACGCGTGAACATCGGCGATCTCTTCGGCGACGCCGCGGACGCGGGCCTGTTCGAAGATCTGCTCGGTGGGTTCGGGTTCCGCCAGCGCGGCCCCCATCCCGGCCCCGATCTCGAGACCGAGGTCGAGCTCAGCTTCGATGATGCCGTGAACGGAACCACGATCTCGCTGAACGGGTCGAAGGTGAAGATTCCGGCCGGCGTCGGCGAGGGCGCCCGGATCCGCGTGCCCGGGCGCGGCGGTCAAGGCATGGAGGGCGGTCCACGCGGCGATCTCTTCGTCAAGGTGCGCGTAACGCCGCACGAGGTCTTCACGATGGGCAAGGACGGGGCGCTCCACGTCACCGTTCCGGTCACGTTCACGGAGGCTGCGCTCGGCGCCAAGATCGAGGTGCCGACGATGGACGGATCCGTCACCGTCAAGGTCCCGGCCGGCACGCAGAGCGGCAAGACGCTTCGCGTCAAAGGTCGCGGCGCCCCGCGTTCACGCGGCGGCCAGGGCGATCTCCTCGTCAAGGTCGAGGTCCAGGTGCCGCAGAAGCTCTCGCGCAAGGAGAAAGAACTGCTCGAACAGTTCGACGAAGCACACAGGGGTTCTCCCCGCGAGCATCTCGAGGCGTTCGCGAAGGCCGCCTCGGGCGAGCGGGCGTCCTAGGAGGGCGATATGGCACGACGACGTAGCGACCACGCCGATGCTCTGTACGTGATCTCGATCGCGGCGGAACTGGCGGGCGTGCATCCGCAGACGCTGCGCGTGTACGAGCGCAAGGGTCTCGTTCAGCCACACCGAACCGAAGGCAACACGCGGCGTTATTCGGAAGAAGACATCGCCCGGCTCCGCAAGATCCAACAGCTCACCCAGGAAGGCATCAATCTCGCCGGCGTGATGGCGATCATGGAGCTGGAGGCCGACCTGCAGCTGATGAAGGATGCGTATGCGGCCCTCGCAGGCGAGCTCGAGCGGACGCGCGGCGAGTTCCACGAGTTCCTCGAGGCGCGGGACCGCAACTCGCTGGTCCCGCTCCGCGACGTGCGGCGCGTGCGCCGCGCGATGAAGGCGGATCTCATCGATGAAGCAGGCCGGCGGCGCACCTTCGTGATGCCGCCGGTGGACGAAAGCTGAACAAGAGGTACGAACGTGGACATCAATAAACTGACGCTCAAGTCACAGGAAGCGCTCTCCGGGGCCCAACGGATCGCCGGCGAGTCGAACCATCAACAGGTCGAGCCCGGTCATCTCCTGGCCGCGCTCCTCGGCGAACCCGAGGGCGTCGTCTATCCGCTGTTGCAGAAACTCGGCGCGTCCCCGCGCGCCCTGCGTAACCGCCTGGACGGCGTGCTCGAGGGTTACCCCAAGGTCTACGGGCACGTCGAGATCTATCTGTCGCAGAACTTCAAGCGCTTGCTCGAGGCCGCGTTCGAGGAGACGGAGAGTCTCGGCGATGCGTACGTCTCGACCGAGCACCTACTGCTTGCGATCCTCGAGAACGGCGACGACACCGCAGCCGTCCTGACCGAGGCCGGCGTGACGCGCGACCGCGTCATGTCGTCGTTGAAGGACATCAGGGGCTCGCAGCGGGTCACCGATCAGACACCGGAGGACAAGTACCAGGCGCTCGAAAAGTACGGCCGCGACCTCACCGACCTTGCCCGCGAGGGCAAGCTCGATCCGGTGGTCGGCCGCGACGAGGAAATCCGGCGCGTGATCCAGGTGCTGTCCCGCCGCACCAAGAACAACCCCGTGCTGATCGGTGAGCCCGGAGTGGGTAAGACCGCCATCGTCGAAGGCCTCGCCAACCGCATCGTGGCGGGCGACGTTCCCGGCTCTCTTCAGAACAAGCGCCTCGTCTCGCTCGACATCGGCTCGATGGTCGCGGGTTCTAAGTACCGCGGCGAGTTCGAGGAGCGTCTTAAGGCGGTCCTCAAGGAGATCGCGGATTCCGAAGGCGAGATCATCACGTTCGTGGACGAGCTCCACACCGTCGTCGGCGCGGGGGCGGCCGAGGGCGCCGTCGACGCCGGCAACATGATCAAGCCGATGCTCGCGCGCGGCGAGTTGCGCATGATCGGCGCCACGACGCTCGACGAGTACCGCAAGCACGTCGAGAAGGACCCTGCCCTCGAGCGCCGGTTCCAGCCGGTCGTCGTGGGGGAGCCCAGCGTTCCCGACACGATCGCGATCCTCCGCGGCCTGAAGGAACGCTACGAGGTGCACCATGGCGTCCGCATCCAGGACGCCGCTCTCGTCGCAGCGGCGCTCCTCTCGCACCGTTACGTGACGTCGCGGTTCCTTCCCGACAAGGCGATCGACCTGGTCGACGAGGCCGCATCCCGCCTGCGCATCGAGATCGACTCGATGCCGATCGAGATCGACGTGCTCGATCGCAGGGCGAAGCAACTCGAGATCGAGAAGGCCGCCCTCGGCAAGGAGAAGGACGAGGCGTCGAAAGCGCGACTCGAGGACTTGGTCCACCAACTCGCCTCGCTCCACGAAGAGATGGACGGCATGAAGGCGCACTGGGAGCGCGAGAAGGAGATCATCGATCGCATCCGCGCCGAGAAGGCGGAGATCGAGCAGGCGCGCGGCGAAGCCGAACGCGCCGAGCGCGACGGCGACCTGCAGAAGGCGGCCGAGCTCCGTTACGGCCGCCTCATCGAACTCCAGCGTCAACTCGACGAGGGCAACGCTCAGCTCGCCGACCTGCAGACCGATCGCAAGTTCCTCAAGGAAGAGGTCGACGAGGAAGACATCGCCGAGGTCGTGTCCAAGTGGACCGGGATCCCCGTCAGCAAGCTGATGGAGGGTGAGGTCGAGAAGCTCGTTCACATGGAGGAGGGCCTGCACCAGCGGGTCGTGGGCCAGGACGAGGCGGTCGAGGCCGTGTCCAACGCGATCCGGCGGGCGCGCTCCGGTCTATCCGATCCGAACCGTCCGATCGGTTCGTTCATCTTCCTCGGACCGACGGGTGTGGGCAAGACCGAGGTTGCGCGCACTCTGGCGGAATTTCTGTTCGATTCGGAACGGGCGCTCGTACGCTTCGACATGTCGGAGTACATGGAGAAGCACGCGATCGCCAAGATGATCGGGTCGCCACCCGGCTACGTGGGGCACGAGGAGGGCGGGCAGCTCACCGAGCAGATCAAGCGCAAGCCCTACAGCGTGATTCTGCTCGACGAGATCGAGAAGGCGCATCCGGAT
>JBOGWY010000150.1:0-2799 GCA_050694015.1 Actinomycetota bacterium | reverse complement strand
ATCTTCGACCTCGCATGCGGAGAGGACGTGAGTCCCGACGGCAAGCCGGTTACCGCCCCCCGCGAATGGGCCATGCGCGTCGTCGCCGGCGGTCACGACGGCGAACGCCACGAATCTTTCGAAGCGGTCGGTTTCCGCTACCTATCGGTAGCGGCGCGAACCGAGAACGCGTCCGCCGTGTCTGTCGGAGCGACAGAGATGCTGGCACCGCGCACGCGGGGTGCCTATTTTCGCTGCAGCGATCCCGCCATAGAAGAGATCTGGGCCGCGGGTGCAAGGACCGTCGATCTCTGCACCACCGACGCGTTCATCGACTGCCCGGGACGGGAGCAGCGGGCGTGGTTGGGCGACAGCTACCTGACCGGTTTGATCAGGTCGGTTCTTGACCCGGATCCATCGGTAACGAGGAGAACCCTGCGGTTGCACGCGCGTGGAGCCCGTCCCGACGGCCTTCTTCCGATGGTTGCGGCCGCCGACTTCACGTCGAAGCGCGCGACGATCCCCGATTTCTCGCTCCTGTGGGTTACGGCGCTTCGCACCCATTACGAGTCGTCGGGTGACGCTGCGATGGTGCTCGAGCTACTTCCGGTCGCGGAGCGCGCACTGACGTGGTTCGACCGCTTCCGCTCTCCAAGCGGATCGCTCGAGCGCGTGCCCGGATGGATCTTCATCGACTGGGCCCAGACCGAACGCGGGCCACGAACCGCGGCTCTCGACGCGTTCTACGTGTGGGCACTCGAGCACTTCGCTCAACTGTGTGATCTCGTCGACAACCACGGATCTGCCGAGCGAGCCCGCGACCGCGCTGCGGCTTCGCGCGCGGCTTTCGAGAGCTACTGGGATGAGGGGCGTGGCGTCTACATGGACGCGCTCGGGAACCGAACGGTGGGCCGGGTCAGCCAGCAGACGAATTCGATCGCGATCGTCGCGGGATGCGCACCCCGCGACCGGTGGGAGCGAATGCTCTCACGCATCTGCGACGACCGCCGCCTTCAACGAACGCTCACCCCGGGAGATCCGGGAACGTTCGCGGAACGTATGTCGCGCCAATGGCAAGAACCAACCGCCTTCGACAACGACGCCGATGTCGTCATGGCCCAGCCGTTCTTCGCCCACTTCCTTCACCGCGCCCTGGACCTCGCCGGAAAGACCGACGACGTGATCGCATCGATCCGCCGCTGGCGTGCGCTGGTCGCGCGCGGCAACGGATGCTTCGAGGAGTACTGGGACGCCGAGCCTGGGCTGGGGAGCCGCTGTCACGCGTGGTCGGCCACACCTGTGTACGACCTCGCCACTACGGTTCTGGGCGTCCGTGGGATCGAACCCGGGATAGGAACGGTCTCCATAGAGCCCGATCTCGGCGATCTCGAGTGGGCACAGGGCGCGGTCGCGACGCCCCACGGATTCCTGGAAGTTCGGGCAGAACGCGGCA
Source organism: Actinomycetota bacterium (assembly GCA_050694015.1). Classification (GTDB taxonomy): domain Bacteria; phylum Actinomycetota; class CADDZG01; order CADDZG01; family WHSQ01; genus JBOGWY01. The sequence goes on along the minus strand of JBOGWY010000150.1, from coordinate 1,367 downwards.
GGGCTCCGTCGGTGACGGCTCCCGACGAGGTGAAAGTGTTGATCCCGGAGCCCGCGGGTGGGATCCGCCCGTGACGGCGGTGCGAGTACTCGTCGAAGGTCTCGATCACCCCGAAGGTGTGACCGTCGCAGCGGACGGAACGCTGTATGCCGGTGGAGAAGCCGGGCAGATCTACCGCGTCGACCCCTCGACCGGCACGGTCGATCAGATCGCCACCACCGGGGGCTTCCTCCTGGGGCTATGCGCCGACGGCGATGGCCGCCTCTACTGCTGCGACGTCGCTCGGCGAGAGGTAATGCGGTTCGATCCGAACGGGGGGGCGCTGCTCGTCTACTCCACGGGCAGTCCCGATCGAGCGTTCGTCAATCCGAACTGGCCGGCGTTCGACGACAACGGCAACCTGTACGTTACGGACTCAGGCGGATGGAAGGAAGACAACGGCTGCATCATGCGCGTGGATGCGACGGGAACGACAACGGTGTGGAGCGAAGCCAGCACCGCGTTCCCGAACGGGTGCGCGCTGAGCGCGGATGGGTTATCTCTTTACGTGCTCGAGAGCACGGCCCCCGCGCTGATCCGGATCCCGATCGGTGAGCCCGATCGTCGCGATGTGATCGCGTCCCTCTCCGGCGTACCAGACGGCGTGGCTCTGGATACCGACGGCCGCGCCTACGTCTTCTATTACCGCCCCGACCGCATCGACCGCGTCGATCCCGACGGCGCGATCGAGACCCTGGCCGAGGATCCTGAGGGGACCCTCCTGTCGGCGCCCACCAACGGGGTGTGGCTCGAGCCGGATCGCACGCGCCTCGTCGTCGGCTCGCTCGGACGCTGGCATCTGACCGAATGCGATTTCGGCGCCACCGGGATCCGCCTTCGCTACCCCACCATCCCGTGAGCGATTTCGACGGAACGGTCGCTGTCGTCACCGGCGCGGCGAAGGGCATCGGCAAGGCCGTCGCAAACAAACTCGTCGAACACGGCGCGCGCGTCGCTCTCCTCGATGTCGATGAGCCCGCTGCCGCTCGCGACCCGGTGGCCGGAGCGGAGTTCATCAGATGCGACGTCGGTCGTTCGGAAGACGTGGAGCGAGCGGTGGCCGCTGCGGCCCGGATCAACGGACGCATCGACGTCTTGGTGAACAGCGCCGGCATCCAACGATACGGCTCGGTCGTGGACACCGACGAGGCGACGTGGGACGAGGTAATGACCGTCAACCTGAAGGCGATGTACCTCACGGCGAGGAACGCGGTCCCGCACATGCTCGCGGCAGACGGGGGTGCGATCGTCAACATCGCGTCGGTACAGGGACTCGTCGTACAACGAGGCGTAGCGGCGTACGCGGCGAGCAAGGGCGGAGTGATCGC
>JBOGWY010000149.1:0-5269 GCA_050694015.1 Actinomycetota bacterium | reverse complement strand
CCGGTACGTCGGTCGCCGCGCGCAGGGCGTCGAGGAACTCCTTCTGTTTCACCACCGCCGGGCCCTCACGGCCCGAAAGGCCTACCGGCTTACCGACCACGATCGTCGTCGCGCCGAGTTCATCGATCAGTTCGAGGATGCGGGCGATCACGTCGGTCTGCGATGCATCGATCACTTCGACCGGTCGCGCGAACCGTGTCTCGAGGTCGGCCGCCGCCACCCCGATCCGTTTCTCGCCGGGATCTATGCCCAGCACCGTCACGAAGTGAGCGCCGACCTTGCAGCGCGTGCCACCGCCTCGAGGGCCTCGTCGATCTTGTCGGCCGCCGGGCCCCCGGAGATCGCCAGGTCCGGCTTCCCGCCGGCTCCGCCGCCGAGCATCGCGGCTCCGTCCTTGAGCAGGTCGCGCGCCGCGAGGCCGCGCCCGACGAGGTCCTTCGTCAACGCGGCGACGAGATTGGCCTTGCCCTCACCGGTCGTGCCGAGAACGATCACACCAGACTCGAGTTTGCTCTTGAGGCTCTGTGCGAGCGACCTCAACGCGTCCACGCCGACGTCGCGCCGCGCGACGACGAGCCGGGACCCGTTCACATCCTCGGCCCCTGCAGCGAGAGTGGCCGCATCCGTCTCCGCCGCTCCCCGTTCGATCTCGGCGACGCGGCGCTCCATCTCCTTCTGGGTAGCGAGCAACCGCTCCAACCTCGCCTCCACCTCGTCGGGGTTCGCCTTCAACATCTCCGCGACGCGTCCCAGAGCGTTCGCCCGCCGTTCGAGGAACGCGATGCCTTCTGCACCCACGAGAACCTCGACACGCCGAAGGTTCGCACCGACGGAACCTTCGCCGGTGATCACCGTCACGCCGATCTGACTCGTGTGTGGGACATGCGTGCCTCCACACAGTTCCTTCGAGTAATCACCGACTTCCACGACGCGCACGACGTCGCCGTACTTCTCGCCGAAGAACGCCATCGCGCCGATCGACTTGGCGAAGTCGTACGAAGTCTCGTATGCGCGCGTCGGATCGTCGGTAAGCACGCGGCTCTGTAGTTCGGCGGAGATGTCGCTCAGTTGTGATTCACCGAGCGCATCGAAGTGATTGAAGTCGAAACGGAGACGGCCGGGCTCCACGAGCGAACCCGCCTGATGTGCGTGCTCGCCGAGGCGGTCGCGAAGGATCCAGTGGAGGATATGCGTGGCCGTGTGGGCGCGTTGCGCACCGGTCCTCCAGATGGGGTCGACGGCCAGGCTCACCTCGTCGCCGACCGCGATCTCGCCCGCAGTGATCCGGACCTTGTGTCCCGTGAGTCCCTCTACGACGCGATGCGTGTCGACGACCTGCGCCGTCCCGGCGGAGCTTCGGATCGTTCCCCGGTCCCCTACCTGACCGCCGCCTTCGGCATAGAAGACGGTGCGATCGAGGATCAGCTCGACCTCGTCGCCCTCGGACGCGACGGAGAGACCGGTCGCCCCGTCGGTGATGCCGATCACAGTGGCACTCCCGGCGAGGAACTCGTAGCCGGCGAACTCGGTCGGGCCGTGCTCCTCCTTCAGGGGCGCGACGACTTCTGCGGCCGGTTTGTCCTCGGCCCCCCTGCGCGCCGCACGGGCGCGCTCGCGCTGTTGGGTCATCAACGAGTCGAACGTTTCGGTGTCGACCTCGAGTTCGGCCTCGCCGGCGATCTCGCTCGTTAGGTCGATGGGGAATCCAAAGGTGTCGTGCAGCTTGAACGAGACGTCACCGGACAGAGTCCGCGCGCCCGACGTGCGCGCGCGTTCGATCTCCTGCTCGAGCAACGTCAGTCCCTGGCGAAGCGTGGCGCTGAAACGCTGCTCCTCACGGTCGGCGACATCGAGGATGAACTCCTTGCGCGCTCTCAGCTCCGGGTACGCGTCGCCCATCAGCGCGACGGTGGATTCGACCAGATGCGGAAGGATCGTCTCCTCGCGGCCGAGGAGCCGCGCGTGCCGTACCGCGCGCCGCATCACGCGGCGCAGGACGTAACCACGCTCTTCGTTGGAAGGCAGTACACCGTCGGCGATCAGAAACGTGAGCGAGCGTCCGTGGTCGGCCAGGACGCGTAGGCCGAGGTCGACCTTCTGGTCCGAGTGGTAGCGCTTCCCCACGAGTCCCTCCGCGGCATCGATCAGCGCCGCGAACGTGTCAGTCTCGTAGATCGAATCCGCGTCCTGCAGGACGATCGCGAGCCGCTCGACGCCCGCGCCGGTATCGATGTTCTTCGTCGGAAGTTCGGAGACCGGATCCAGCTGCGCGTTGCACTCGTTCTGCATGAACACGAGGTTCCAGATCTCGACGTAGCGCTCTTCGTTGCCTTGCGGGCCGACATCGGACGCGGGCCCGAAGCGCTCGCCGCGGTCGGCGTAGATCTCGGAGCACGGACCGCAGGGCCCGGCGACGCCCATCGACCAGAAGTTCTCGGCCTTGCCCCATCGCAGGACGCGCTCCGGACGCACGCCGACCTCATCGCGCCAGATGTCTGCCGCCTCGTCGTCGGTCTCGTAGACGGTCACCCACAGCTTCTCGACGTCGATCCCGAATCCCTCGGTGACGAGTTCCCACGCCCACCGGCTCGCGTCGGGCTTGAAGTAGTCGCCGAAGCTGAAGTTGCCGAGCATCTCGAAGAACGTGAGGTGGCGGGTCGTCTTGCCCACCTCGTCGATGTCGGTGGCGCGGAAGCACTTCTGGACGCTCATCGCCCGCTTGTACGGAGGGCTCTGCTCGCCGAGGAAGTAGGGCTTGAACTGGTTCATCCCTGCGTTGGTGAGGAGCAGCGTCGGATCGTTCGGGACGAGCGAGGCGGACGGGACGCGCTCGTGTCCGCGTTCGCCGAAGAACGCGAAGAAGCGGTCTCGGATAGTGCCGGAATCCATCTTTACGAGGTTAGTTGGCGATGAGCTAGCGGTTCGACTCGAGCCGCCGGTTGACGGAATCCAACAACGATCCCGTCATCGCGTTAGGGCTCAGGCGGAGCTTGAGCTTCGCCATCCACTTCTCGCTCTCGAACGCGGCTGCGACCCCGACGAAGACCCAGAACGCCGTTTTTGCCAGTCTGAACATGGCGCCACCCTACCCGCCTTCGGGGTTGGCTCTCTTGTCTCGGGACGGCGTGCCGGAGCCGGACTCGTCTTCCGCGTCCCCGGCGGCCCGAGCGGCTTGCTTCCTCTCCTCGAGCTGCTCGGCTAGTTCGGCCTCGCGGCCGGCGATCGCCTCGAAGTAGCGACGGTCCTTGAGCTCGTCGGGGAGATGCTGTTGCGCGGCCCACCCGCCGAAGCTGTGCGCGTACTTGTAGCCCTTACCGGCACCGATCGAGCGGCTGGCCGCCGCGTGCGAGTCGCGTAGATGGGTCGGCACCGCGAGGGGGCCGGAGGCCTTGACGTCTTCCTCCGCGCGCCACAGCGCCATCGCGCTGGCGTTGGATTTCGGAGCGAGGGCTAGATAGACCGCGGCCTGGGCCAGGTTGAGCTTCGCTTCCGGCAGCCCGATGAACTCGAGCGCGTGGTGGGCCGCGACCGCGACCTGTAACGCGGTCGGGTCGGCGTTGCCGATGTCTTCGCTCGCGAGGATCACCATGCGGCGCGCGATGAAGCGCGGCTGCTCCCCCGCGTCGAGCATGCGCGTCATCCAGTAGACGGCCGCATCGGGATCCGAGCCCCGCATGGACTTGATGAACGCACTGATCGTGTCGTAGTGCCAGTCACCGGACTTGTCGTAAGGGAGGGCGCGGCGTTGGAGCGCCTCCTCAGCCGCGGTGAGATCGATCGTTCCGTCCTTGGTGGTCGCGATCAGTGCCGCGGCTTCGAGCGCGTTGAGGGCCGCGCGCGCGTCGCCCCCCGCACCGCGTGCGATGTGCTCGAGCGCTTCATCGTCGGTCTTCACATCGAGGTTGCGGATACCACGCTTCTCATCGTCGAGGGCGCGCTTGATGATCTCGAGAAGATCGTCTTCGGTGAGTGCTTCGAGCCGGAACAGCAGACTCCTCGACATGAGCGGCGAGTTCACCTCGAAGCTCGGGTTCTCGGTGGTCGCGCCGACGAGCACCACCCACCCGTTCTCCACCGCCGGGAGCAACGCGTCCTGCTGCGCCTTGTTGAAGCGATGGATCTCATCCAGGAACAGGACCGTGCGATCGCCTTGCTGCGCGAGCCGGTCCTTGGCGGCCTCGATCGCCTTGCGCACATCGGCAACTCCGGCGGTGACGGCGGACATCGGCTCGAAGTGCGCGCTGGTGGTCCGAGCGATCACATGAGCGAGAGTGGTCTTGCCCGCCCCGGCGGGGCCCCAGAGGACGATCGAGCTCAGATCGCCGGATTCGATCAGCGTGCGCAGAGCGCGGCCCTTGCCCAGGACGTGGCGCTGGCCGACGACCTCGTCGAGCGTTCGCGGCCGCATCCGGGCCGCAAGGGGCGCGTACTGGTCGAAGCGCTCCTCGAGCGCATGATCGAAGAGATCCATAGGCCCATGCTCGCACCTGCGAGCCCCTAGCGAAGCGATGCTCGGCTCACTAGGGTTCTGTCCATGGCGCTCGAACGGCTGGCCGACGGAAGTACTCAGCTTAAAGACGACGAGTGCACGTTCACCTTCACTCGTCTTCGTCCGGGGACGCTTGTGGTTCGGATCGAGGGCAAGGACTCGGGTCAGTTCGGAACGCTGCCGATCGATCAGTTCCGCGAGGAGATGCAGCGCTTCGGCGAGCTGACCCTGTTGATCGATGCGCGGAACGGCGAAGTTAGGGCGCAGAACGTGATCGAAGTCTGGGGTGGATTCTTCAAGAGCAACCGGCTCAACCTGAAGTCGCTACACGTGCTCGTGGGGTCGAAGTTCATGGAGCTCACGGTGGGGATCACCACGCATCTGGCACGGATGGGCCGGATGGTCACGGTGACGACAGACGCCGAAGCATTCGAACGAGCGGTCGAGAAAGCCCGCGCTTCGGACTGACTGAGCGTCGCGATAGTTCGCCTCTCGCGTCGGCTTCATCAGCGAGGAAGCGCGTCCGATGTACCTCTACTATCGGATTCCGATAGCCCCAGTACATCAGACCTGGCGCAACTCCACGACGGCCGGCGTGTCGAGAGCCCGGCGGATGCGGGCCAGGACGCCCGCCCGGTCGTATTTCAACTGCAGCCACGTGACCTGCAAGACGCGCCAGCCCCTGCTGCCCAACTCACTGGTGCGAAGGCGATCTCGTTCGAATCCGACGCGTCCGTCGTGCCAGCGATACCCGTCGGCTTCGATCGCGATCCCGAACTC
>JBOGWY010000148.1:0-3563 GCA_050694015.1 Actinomycetota bacterium | reverse complement strand
CCCGGGGGGAGCCCCTTTCTCGTCCGTGGAGCTACGGAGCAGACGAAACGACTCCACAGGAGAAGCGTGAGCCCGCATCTCCGGTTCCCCGCGTTGCCGTGTCGGGACCGAAGACCAGGTCGACGTGCGAGTGGTAACGCTCGCCGCCGGTGGCCGTCGTCGCAGGGATGTGCGCGAGGTTGTCGGGCCCTGCGTGCATGATCACGGCGCTCCCGTCGGCATCCAGCAGAGATTCGACCGTGAAGCGGTCGGTGACGAAACGGAGCTGCGCTGTGCCATCGCCGGCAACGTAGAGCGGTGGCATGTCGCCCGCATGGCTCCCGTGGATCTGCGCGGTCGGGTTGTAGTGCCCGCCGGCGGTCAGGAACGGTGACGGGTTCCCGGCCGCGTCGGTCGCGGCGCCGTCGCAGATACCCGCGCCGTGTACGTGGAATCCATGGAACCCCGGGGTTAGACCCTTGGCGATGGCCTGAACCATGACCTTGCCATCCTCGGTCGTCGAGAAGATAACGGTGCCGAGCTTCTGGCCCGCAGGGGTCTTCATCGACGCCACAACCGCGCTGGGGGCCGCGATGCTCGGCCCGCTACTCAACAGAGCGACACCGATCACCGCCGCAACGAGCGCTATCACGCTTCCTCGGCGGATCGCGATCCTCTTCATCCATGTCTCCTTTCACCAGCCAACCAGGTGCAACCACTCTTGCCCGGGCGCGTGCAGAGCGGCCAGGTTGGAGGCATGTGGACTCGACGGGGCTAACACCCCCGAGGGACGCGCCTACTGTTCGGAGAGGAACAGCAGCACTGCCTTGACGCGGCGATGAACATCGCGCTCACCGCCCGAGAGACCGAGCTTCGGAAAGATCGAGTTGATGTGTTTCTCCACCGCGCGTTCGGTCAGGACGAGCTCCGCGGCGATGGCCGCGTTGGTCTTGCCTTGAGCCATCTCGCCGAGGACCTCGGTCTCACGAGGAGTGAGGGCGTTCAGTGGCGATGCGGCAGAGCGCGACCGGGCCGCGACCAAAGCATCGACGACCTTGGGGTCGATCACCGAGCCTCCGCGCGAAACCTCGTCGATCGCCCCGATCAGTTGCGCCGAATCCGATACCCGCTCCTTCAGGAGGTACGCGCGGCCCTCCGATCCACGCTCGAGCAGAGCCAGCGCGTATTCCGCTTCATCGTGCTGGCTGAGGACGACCACTCCCATCTCGGGTCGCGTACCGCGGAACGCGTTCGCGGCCTGGATCCCCTCGTCGGTTCCCGTAGGCGGCATGCGGATATCCGTAAGCACGACGTCCGGCTCCTCGCGCTCGACCGCGGCGAGCAAGGAGTCGAGGTCTTCGCAGGTGGCGGTCAGCCTTATCCCGGGGTGGGACTCGAGGAGGCCTTGGATGCCCTCGCGCACGAGGTAGTTGTCCTCGGCGAGAACGACCGATATGGCCATCCACTCAGGATAGGTCTGCGTGGCGGGTCCGACCAGGGTGGTGGCACCACTATCCGCGTACGGCCGTCCCCCTTCTATCGCCGGGTCGCCTAGCCCACAATCAAGAGGTGAGGAACGATCGTTCTCACTTCGTATTCCTCGTCGTCTACTTCGCCGCGCTCGGGACCGCGATCGCGTGGCTCTTGCTCGGACTTATCCCCGCGCTCGCGGCAGGAACCGGCCTGCACGAGACGATGCACCGGATCGGCGGGAGAACCGGGGCTCTCGCCGAGATCGCCCAGAATGCGGCGCAAGCGAGTCACGGCGTGGGGTCGGGCGTCCAGGTCTTCTTCGACTATCTGTTCAGCGCGTTCAACCTTTCCCTCGCGGCGGTGCTCGTGCGGTTGCGATCCCACGACCCCGCCGCTCGCCTGCTCGCGCTCGGGCTCGTCGGGAGTGCGATCGCGTTCAACCTGCAAGGTCACGACGCTCTGCAGGTGATCCCGGCGACATGGGAAGGGGCCGTAAGCACGTGGCACCAATGGGTGCACGTGGGGTCGGGATTCTCGTACATGTTCGCGTTGCTGTTGTTCCCGTCCGGTCGCTTGCTCGATGGTTCGAGACCGCGCGCGTTCTTGCGGGTGGCCGCGATCTCGTTGGTGGGGCTCGTCTTGTTGATCCTGGCGGTGTCGTCGGCGGAGGATCACACGACCGGGCTGGTGATCCTCTTCGGCATCGCGATCCCGGCCGTCGGCCTGGTGGCGCAGATCACCCGCTACTTCATCAGCTACGACGATCAAGAACGGCAGCAATCGCGTCTGATGATCGTGTACCTCGTGGGGGCTGCGCTCGTCGCGGTCCCGCTGATGATCTTCACGAACGTCTCCGGTCGCGTGCCCGACAGCCAGACCATCACGTACGAGGTCGCGCTCGGCTCGCCGGGTACTTACTACTTCCGTTGCGACCCGCACCCGATCGACATGACGGGCATCCTCGTGCTCGATGAGGAGGGCGGCTCGCGCGTTGTGCTCGCGTCGGAAGACTCGCGCTTCGACAAGAAGCTCATCACCCTGGCCAGCGGCACTACGTCGACGATCGCGTTCACGAACTTCGACTCGGATCTACACAACGTTGCGATCTATCGAGATGCTTCTATGTCCGATCCCGTGTTCGTGGGCCAGGAGTTCTCGGGGCAACCGGCCGGAGCCGATGCGTTCCGGATCTTCCGCATCGTGTTCTCGTTGATCCCCATCGTTCTTCTGGTCGACCTCGCCCGGTTCCGGCTGTGGGACATCAACAGGGTGGTGAACCGCACCGTCGCCTACGCCCTCATCGCCGGTCTCATCACCGTTTCTTATCTCGCGCTGGTAGCGCTGCTCGGCGCATTCTTCGGAACCGGTGAGAGGCTCGATCTGGTCGCGTCGATCGCCATTACCGTTGCGATCGCCGCGCTGTTCCAGCCACTGCGCGACCGGGCTCGCAAGCTGGCGAATCGCATCGTCTACGGGAAGCGCGCGACGCCATACGAACTCCTTAGCGAGTTCTCCGATCGGATGGGAGGTCGTTACGACCTGCAGACCGTGGTCCCCGATCTGGCGAAGATGCTCGCTGCGGGGACCGGGGCCGCCACGGCCGAGGTGTGGCTGCGGATCGAACGGGATCTCGTCCTCATCGCGTCGTGGCCCGAGGGCGAGAGGGCCGTATCGATCCCCGTCGACGACGAGCTGCCAGTGCTCGAAGGCCGCGACGCGGTGGTCCCGGTCGTCTCCGGAGACGATCTGTTGGGGGCTCTAACGATCACGAAACCACCTGGGGAAAAGGTGACTTCGCTCGAGGAGCGGTTGCTCGCGAACGCCGCATCACAGGCCGGGCTCGCGTTCCGGAACGTGCAGTTGAACGCAGAGCTTCGAGCGCGCCTCGACGAGCTCCGGGCGTCGCGACAACGACTCGTTGCAGCCCAGGACGCCGAGCGCATGAGGCTCGAACGCGACATCCACGACGGCGTACAGCAGCACCTCGTGGCCCTGTCGATGAAGCTCGGGCGGGCTCAAGAGCTCGCGGACGAGGACCCCGCGCGGGCTCGGGCGTTGTTGTCCGAGATGCAGGTCGACACCGGCGACACGTTGCAGGCACTACGCGATCT
>JBOGWY010000147.1:0-26653 GCA_050694015.1 Actinomycetota bacterium | reverse complement strand
CCATATGAACGCGCCGAGGATGCCGCCGGCTGAGACCCACTGCCACGTCGGCTTCTCGCGCCTGGGACCGAAGTAGTAATAGACGGAGAACAGCACAACGACGGCCGCGATCGTTAGCACCCATCCGAAAACGTCGAACACGTCGAACGTCTTGCTGTTGCCGAGCGTGAAGAACAGCCACGACACGCCGCCGAGCAACCCCGTCGCGATGATCAGAAGGAACGCGATCGCACGAGCGCCGACGAACTTACGGTCTTCGCGCACGTCGTAAACGACATTGAGGCCCTTCTGCAACGCGACGAAGCCGGACGATGCCGACCACAACGCGAGTCCGATACCCACTAACACCGCGGTAAGCGCGGTCGAATCGCGCGTGGTCTTCGACCCCTGCAGCGCCCCTACGAGCAGGTCGCCCGACTCGCCCGGGAGGTTGTCCCGGATCGCCTCGACCATCGGCGCGGTGTCGATCTCGAACAGGCCCAGCATCCCCACGAAGGCGATGATCGCCGGGAAGATCGCGAGGAACAGGTAATAGGCCATGCCCGCGGCGATGAGCGTGACGCGATCGTCCTTGATCTCCTTCAGGGCGCGCTTCGACGTCTGTTTCCAGTCGGTCTTCTCGAGATCCAGCGGCGAATCCGGCTCCGGGCCCGGGGTGCTGCGCGCGGTGACTCGCCCGCCGGACATCCCCCTCCGCCTCATTCGGGAGGTCTCGCCGGGCCGGGACGGATCCCGGCTCCCCGCGCGCCGCTCGTCCTCCCGGGACCGGAGGCGGGTCACGAGGATCTTGAGCGTGAGCAACTGCGCGATCAACTTGATCATGGGCCCGACTTTACCCACGCGTGCACGCAGCGAATCGCACCCCGGCTTATCTTTCGGCCATGGCCCAGCACGAGATAGATCCCGAGAAGCTCCCGTACGCGCCGGAGAAGCTGCCGAAGAAGCAGGACATCACGATCGACGATTTCTTCAACGTCGATCTCAGGACCGGACGCGTCGTATCGGTCGACGATTTCCCCGAAGCACGCAAGCCCTCCTACAAGATCGTCGTCGACTTCGGACCGACCGTCGGCACGCTCGCGACGAGCGCGCAAGTAACGACCTACGGCAAGGACGAGCTCGTCGGGCGCATGATCGTCGGTGCGATCAACCTCGGCACTAAACGGATCGCCGGGTTCAAGAGCGAGTTTCTGATCCTCGGGGCGCTCGATCCCGACGGACGCGTGCGATTGCTCCAACTCGAGGACGAGGTGGAGCCGGGCGCGCCGGTCGCCTAAGTCGAGTTCTTAGAAGACCCGGACAGCGCCGCCCCTACGCCGAGCGCGACATACATGCTCCCGGAGAAGATCCTCTGCGCGCGCGCGAAACGGGACTTCGTCTTCAGCCAGTCGCCGAGGCGCGCCGCGAGGAGCCCGTAAGTCCCGTCGCTCACGATGCCGAGCAGGATGAAGGTCACTCCGAGCACGACGATCTGCAGCGCGACCGAACCGCGCGCCGGGTCGGCGAACTGCGGCAGGAACGCGAAGAAGAACAACGCCGTCTTCGGGTTCAGGACGTTCACGACGATCCCTTGCGTGAAGATCCGCGAGAGCTTGTCGCGCTTGATCTCGCGGAACTGCTCGCCGTCGCCCTTCGCCAGGAGGGTTCGGATGCCGAGGAAGATCAGGTACGCGGCGCCCAGGTATTTGACGGTGGCGAACGCCACCGCGGAAGACATCAGCAGCGCCGATAGGCCCAGCGCCGCGGCGGCGACGTGGAAGAGCGTCCCGACGTGGATCCCGAGCATCGAGACCATCCCCGCAGCCCTGCCCTGGTGGATGCTCCGGGTCACGATGTAGAGCACCGACGGCCCCGGGATCACCAGCAGCGCCAGGGCGGCCAGGCAGAACACCGCGAACGTCGACAGGTCCGGCACGACTACCTCCTCCTCTTACTCGTACCGCTCAACGCCCGAGAGTAGATCCCGGATTCCCGCCTGCACGGGACACATGTTTCGATGGTTCCGATGAGCACGATCTACACGGTCGGACACAGCACGCGTTCGACCGAGGAGCTGGTGGAGATCCTTCACGACGCAGGTGTCGGCCGGCTCGTGGACGTACGTCGCTTCCCCGGCTCGCGCAGACACCCGCACTTCGCGCGCGAGGCACTCGAGAAGTCGCTGCCGGAGCACGGCATCGAGTACGACTGGCGCGGTGAGGAACTCGGGGGCCGGCGCTCCCGCGCGAAGGACAAGCCGTCGCGCCACCCCGCGTGGCGTAACGCTTCGTTCGCCGGTTACGCGGACTACATGGACACCGATGAGTTCCGGCGCGCGCTCGACGAACTGGAACGCGACGCGGAGCAGGGACCGTCGCTCGCGATCATGTGTGCGGAGACGCTGTGGTGGCGATGCCATCGCAGACTCATCGCCGACGCGTTACACCTGCACGGCATCGAGGTGATCCATCTACTCGGTGACGGAAAGACGGAAGCGCACAGGCCGAACCCCGACTTGCGCGCGGACGAAGAGAACCGACCGGTGTACGACGTTGGAGTTACGCAACAGTTGCTGTAACTATTCGTCTTTCCACTGGAAGCAGTTCGGCCACGCGCCGGGACCCTGTCCCTTGAGCACGCGTTCCGCGATCGCGATCTGTTGTTCCGCCGTCGCCTGCCACGCGTAACGCGAGTACTGACCACCGCCGTACGCGAGCCACGTCTGCGGATGGAACTGGAGACCACCGTCGTAGGTCGAGTCGAGATGCCACCGCATACCGGACTCGCACATCGCGATCGCCATCCAGTCGGCTTCGGACGACGCCGGAGGGACCGGAGGTGAGGCGAAGGTCGCGGGCGGCGGCGACGTCACGACCGCTTCGGCCTCCCGGGCCAGCTGGGCATCGAGTGCCTCGATCTCGTCCTTCTCGGTGGCGATCTGCCCGGCGATATCCGCCCTCAGGTCGTCCATCTCGGATACGGCCACCATCAGGCTCTCCCGGGCCTCGTCCAGCTCGTCGAGGCGCTCTTCCAGCTCCTGCCTGTCGACGGCGAGCTTCCCGAACACCTCGGTGCCTGCCTGGCCCGACGTCTCGAGGTACTTAACGTGGGTCTGGACCTCGGCGAAGCTCTCTGCCGTCAGGATCGCCTCGAGCTGCGCGATCGATCCCCCCTTGTAGAGCCGGCGCGCCATAACCACCGCTTGCTTCTCGAGCGATAGTTGATCCTGCGCGAGGTCGCGTACGTGCAACTCGATGACGGCCATCTTCGCGCGCGTGTTCTGGAGTTCGTCGTAGAGCTCGTTGTAACGATCGACCGTCGCGCGCAGATCACCGCGCAAGTCCGCGAGGTTCTCTTCGGCCGATTCGAGTTCGGCTTCCTGCGCGGAAGCTCCGACGACGGGCGCGCTCATGATCGCCAGCGCGAAGAAGCACAGCGCGGCGAGAACACGCATCGCCTTCCTGCCGTTAGGCATACCTGTCTGACCTCGTTCTTCCGAGTTGCCACCGGCACCGATCGGCCTGGTGGAGCGGGAACCGCGAGCCCGCCGGAACGGTTGAGGAGCCTGCCGCAGCTTGCTCGCTCCGTCAAACGACCAGGAGATCCCGCCGTGGTTCCACCCTCGAGTCACGCCTTCGGCGGACGCGAACCGCCTCCTCCCGAGGTCGCGAAAAACCTTCGGCGCGCTCCCGTATCATCCCCGCGGATCACCGCGAGCAAGGAGAGAAAATGCGATGGGCGTGAAACAAGTTGTCCCGGGTGTGTATCAGGTCGGCGTCAAAGGAGTGAACGTTTTCATCCTCGATCACGACGGCGTTACGTTGATCGACACCGGATTACCTAACGGTCACGACACGATCATCGAAGCACTCGACAAGATCGATCGCCGGCCGAGCGATCTGACGAACATCCTCGTGTCGCACTACCACTGGGATCACATCGGCAACCTGCGCGAGATAAAGCAGACGACGGGGGCGAAGGTGTACGCGCCGAGAGGCGACGCCGATCTGCTCCGCAGCGGCGGCCCGATCCCGCGCCTGGAAACGCGCGGTGTGCTCGGTGGGGCGATCAAGAAGTTCGCGTCGTCATCCGATCCGCTGCCCCCGATGCCGGTCGACGCCGAGGTCGCCGACGGCGACCACATACCGGTCGGGGACGGCGTGAAGGTGGTGGGCACGCCCGGCCATACCCCCGGACACGTCTGTTTCCTGTGGCCCGAGCAGGGCGGGGTGCTCTTCGCCAACGACGCCGCCTTCAACCTGCTCGGCAGGCTCCAGGCGGCCCCGATCTCCGAGGATCTGGGGGCCAGCGACAAATCCTTCCAGAGGCTCTCGGAGCTCACCTTCGAGGTCGCCACCTTCGGGCACGGCAGCTCGATCACCTCGGGGGCCTCCGCGAAGTTCGCCAAGGTCGCCTCGAAGCACCGGTAAAGATCGGAGAGTCATGGATCGCGATCAGATGATCGAGACGCTGTCGTCGTTCACGCTCTTCGGCGGCCTCACGAATCCCGAACTCGAGTCGATGGTGCATCGCTTCGAAGAGGAATGGGTTCCAGCGGGACAACGCGTCGTGCGACAGGGATTCAGCGGGACCGGCTTCTACGTGATCCTCGAAGGCGATGCATCGGTGCAGATCGACGGTGAGGAACGCGCCAAGATCTCGCGCGGCGAGTGCTTCGGTGAGTTGTCGGTGTTGCTCGACGAGGACCCTATCGCCGACGTGATCGCGACCGCGCCGCTGCGCGTACTGGTGCTGCCGCGCGCGGATCTTGCGGAAGTGATCACCTCCTATCCGGAGTTCGCGCTCCGGATGTTGCAACTCACGCTGAGACGACTGCGTAGCGCTTCTCGATGGCGTCCGTAGACAAACCGTTCCCGCCCGGGCGGTACCCGGTCGTGATCGTCGGCAGTGGTCCGGGCGCGCTGCAGACGAGCTACTGCTTCCGCCGACTCGGGATCGAGCACGCAGTCATCTCGAGCGACGACAAACCGGGGGGTATGTTCCAGCGCTTCCCGATCTTCCAGAGACTGATCTCGTGGAGCAAACCCTACGCGATCGCGACGCGCGGTACCCGGGAGTACGAGCGTTACGACCAGAACAGCCTGCTCGCGGACGAACCGGAACATCAGGCACTCGTCACCGGCGCGATGGACGGGACGTCGTACTTCCCCGCGCGCGCGGAGATGGAGCGCGGTATCGCCGCGTTCGTGGAGGCGACCGGCCTGAAGGTCCGCTACGGATGCACGTGGGAGTCGACGCGCAAAGACGGCGACGCGTTCGTGCTCACCACCAGCGACGGCGAGTACACCTGCGACGTCCCGATATTCGCCGTCGGCATGGCGGAGCCGTGGAAGCCGTCGATCCCCGGTCTCGAACACGCCCCGCACTACGTCGAGACCAAAGAGCCGAAGCATTACGACGACCGGCGCGTGTTCGTCATCGGCAAGCGCAACTCGGGCTACGAGCTGGCCGACGGCCTTCTCCCCCACGTCCGTCAGTTGTTCATCGGCTCCCCCAGCCCCACGGCGATGTCGGTCACGACCTTCGGCGTGGGATCGGCACGGGCCCGCTACCTGCAGCCCTACGAGGACCACCTCTTAACCGGCGGGAACTTCGTCCTCGACGTGGCGATAGAGCGGATCGAGAAGACATCGGAGGGATTCCGGGTCCACGCCGAGGGGACGACCCACCCCGGCACCTACATGATCGACGTGGACGACGTCATCGTGGCGACCGGTTTCAAGGTGCCCATGCAGGACCTGCGCGACCTCGGCGTCGCCACCGTCATGCAGGACCGGGCTCCGGCATTGACTCCCCTGTGGGAGAGCGCCAGCACACCGGGGATCTATTTCGCCGGGACGATCAGCCAGGGCGCCCCGGGCCTCCGCAAGTACGGGATCGCCTCCTCATCCGCGGCCGTGCACGGGTTCCGCTGCAACGCTCGGATCCTGGCCACACACATCGCGAGCAAGCACTTCGGGATCCAGCTCCCAACTCGCGATGTCGACCCCGCACAGGTCGTGGACCTGTTGCTCGACGAGGCGACGCTGTGTCCCGAGGTGTGGGTGCAGAAGTCCTATCTCTGTCGCGTGCTCGAGAAGCGGGACGGTTCCATCGTCGACGTGGGCACGTGGCCGTTGCAGCACTTCGTCGACGCGCAGGGCCCCGACGGAGTCGCGATCGCGATCGAGACCAACACCGAAGGAGTTGTCCGGCCGGCGGTCTACGTCCGCAGGAAGGGCGACGTCGACGAGCACCTGTTGCCGCCAGAGAAGATGCACGACTACCGCACGCCCGAGCATCGTCGCCAGCTCGAGTCCGCGCTCGGCGAACTGGTTTAGCCCGCGTCGTCGTCCTTCTGCACGTACGCGAGCGCCTCGTCGAAGGGCATCGCGTAGCCTTCGGCCCACAAGCGATCCATCTGTTCGCCGGTCAGTCCCTGCTCCCCCGCGAGCTTGCGCGGATCCTCGAGAGCCAGAAGCGCCGGCGGTGCAGCTCCGCCGGCCTCAACCTTGAGACGCGCCGCCACCCCCGCGAGCCGGAGGCCCTTCTCCGGATAACCGCGCACGATCGCGTTGTCGGCGAGGCTGTCGAACGCCGACGCGGTCGAAGTGGGGTCCGCGCCTTTCCCGAGGAACTCGAATTCGCTCAGCATCATGTGACGCGCTTCTTCGAACTCGCCGCGGAAGCGATGCACCTGATACATGACGAAGGTCGTCATCATCATGCCGAACCACTCGTTGCGCGGCGCGAAGTAATCGTGGGCACGTTGCGCTTCGGTCATCGCTTCATCGAAGTCGCCGGCCAGAGCCGCGGACAAACCAAGGCCGAGCGCGGTGTTGGCGACGCCGGGCTCGTTGCCGAGCTTCTGATACAGCACGCGCGCTTCCGTGTGTAGACGCTTCGCTTCGTCGTGCTTCCCCTCAACCGTCGACAGGAAGCCCAGGTTGTAAAGGCCCTCGGCGATCGCCGCCTCATCGCCCGCGGCGCTGGCGATCGCAAGGCCCTCGTCGTAGCAGCGGCGGGTCGCGTCGAAGTCGTTCTGCCAGTAGGTGATGCTTCCGAGAGCCTGGACGGCGATAGCGCGCGCAGGCACGTCGCGGGCGGCAGGGTGGTCGAGGAACTGGGTCAACCACGTCCGGCCCTCGGCAAGCTGCCCGCGTAACAACCAGAGTCTCCACGTGGGCCCGACGATGCGCAGACCGATCTCGATCTCCTCGTTGTCGAGTGCCCAGCGGAGCGCAGCGCGCATGTTGTCGCCGAGGTCCTTGAAGGTCGCCTGCCATTCGCTGGACGCGGTCATCAGGTGCGCGTAGTGCTCTGCCACCTCGAGCAGATAGATCGCGTGGCGGCGCCGCATCTCGTCGCCCTCGCCCGACTCGACCAAAGCATCGAGCGCGAACTCCCGGATCGTCTGCAACAGACGGAAGCGCGTCTCCCCGCGTTCGTTCTCGAAGCGGCGCACGAGGCTCTTGTCGACGAGGGATTCCAGCCCATCGAGGGCGTCGATCCCGACCTCGGCGCCGGGATCGCAGATCGTTTCCGCCATCTCGAACGACCACGTCCCGGTCAGCACTCCGAGCCGTCTGAAGAACGTCTTCTCGGCGTCGTCGAGCAGGTCGTAGCTCCACTGGATCGCTCCGCGCAGCGTGCGCTGACGCGGTTCGCGGTCGGCGCCGCCGGTGGCGAGGATCGAGAAGCAATCCTCGAGGCGACGGTAGAGGTCCCGGGGGCTCAGGATCCTGATGCGCGCGGCGGCAAGCTCGATCGCGAGCGGCAGCCCGTCGAGACGCTGCGTGATCTGCGCGATCGCTTCGGCGTTCTCGTCGGTGAGCTCGAACTCGTGCTTGACGGCCCTCGCGCGTTCCAAGAAGAGAGCGACGGCCTCGTAGTGACCCAACACATCGAGACTCGGGAGATCGTTCGGGTCGGGAGCGACCATCGGGGGGACGGGGAACTCCTGCTCGCCGCTCACGCGCAAAGCCGCCCGGCTCGTGACGAGGACCTTGAGCCGGGGGGAACGGCTGAGCATGTCGGTCACGAACGGGGCCGCGTCGACGATCTGCTCGAAGTTGTCGAGCACCAACAGAAGCTCGCGGTTCGCGAGGTATTCGATGAGGCTCTCCGTCGGCGTGCGCGTACCCTCCTCCGGGACGCCGAGGGTGCTCGCCACCGTAGACGGGACCAGTGCCGGGTCCGAGAGCGGTGCGAGCTGCACCGCGAACACGCCGTCTTTGAACGTCGGCAGGCAATCGGCCGCGACCTGGAGCGCTAAGCGGGTCTTTCCCGTGCCACCCGGACCGGTGAGCGTGACGAGACGGCTCGACGCAAGGTGCTCGCGGATCGCCCCGATCTCACGGGGGCGCGCGACGAACGACGACAACTGCGCCGGCAGGTTGTTGGGCCGCGACGACAGCGTACGGAGCGGAGGGAACTCGTAGTTGCCGTCGACGGTGAGCTGGAAGATCCGCTCGGGGAGTTCGAGGTCCCTGAGACGGTGTTCACCGAGGTCAACGAGACCGGTGTCATCGGGCAGGTGCCGTTCGACCAGCGACGCCGTGGTCGCCGACATGACGACCTGGGCCCCATGCGCCGAGTCCGAGATGCGCGCGGCGCGGTTCACGTCGAGACCCGCGTAGTTGTCCCCGCCCAAGGAGCCCTGCCCGGTATGCATCCCCATGCGGACCTTCACGGGATCCTCGCCCCAGTTTTCGTAGTCGAGTGCACGCTGCGCAGCGGTCGCCGCGTTGACCGCGTGGCGCGCGTCTTCGAACACGACGAAGAACGCGTCGCCCTCGGTCGACACCTCGATCCCGCGATGCATCATCATCGCCTCGCGCAAGATCTCGTGGTGGCGCGACACCACTTGCGAAAAACGGTCGCCGAGCTTGTGTGAGAGCTTCGTCGACCCCTCGATGTCGGTGAACAAAAACGTGACGGTCCCGGTCGGCAGGTCTGCCCGCGGGGTCATGCTCATCCGGATCCCGTCCGGGACGCCGCCGGCGCTTCGACGGCCTGCGATTGCCAGCACGGGGTCACGGATTCC
Organism: Actinomycetota bacterium; assembly: GCA_050694015.1. Classification (GTDB taxonomy): domain Bacteria; phylum Actinomycetota; class CADDZG01; order CADDZG01; family WHSQ01; genus JBOGWY01. Next base: position 17,628 of record JBOGWY010000147.1, on the reverse strand, counting down.
TTCTCCTGCGGCGGCTCGTGTGCTTGTGCGTTGCGGATCCCAACCGCGTTCACGGCGGCGCCCGCGAAGCAGCTCAGCGCCGTGATCAGCATCGCCAGATGCAGCGCGTCGGTCGACGACTGCAGCGCTGCGGTCGCCAGCTGCTCGTCGCCCGTCTCGGGTGGGTTCATCGGTGTGACCTCGCTGCGGATCTGCGCGTCGCTCCTTCCGGGCACGAGGTCGGCCACGCCCGTGTAGAACGTGGCGCTCACGAGTACGAAGAGCAGGGCCCCGACGAGCTGTGGTGCCACACGGGACACCGCGTTGTTGAACGCGGAGCCCACGCCGGAATGGTGGACCGAAATCGATCGCATCAGTGCCGTCGTCAACGGCGCCACCATGATCATCAGACCCATGCCGAAGAGAATCTGCGACGGCAGGATATGCACGAGGTAATCGGCCGGCGGCGCCCAGCTCGACGGGTCGTCGAACGCGACCACCCACGCATCCGACGACACCGGTATCCGAATGAGCCACAACAGCCCGAGCCCCATCAGCGTCGGGCCGACGGTCATGAAGATGCGAGGGCCGTACCGGTCGGCGAGCTTGCCGAACCGGGTCGAGAACGCCGCCAGGAACAACGTCGACGGCGTCGTCGCGACCGCGAAGCCCACCTCGTTGTAGCCGAGGATGCCGATGCAGAACAGTGCGAGGAACTGGATCGTCACGTAGATAGGCCCGTAGATCAGAAACGTAGACACGTTCGTGACGTTGAAGTTGCGCGACCGGAATACATCGAGCGGGACCAACGGATGATCCGCGCGGCGCAGCCAGAACGGGAACGCGATCAGCGCGAGGGCACCGATCGCGAGCGATGCGAAGGGAACGGCTCCATCCCACCCTTGCGACTCCCCACGGATCGGACCGAACGTCAGCCCGGCAACCGCGACCGCGGCGAGGATCGCGCCGATCCAGTCGAAGTCGCTGCTTGCCTCATCGTCGCGACTCTCCCCCACGTAGGTGGCGGTAGCCCACACCGCGAGCGCTATCAGCGGGATGTTGACCAAGAACGCCATACGCCACGACACCGACGCCACCAGCGCGCCGCCGATCACGGGACCGAGGATGGTGGTCGCCGCGGATGCTCCCGCCCAGACGCCGAACGCGCGACCCTGCTCCTCCCCATCGAAGTTGGCGGTGATGATCGCGAGCGAGCCGGGGACCAGCAGCGCTCCGGCGGCCCCCTGGAGGATCCGGCCGACGATCAGAACCTCCATGTTCGGCGCGATCCCGCACAGCGTCGACGTAACGCCGAAACCGATCAGGCCGAACAGGAACATGCGCTTGCGCCCGTAGTAGTCGGTGAGGGCGCCGGCGATGATCAACAGCGCGCTGAGGCTCAGCAGATAGCCGTAATAGATGTAGCTCTGCGCCTCGAGCGTCTCGAAGAGCGTGCTCGACAGCTCCTTGCCGATCCGGGGCAAGGCGACCGGCACGATCGTCGAGTCGAGGAACACGATCCCCGAGCCCAGGACGACGGCGATCAAGGTCCAACGCTTGGCTTTCAATCCGAACTCCATTTCCCCGCCGAAGAACATCTTGGACGGCGGGCTCCGACCGGGTCAACGAGGTTGCCGCCCGAGTTCACTCCGGCCAGAAGTCCCCTTCAGCTATCTCGAGCACGTTCCCGGCCGGATCGTCGAAATAGAACGACCGCATCCCGTTCCCCCATGTGATCTCGTTGCGGGGTGAGTAGCCCGCTTCGTCCAGATATGTCTTCCATGCTTCGTAGGCCCCGGGGGCCGCGGTGAAACACGTGTGGACGCGCCCGGTCGCGCCGTGCGGCGGCGGGCTGTCCTGATGTTCGGTCTGGTCCCGATTGAAGATCAGAAAGACGTGGTTGCTCGACCCCACGCGGTACGAGAAGTCGAACCCGATCGGCCGGAATCCCATCACGTGCGTGTAGAAGGATCGCACCGCGTCCTCGTTGCTCGAGTCGCAGTACAGGACGGTCTCGAGGATCCCTCCGAAGGGTGGTCTTTCCGTCATCACGCGATTATGATGCTCGACGTCCGGCGTTCGTCGAGACCGGATCGAAGGGAGCACGCTATGGCAAAGGGATCGGTTACCTAGCCCGGCCGCGTTCGCTCCTACGCACGTTCCTTCATGCATCTCCCTCGCTTAAGAGCACGCCCGTCGGGCATACGCATGCCCGATATCGCTCGTAAGCAAAGGAGAGAACGTTGTCTTTCGATCTGTCCGAGCTCGGCTGGAACGCCGAGCGGCAGGAACAACTCGATCAACTCGGTGATGCGCGCCTCGAGCCCGCGCGCGTCGCCGTCGAACACAGGGGCTCGTACCGGATCCTGACCGCGGCGGGAGAGCTCGCCGGGTTGGTACCGGGCAAGATGAGCTACGACGCGGCCACGCGTGAGGACCTTCCCGCGGTGGGCGACTGGATCGCCGTGGAACGCGTCGACAAAGAGAGTGCCGTCGTACGCGCGATCCTCGATCGCCGATCGAGCTTCGTGCGCAAGACCGCGGGCTTCGAGGCGAACGCTCAGGTCGTAGCGGCGAACGTCGACATCGTGTTCATAGTCGACCCCTTCGACCGCGGCCCGAACCTGCGTCGCATCGAACGCTACCTCACCGTTGGGTGGGAGAGCGGTGCGACGCCGACTGTCGTCCTCACGAAGTCCGACCTCGGCTTCGACGTCGGCGAGGACCTCGTGAAGGTGATGGACATCGCGCCGGGTGTCGAGGTCCACGCCGTCAGCGTCGTCACGGGTGACGGTCTCGAAGGACTGAGCCGGTATCTCGACGGCGCTCCTACGATCGCGGTGCTCGGACCCTCGGGAGCTGGGAAGTCCAGCCTCATCAACGCATTGATGGGCCGCGTCGTCATGGAGGCGAAAGAGGTGCGCATCGACGGCAAGGGCCGGCACACGACCACGCACAGAGAGCTGATCCCGTTGCCGGGCGGCGGCGCGCTGATCGACACGCCCGGCATGCGCGAGCTGCAGCTCTACGACGGAGACGACGGCATCGACCAGTCGTTCTCGGACATCTACGCGCTCGCCGAGTTGTGTCGTTTCCGGGACTGCGCGCACAACGGGGAGCCGGGGTGCGCGGTCGCGGGCGCCGTCGCCACCGGGGACCTTGACGAGGCGCGTTTCGAGAGCTACCGCAAGCAGCTACGAGAGCTCGCCGCGGTCGCGCGTCGCAAAGACGTGCGGCTGGCGCGCGAAGAGGCCAAAAAGTGGGGCCGGATCCATCGCGACGTCATGGCCCGCTCGAAAGCGAGGGGCCGCACGAACCACTAGACGCGCGAGGGCCCGCGCCCGAAGCGGACGCGGGCCCTCGGCCTGGTGGTCCTCTAAGAAGCGTCGGGTTCGATCACGCCGAACGCGGCATTCTGCGGATCGGCGACGATCGCGAAGCGACCGGCCCCCGCGACCGTCTGCGGCGGCATCATGACGGTGCCGCCGTTGGCGGTGATCTTCTCGACCGTGGCGTCGCAGTTCTCCTCAGTGTGTTGGGCTCCGCGAGCACGTACGCCCCGATCGTGTCCTTCGCTTGCCACAGTGAGAAGAACCCGCCGGTGGGATCCTGCGCGACGGTCATCCGTCCCGCCGTCATCACGTCGAACGGTGGCGCGTGCACGGTGCCGCCGTTGGCCTCGATCTCCTTCGCCTTCGTGTCCACGTCCTCGACGGTGAAATAGGCGTTCCACATCGGGGGCACACCGGCGTCACGCTGATCGGCGCGCTGCTCCTGGATCGCACAGACATCCTTACCGTTCCGCTTCGCCACGATGTAGACGCCGCCACCCGCCTCCTCGGGGATCTGCTGAACGTCGAGTTCCCATCCGAAGACGGCCGAGTAGAACCTCCTGGCCGCGTCGGTGTCGGTGGTGGACAGATCTGCCCACGAAAACGTGCCTTCGTCGTGTCGCGTGTATTCCGGCATCGAGGCCTCCTCCTTGAGTCAACTCCGACTTCTCGACCGTAACAACCGCAGCGGTGCGAGCACCAGGCGCGGCGCGGCGCGCGTCCCGGGCGGGTCCCCGGTCTGGTTTCATGCGGGCCATGACTCCGATCCCGAGCCGTCTCGTCGCCGCCCTCGCAGCGATGGCCGTGGCATTCGCCTGCACGAGCGCCGGAGAGACGAGGGATGGGTCGAGCTCCCGGCGGGGCGGCAACCCAGGCCCGACTCCGGTCGTCACCGGCGAGCCCGTGGAGAAGGTCGAGACCCCGATCGAGCATGTGGTGATCCTGATCAAGGAGAACCGCACCTTCGACAACTACTTCGGGCGGTATCCCGGTGCCGACGGTGCGATGTCCGGCGAGACATCCGACGGGCGGCGCATCCCGCTCGAGGACGCCGCCGACATCCTGTATCACGACCTCGGCCACGACTTCGTAGACGGCCTCATCGCGATCAACGGCGGCAAGATGAACGGCTTCGACGCGCTCCCGCTCTACGGCGACACGCTCGACGGCTACGAGGCGTTCCGGCGCGAGACGCTCCCGAATTACTGGGCGTACGCCGACGAGTTCGTCCTCGGCGACCGCATGTTCTCGTCGATGTACGGGCCGACGTTCCCGGAGCATCTCTACATCCTCGCCGCACAAGGGGGCCGTGCGGTCAGCAACAAACTGTCGACCGGCGCGCACTCGAAGGAGTCCGACGGCGTCGCGGCTTCCTACTGCACGGACCTTGAGGAAAAGGTGCACGCGTTCAAAGAGATGACCGCGCGTGAGGCCGAGCGTGTGATGCGCGCGGAACAGGCGGTCGACCTCAAGTACATCCAGGACCAGTGGGAGCAGATCTCCGCATGCTTCGACTTCCCCGTGCTGCCCGACATCTTGAACCAGTACGAGATCTCGTGGCGCTACTACGCCGACGACAACGACTGGCGCAACGCGTTGCACGCGATCGAACACATCCGCTTCTCGAAGTACTGGGACACGCACGTCGTGCCCGAGAGGCGAGCGATGCCCGACATCACCCACGGCAACCTAAAGACCGTGTCGTGGGTTACCCCGCCCGAGAAGTACAACGAGCATCCCGGGGTCAAGAGCGTGTGTGAGGGCGAGAACTGGACAGTGCGTTACCTCAACACGCTGATGAGCTCCGAGTATTGGGAGAGCACCGCGGTGATCCTCTTCTGGGACGACTTCGGTGGTTTCTACGACCACGTCGAACCGCCGCAAGTGGACATCTTCGGGCTCGGTCCCCGCGTGCCGTTGCTGATCATCTCCCCCTGGGCCAAGAAAGGCTTCATCGATTCGACGACCTACGAATTCTCCAGCGCGCTGAAGTTCGTGGAGACGATCTTCGGTCTGCCGTCCATGACCGAACGAGATGGCGACGCCGAGAACATGTTGAAGGCCTTCGACTTCACCCAGGAGCCGGACCCCGAGGGCCGGAAACTGATCCTGAAGCAGCGGGATTGTCCCGATCTGCCCGATACCGATAGCTAAGGAGCCCACTCTGGTGAGCCGATTCTCACGAGATGGGGCGCGCCGATCGTTGGTGGAACGAGCACTTCCCGCCGTATAGCTGGGCACGGCTCGCGTTCGGCATCGTCGCGATCCCGTTCATCGGTCTCCTCTGGTACCCGCTGAACGGCGAGACGTTCACGTGGGGCCGCTACATCGCCATCACGCTCATGACGCAGGCGTTCCTGGCCGTCACGTACCCGTTCATCCGAGCGCGGCGCGACGAGATCGAGCTCGACAAGACCGGGACGATCACCTGGAAGACGGACGACCCACCGGTCCCGTGGGAACTCCCGCGCCGCGACGAGATGCAGCCACGCGAGGCGAAGCAACCGTCCGAGCTCGAGCGGGAGGCGATGGCAGGGCTGTCGCTCGCGAAGAAGAAACCGCGCACCCAGCCGCACATCGACTTCATCGTTTCGTTCGCGATCAGCTGGGCCGCGTTCTCCATGACGCTCATACTCATGTTGGAAGAATCCGTCGGGATCGTGGGCATCGCGATGTCCGCCATCGTCGCCTTGCTCTTCACGGTGACGTTGACGTTCCGCTACTCCGTGGCCGCGCTGATCGGCGTCTCCGCGATCCTCGGCCTGCCCGCCGCGTACATCGGGCGCGCGTTCTTCTACGTCCTCTCGTGGTTCTCCGACCCGGGATCGATCTGGATCTGGTGGCCCCTCTGTTCGCTCGGGATCTTCTCGTTCTTCGCTCCCGGTTGGTATGCGCTAAGGAGGAACCGCCACAAGATCGAACGGCTTCGCATCCCGAACTGGGTGACCACCAGCCTCGTATCGATGTTCCTCGTAGTGTCCGCGGCGATGGCGTCGGCGAGCGTCTCGAGCGACCCCGGCACCACCGCGTCCCCGCGCTTCACCCCACCTCCGATGGAGCCTGCGGGCGCGGTGGCGGCGAACTTCGGAGCCGCGACGCAGGACGAGGCGCTGCTTCGCCTCTACTTCGCGTGGCGCAATACGGATCCGGCCGCCGGGAGGCAGGTCGCCCACCCCCAGAACGTCGACGCGTTGTTCGCGCTGCCGTTCGATAGCTCGTTCCGAACGCTCGGGTGCGGTGTGGACGCATCCGGGGTTCCGCTCTGTGTGATCCGCCGCACGAACGACCTCTTGGTGTTCAACGTCTTCACCACCGACGAGGGGCGCTTCTACCTCGCCTTCTTCGAATCCAAACCGCTCGACCATCCGATCGACTACTCGCAAGGAGCAACCCCGGCGGCGACCCCGACGCCCTAAGCCCCGGCACCCGGGGAGGAATCGCCCCGGCTCTGCAGAAGTGCTTGCTCTGTTGGTCCATCTCTGGGGGACCCAGTGAGCCTGCCCTTCGCACCTCGTCACTGCCTCGTCGCGGTTCCGGCCGCGCTGCTCTTCGTCGCGGCATCCCTCCCCGGTCCCGTCGAGGCGGCACCACAGATGGCCCCTATCGACGACACGGTCGCCGGATCGGCGGGGCGCACGAGTGCTCTCGTCCACCTAGATGAGGAGATCGATCTCCCCGTGGGACTCGCCGCGGCACGAGCCGCCGGGCTCGAAACCGGCACGACCTACGACGCGATCGACGTCTTCGTTGCCTACGGCAGCGCGAGCGAGTTCGAAGACGTCGCCGCCGCCCCCGGGATCCAGTACGTCGAGGCCAATGCCCCGATCCGGCTGTTCACCGAGACATCGCACCGCGCTACGCGAGGACAGAACGTCCTGAACGGTGAGGTCACGCTCACCGACGGCAGCGTCATCGACGGCTCGGGTGTCGGCGTCGCGGTGGTGGACTCTGGTGTCGACGGGACGCATCCCGACCTCATGTCGCGCATGGGTCGCAACGTGAAGCTGATCTGTCCCGCGGGGATGCCCGGCGCGACCGCGGCGACGCCATTCGCGGAGTGCCGGACGCGGAAGGTGGCGGTCCCCTTCGCAGACACCGACACGCCCTCGGCCGGAGGCCACGGCACGCACGTGGCGGGGATCGTCGCCGGCACGGGACAAGCGTCTGGTGGTCGCTTCCACGGCGCGGCACCGGGAGCGACGCTCTATGGAGTCAGCTCCGGGACGTTCCTCACCGTAGAGAACGCACTCGACGGGCTCGCCTGGGTGCTCGAGAACCACGATGAGGTGACGCCCGCCATCCGCGTGGTGAACAACTCGTGGGGTTCGGTGTACCAGGATTACGATCCGGACAACGGCGTGTTCCACCAGGCGACCTGGAAGCTACAGGAGGCGCTCGTCGACGCCGGCGTGACCGTCGTCTTCGCGGCCGGCAACAGCTTCGGCTCCGGATTCCGTCCCACGACGACCGCCGAATGCATCAACCCGACGCCCGGCATCATCTGCGTGGCGAACTACCGCGATGAAAACGATGGACGGCGCGACGGTTCGATCGACGGATCGTCGTCGCGCGGCGAGTGGGACCGTCCCGAGACGTGGCCCGACGTCGCCGCCCCCGGTACCGACATCGTGTCGACCTGCCGCGTGACGCTGCCCGTCTGCACGATGCTGGGGGTCCCGGTCGACGACAACTACGCGTCGTTGACGGGTACGTCGATGGCCGCACCGAACGTAGCCGGCATCGTCGCGCAGGTGCTGCAGGCGGACCCATCGCTCACACCGGCCGAGGTCGAGAACCTCCTCGAAGACACCGCGCACAAGTTCGCGTGGAACTCGTCCTACGGGCTGTTCGTCGACGACGGCAACCCCGACAACTCCTCGGCGTACGAAAAGGGGCACGGTCTGGTCGACGCGCTCGCGGCGGTGCGCGTCGCGCTCGGGCTCGATCCCGCTCCGGACCCGTCGGAGTTCCCGGCGCCCCCCGACCTCCCGGTCTACGAGGAAGACGGTCTGATCTTCGGGGCTCCTACCTTCATCGGCGAGTCCGTGACTCAACGCGAGTTCCAGAACGCGTGCCTCTTTCCGCCCGTGAATCAGTCGCTCGATGCCCACGTCTTCGAGATCCCGGCCGAGTTCCGGGACACGCTGCTGTTCGCTCGCACCGGTGGGAGCGATCCGATCGGGTTCCACGTGCTGGCGATGTCCTTCTACGACGCCGACTGCGGTGCGCCGCTAGTGAACCGCGGGCCGACGGCGGCCGACGTTCCGGAAGACGCCCGCTACGTGGTGGTGACCGCTCCGTTCGCGTTCGAAGCGCAGATCGTGCTCGAGCTCTTCGAGAGACGAACGATCGTCCCGACGGTGTTGAGGACGTCGGTCACCGGAGCCGGGGTGAACAAGGTGATCACCGCGACGCTCGTGACCGTCGACGGATCCGAACCCGTCGCGGGGGCCACGATCGCGTTCTTCGCCGACGGTGATCCGATCGGTGAAGCGGTGACGGACACGACGGGAACGGCGACGCGTGCCGTCCCTCCGCATGCCCGCGGGGCGCAGACGATCTACTGCGCGACGTTCGCGGGCGACGACACCTACTCGGCCGCGGGCGACTGCTAGTAGCCGATCCCCTGCTCGTCGGGCCTGGCCGCGGCGCGTCGATCGGCCGCATCGGGGAACTGCCGTGTGACCGCTTCGTCGAGTAGGTCCAGCTCACGCTCGAGGACGGAGCGGCGGTCGTCGTCGACGACGATCAGCAGATCGTTGATCATCGCGCGGAAGCGGCGGGCGACCTGGAGCGAGCGCCCCTCGTACTGACGGATCTCGTCCATCGCGAGGCTCACGTATCCCTCCCACCGCATCGCCTGCATCACGAGACGCACGTCGCCGTCGGAGTCGACGCGGAAGGGGCCGGGGAACGGTCGTCCGGCGAGGCGCCGGAGCAGATCGTGCATCTGATCGATGGACTGGACCGCGGTGGTCGGGTCGTTGATCGCCGGGGACAGCGCGCGCTCCGCGATGTCGACGAGTTGCCGGAAGCCGAACGCGATGTCCTGGCGCATCGTGCGTTCGTGCGCTACCGAGATGAAATCGGACGGATCGAGCGGCACCTTCGCACCGCCCCCGTAACGCGCGAGCACGCGCTGACCCTTCGGAACGAAATCCCCGATGGCCTGCAGGAGCTCGAGCACGCAATCGTGGTCGCGCGCCCACTCGACGAGATCGTCCTCGTCCACGCTGATGATCACGCCGCCCTTCTGGCTCTCGTAGAACTGGTGCGCGCGCGGGGGCCTGCTCCATCGCACGTCCGGAACCCGTAGGTCGGGTGGGTAGAGCTCCTCGATCACCTCGCGCGTCTCGTCCCCGATGGATTTCACGATCGACGCGACGCGGATCGACTGCGCGATGTTGTTGATGTACATCACGAAGACGCCCAAGCTCAGGATCACGAGAGCGAACGCGGCCCCCACCGAGATCTGCGGGATGAACTCCTCTGATTGAGTGCCCACCGATCGCAACGTGACGAGCGAGTACACGAACGTCGCGACGAACACACCGAGCGCGAACTGACTGCGTCGATCGCGTAGGAACGTCCTGAGGACCCGAGGCGAGAACTGGGTGCTGGCGAGTTGGAGCACCACGACGGTGATCGAGAACACGAGCGCGGTGAGCGAGATCATCGAGGTTGCGATCGTGGTGAGGACCGTCTCGGCGCTGGCGTTGCTCCCCACGACGCGCACGCTCTCGCGCAGCTCGGGGAAGCGCCGATCGATCATGTCGGTGGCCCACACGAGCAGCACCGAGGCAGCCACGCAGAGCGAGGGGATGAACCACAGCGTCGTGCGCAGTCGATCGCGCAGATCGGCCAGCCGCATGCGGGCATCCTCGCAGAGGCGGGGGACCCGACGATCTCAGGCGGCGACCGGCCTCTTCAGCGTCTCCGGTGACCGGATGGTCATGATCAGTCCGAGCAGCATCGGCAGCGAGCTGAGGAAGAACGCCCACTTGAAGCCGAGGTTCTGGCTCGAGACCCCGGCCACCAGCGGCCCCACGAAGAACCCCAGGTCTCCGGCGAAGCGGAACGCACCGACCGCGCGGCCCGAGTGCTCCGACGGCACCGAGTCCGATAGCACCGCCGCCGGCGGCACGCCGACGAAGCCCGAGAAACACCCGAGCACGGCGACCGCGATACCGAACCACAGCACGTTCGGCATGAAGCCCATGATCGCGACCATCACGATCAGGCCCACGATCGACGGGATCAGCACCGCACGCCGCCCGAAACGGTCCGAGTAAGTGCCGGCCGGGAACAGCACGAAGAACTCGGCCATGACTGTGATCGCGAACACGACCCCGACGCCCGCGGTGGACAGCCCGATCTCGTCCTTCGCGAACAGCGAGAACAGCGTGTTGAACACCGCCGCGACCATCCAGAGATAGGTGAAGTTGAGGACCAGCGCCAGAAGGAAGCCGGGACGCTTGAAGAACGCGCGCACGGTCGCGAGTTCGGGCGACGCGCCGGGAGATCCCTCGCCCACGGCGACCTCCTGCGCGCGCTTCGGGACCGGCGGAACGAAACGCCGGTACGCGATCACCATCGCGAGCAGCAGGCCGGCGAAGACGAACAGCGGGGCGGCGAGGCTGAAGTTCTCGGCCACGACGCCCCCGGCGAAACCGCCGGCCACGAAGCCGATATTGAACGCCCCGAAGAAGAACGACAGCGTGCGCGCGACGCGATCCTTGTGCGCGACTTTGAGGATGTAGCTGAACATCGCGCCCGAGATGACGGCCGAGCCGATGCCCGCCAGCGCCCACGCGACGATGGCGACGCCGTAGCTCGGAGACAGGCCCGTCGCGGTGGCGCAAGCCGCGAGGAAGATCCCGCCGGCCGTCGCCGACCACCCCTCGCCCTTGCGCTCGACCACCGACCCCGCGAGCAGATCGCCGAAGAGCCGGGCGAAGCCGAACGCGCCGACGAAGACGCCGACGCCGTCGTAGCCGACGCCGAAGCTCCGCGCGAAGAGGGGCAGGATCGGCAGGACGATCCCCTGCCCGGTCATGAACACGAACACCAGCAGGGTGATGTTCCGCACCGCGCGATCCCCGAGGATCACTCTGGCCCCGGCCTTCTGCCCGGCGGTCCTCTCCTGCTGCATGGCCGGGCAGCCTAGTGGAGTCCGCGCCCTACATACGCCGTAAGCCGCAGGGAACCGGGTGCGGCCGGAGAACCTTCCGGACATCGTCTTCCCGATCTGGAGGTCTTTCTTGCAGCGCCGCTCGCAACGACTCATGTGTGCCCTGGTCGCCCTGGCCGTGCCGGCGGTGACCGTCGCCGCGGTGCCCGCCGCTGCGGCCCCCGAGCTCGCGATCGGGCCGACCACGGTAAAGGCCCCTCGTAAGTGCCGCGACGCGCGCGACATCACGCGCCCGCTCGCGCTGACGGTCGAAGGCGAGGTGGCAACCGGTAGCTACGCGCTGCCTCAGGAGAAGCCACAGGCGCTCGTCGTCTACGGACACGGTTACGGGCACACCTCGGACTCGTGGGCCGATCACATGACGTGGACGGCGCGCAAGCTCGGGGCCGTCGCGGTCGCGATGGATTACCGCGGCCTGAACATCCTCGAGGAAGACGACGACAACGATGGGCTCCGTGACTCGACCGGGTGGCCGGTGATGGCCGGGGCCGAGGACATGATCGCGATCGCGCAGCACTTCCAGGAGCTGTGCGACTCGATCGAGCAGACGATCATCTTCGGCGTCTCGATGGGCGGTAACTCGACGGGTCTCTCGGTCGCGTTGGCGAACGGTCTGAAGTCGGCGACGGGCGGTCCCCTATTCGATTACTGGATCGACGTCGAGGGGGCCGTGAACGTGATCGAGACCTATCAGGGCGCGCGTGCCCTGGCTCCGTTCAACGCGTTCGCGGCGCAGGCTCAAGCCGACATCGAAGAAGAGATGGGCGGGAGCTTCGAAACGGCGTCCGATGCGTACCGGGAGCATTGCGTCGTGTGCCGCGTCGGCGACATCGCCGCCTCGGGCGTGAAGGGCGTGGTCGTGGTGCACGGGGTCGACGACGGTCTCGTGCCCTACAACCAGGGCCGCGAGATGATGCTCGCGCTCCGGGCCGAGCAGATCCCGATCCACATGTACACGGTCGGCGTCAAGAAGACGGACGGCGATCGCGACACTTCTGCGACCGGTTACGTCGGTGGTGCGATCGACGAGAGCTACAACTCTCCGCTCGCGGGACACGCGTCGGAGACGAGCTGGACCCATCCCGTGATGGCTACCGCGTTCGAGGCCCTGCGCGCGATCCTCAACGACGGCACTGTGGTCGAAGACGGCGAAACGCCCGTCAACGAGATCTAACCGGCTAGACCTTCTCCTGTCTCGGGTGATGGTGCTCGATGTCGATGACCTCGGGCTCGGCCCCCTCCATCACGTGCACCCGCTCCTTGTGCTCCTCGCGGCGCCACACGCTGAACGCCGCGGTACCCACCGCCAGCCACGCGAGCCCGAGCACGAAGCCGCCGACCACGTCCGAGAAGAAGTGCACACCTAGGCCGAGCCGCGATGTCGCGACCGCCGCGACCATCAGGAAATAGGCCGCGATCGCCCACTTACGAAGCCGTACCGGGATCAGCGGCATCCACGCGAGCAGCAGCGTCCCGTAACCGATCGTCGAGGCCATCGCATGGCCCGAGGGGAAACTCTTGCCGAACGCATGCGTGATCGGATCCTCGAGCTCGGGCCGGGGGCGATCAACGAGGATCTTCAGCGCGGTGTCGATCGCACCCCCGAGCAGGTTGGTCACGGCGAGGTACGCGGCGACGTGCTTGTGGTTCTGGCGCGAGAAGAAGATCGCCGACACGCCGACCGTTATGTAGAACCAGACCGGGGTGCCGAGGTAGCTGAACAAGAACGACAACCCGCGCAGGAACCCGTTGTCCTTGACGATGTTGTGGATCGCCTCGGCGGCGTCGGTGTCGAACTCGGTGAGAGGACCCTCGGTGGTGACCTGCACGAGCAGGTACGAGAAGGGGATCAATACCATCGTCGTAGCGATCGCGTAGAGCGTGACCCGCAGCCCGTAGCGCTCCTCCGGATGGATCCGGCGCCGTAACCAGGAGAGGTTGTCTGCCATCAGTCCTTCTTTAGATTGCGTCCGAGGATGTAGGCGAATGCCGCGAACGCCACGACTCCGGCGCCCGTGATCCACGACCCGGCCTCCTCGTAAGCCTCTCCCAAGAACCATCCCGCCGCCAGGGTGTACGCGATCGAAAGCGCGCCGCCGGCGAGATCCCACGGGAAGAACCGCTTGGGTTCGAGCTTGGCGGCTCCCGCGGCGGCCGCGACGGTGGCCGAGCTCAGCACCGCGAGCCGGCCGAGGAAGATCAGCTTCGGGCCCTTGTCGTCGAGCGTCTTCTCGAACACCTTGATGCGCTCGGGAGTGAGGATGCGAGAAGCGATCCCCGGCACGTCCTCGTTCTCGATCTCCTTCGCGTACGCGCGCCCCAATAGGTAGAAGACCCACACACCGAAGATCGAGAGCGGGATCGCGCACAGTGCCACCAGGATGATGTGCACGTCGCCCTGGCGCGCTAGGAAGCCGCCGACGAGGAAGACCTCCTTGGTCGGCCGCAGCAGCACCAGCAAGAGGAAATGCTCCCGGAACAACAGCGGCGCGAGCGGGATCGCGACCGCGCCGAGCACGAGGCGCGCGACCGCGAGGCCGAGCAGGACCCTCCGGAGGACGAGCTTGTGCAGGGTGGTGCCTTCGACGGTGGCGGTGCTCACGCGATCTTCTCGTGCGGGCAGTAGATCGCAAGGCGCTCCGGAAGCTTCTCGATCACGATCTCGTCGGACGACGCTTCGAACGTCTCGCCGTCGCGTGCGAGCCTCATGGGCCCGTCGACGCAACGGATACGCAGCTCGTCGACGACCATCTGACGGTAGACCTTGCTGCGACCGAGGCGCCCCGTGAGCACGGCGAGTATCAATCTCAACCGCGCCCACGGGGCAGACCCGTCCACGTACCGGAAGTCGATCTGCCCGTCATCGAGGCGCTTGCGCCACGACGGTGCGAAACCGCTCGGTGAGTAACGGCAGTTGCCGATGAACGCCATCCAGATGTTCTTCTCGCTGCCGTCGATCTCGATGCACACGGGCTCAGACTTACGGAGCACGCGGATCAGAGCGATGACGACCGCCGGCCATTTCCCGATGCGCTTCTCGAGCCTCTCGCGCATGTCGACAAGCTCGACGTAGCTACCGAAGCTCGCGGTGTTGAGGAACGCGTGACCGTCGATCGTCGCGACGTCGACCGCGACGGCCTCACCTTTCTTCAGCGCGGCGACGGTCTCGTCTAGCTCTTCGATGCCCAGCGCGCCGGTCAGGTGGTTGAGCGTCCCGGTCGGGAACACCGCGAGAGGCTTGTTGTGCTCGATCGCGACCTGCGCCGCGGTGTTGATCGAGCCATCGCCGCCCGACACGCCCAACACGGCCGCGTGCTCGGCGGCTCCGTCAAGGGCCTTGCGCAACTCGTCGCCTTCGACGATCTCGATCTCTTCGACCTTGGCTTGCGGCAGCGCCCGTCTCAGTTGGTCGGCCGGGCCGTCGTCGCCGTTGCCGGACGCGGTGTTGACCGCGACGAACAGACCGGCACCGTCGGCGTTGGGCTCGGCGTGGTCGGGCAACGACACCTCGGGCGCGCGGGCCCCCTCATCGGGCGGCACGGGCCAGATCCTCTTCGAGGCGAACGCGACCGCGGCCCCGAGCGCGGCCCCCGTGAGGAGTCCGGGTTCGGCTCGCCGCACGGTGGTGATGGTCGCCGCCGCGGCCGGCAGGGACGCGGCCGGAGCCTCGAGCGCGGCCCCCGTCGTGAACGCGGCGGCCGTCGCCTGGGCGCGAGCATCGTGGCCCGTGAAGCGGGTCACGAGGGTGGCGACGACCCACGCGACCACGCCGTTCAGGAGGCCGCGGAGCCCGGCCCGGCGCCCCTTGCGGGTCTGGCTCGCCCCCAGGGCCGCGGCCGCGAGGCCCCAGAGCACGCCCGAGTCGGCGGCGCGATCGAACCGCTCTAACGGGGTCTCTCTAGGAGCGCGCCACGGGGGCCGGGGCAGCCGGTTGAGATCCATGGCGCCTTTTTACCCACCGTTGCCGATTGCTCACTCTTTGCAGTATTTCTGCTCGTATTGAGGTTGGCGGTGCAGGTGGTGGGTAGGAACTCAGTGTCATGGCGCACAGGGTTCTGGTCGTCGAGGACAACGGCGCACTCCGGTTCGCCCTGCGAGTCATGCTCGAATACGAGCCCTACGTCGAAGAGGTCGAGACCGTTTCCAGCGGCGAATCCGCGCTCGCGATCGCGCAGAACTTCAATCCCGACGTCGTCGTGACCGACCATGGGCTCCCCGGACTCAGCGGTGAAGAGGTCGCCCAGCGCATTCGCAAACTCTGCCCCCGCGCTCGCATCATCTCGTTCTCCGGCAACGACGAGACCGCGCCGTGGGCCGACGAACGGGTCACCAAGGGCGCCGGCATCTCTATAGACCAACTGCGCGCCGCCGTGAGTCACGGCCCCCACGCCGCCTAACTGTTTTGTGAGCACATAGCCGCGTTTTCACGCCCGCGTCTGCAGAACAAATCCGATCTGCGGGAGTGCGCGCTTTCCACTAACCTCTCGTTCTCTAGCGTCCTCTAGCCGTGGAGGTGGGGAATGACGATCTTCAAGAGTCCGTATCCCGACGTCGAGATCCCCGACGTCGGCTTGACCGAGTTCGTCCTGGGTGGCGCCGCGGCACGCGGTGACAAGCCCGCGCTGATCGACGGCCCGACCGGGCGCACGATCACCTACGGCGAGCTCGCCATCGGCACGCAACTCGTGGCCGCGTCGCTCGCCGAGCGTGGCTTCAAGAAGGGGGACGTGTTCGCGATCTTCTCGCCGAACGTGCCCGAGTACGCGGTCGCGTTCCACGGCGTCGCGGCGGCCGGCGGCATCGCGACGACGATCAACCCGCTCTACACCACCGACGAGCTGACCTTCCAGCTCAAGGACTCGAAGGCGAAGTACCTCCTCACGATCCCGCAGTTCCTCGACCGCGCCCAGGAGGCCGCCAAGAACGCCGGCGTCGAGGAGGTGTTCGTGCTCGGCGAGGCCGAGGGCGCGACCCCCGTCACGGAGCTGCTGGCACCGAAGGGCGACGCGCCCAAGGTCGACATCTCCCGCGACGACCTCGTCGTGCTCCCGTACTCGAGCGGCACGACCGGGCTCCCGAAGGGCGTCATGCTCACGCACGGGAACCTCGTCGCGAACATCGCGCAGTCACTCGACGCGCATGGCACCAATGAAAACGACGTCATCATCGGCGTGCTCCCGTTCTTCCACATCTACGGCATGACGGTGATCATGAACATGGCCGTGCGTGCCGGGGCCACGATCGTCACGATGCCGAAATTCGACCTCGAGGAGTTCCTCACGTTGATGCAGGACCACAAGGTCACGCGCGCGTACCTCGTGCCGCCGATCATCCTGGCGCTCGCCAAGCACCCGATCGTCGAGAAGTACGACCTCTCGGCCCTCGAAGTCATCATGTCCGGAGCGGCGCCGCTCGGCGAGGACCTGCAGGAGGCCGCGCAGAACCGCGTCGGGGGGGTCGTGATGCAGGGCTACGGACTCACCGAGACGTCACCGGTCACGCACATGAACCCCGACGAGGAGGGCAAGGGCCGCGTCGGCTCGATCGGTTTCCTGATCCCGAACACCGAGTCGAAGATCGTCGACGTCGAGTCCGGCAAGGAGCTCGAGGCCAACGGCACCGGCGAGGTGTTGATCCGGGGGCCGCAGGTGATGAAGGGCTACCTCAACAACGACGAGGCGACGAAGCGGACGATCGACTCCGAGGGATTTCTCCACAGCGGCGACATCGGCTACGTCGACGACGACGGCTACTTCTTCCTGGTCGATCGGCTCAAGGAGCTGATCAAGTACAAGGGATTCCAGGTGCCGCCGGCGGAGCTCGAAGCGGTGCTGTTGTCGCACCCGAACGTCGGCGACGCGGCGGTGATCGGGGTCCCCGACGAGGCCGCCGGCGAGCTCCCGAAGGCGTTCGTCGTCAAGTCGGGCGAGGTGACCGAAGACGAGATCATGAGCTTCGTCGCCGAGCGCGTCGCGCCGCACAAGAAGATCCGCATCGTCGAGTTCACGGAAGAGATCCCGAAGTCGGCGTCGGGCAAGATCCTGCGCCGTGTCCTGATCGAGAAGGAGCGGGCCGCGGCCTCCTAGGACGATCCGTTGCAGAACGAAGAAAGGGGCTCCCCCCGGG
>JBOGWY010000146.1:0-6426 GCA_050694015.1 Actinomycetota bacterium | reverse complement strand
CATTCCCACAGTGTCAGGAAGGCCGCCTTCGTGTCGGCGTCCGCGCTCGATCTCCAGAACCGCCGACGCGACCGGCGGACGTACCAGTTCGAGAGATCGTCGACGAACCGATCCAGTCGCTTGCCCCCGACCGCGGTGTCGAAGTTCTCGAGCCCAGCGGTGACGTCGCGCACCGTGCTGTCGAGCTCGGCCAGGATCCACCGGTCCATCTCGGAGCGCTCGGCAACCGGGATGGCCACCGCGGCGGGATCGAAATCCTCGAGTGATGCGTACGTGACCAAGAACGAATAGGTGTTCCACATCGTGAGCAGGTACTTCCGCAGCTGCTCCTCGATCAGGTCGGGACTGACCCGGCGGGCCGACCACGGCGTGCCGACACTCAACATGTACCAGCGCAGCGCGTCCGCGCCGTGCGCGTTGACGACGGTCCACGGATCGATCACGTTGCCGAGGGACTTCGACATCTTGCGTCCCTCCGCGTCGATGATGTGACCGAGACAGACGACGTTCTGGTACGAGTTGTGCCCGCGAACCAGGGTCGCCACCGCGAGCAGCGAGTAGAACCAGCCGCGCGTCTGATCGATCGCCTCAGAGATGAAGTCGGCGGGGAAGCGGCGGTCGAAGACGTCCTCGTTCTCGAACGGGTAGTGCCACTGGCCGAACGGCATCGCACCCGAGTCGAACCACGCGTCGATCACGCTGAGGACACGTCGTGATTCCTGTCCGCATTCGGGGCAGGGGAACGTGATCCCGTCGACGTACGGCCGGTGCGGATCGAAGTCGGGCCCCAGATCCCGCCCGGCCCTTTCGGACAGCTCCGAGAACGACCCCACGCACACGGCGTGCTCGTTCGCGCAGCGCCACACCGGTAGGGGAGTGCCCCAGTAACGGTCGCGCGACAGCGACCAGTCGACGTTGTTCGCGAGCCAGTCGCCGAAACGCCCGTACTTGATCGTCGGCGGCTGCCAGTTCGTCTCCTCGTTGGACGCCTGCAGCTCGCTGCGGATCTGCGAGGTACGGATGTACCAGTCCTTGCGCGCGTAATAAAGGAGTGGGGTGTTGCAACGCCAGCAGTGTGGGTACGAGTGCTCGTAGGTCTCCGAGCGGAAGAGGATGCCGCGCTCGGTGAGGTCCTTGACGATCTCCACGTCGGCATCCTTGATCCACAGGCCCGCGAACTTGCCGCCCGACTCCACGACCCGGCCGGAGCCGTTGATCATCTGCACGATCGGGAGGTCGTCGCGTTTCGCGACGCTCATGTCCTCCTCGCCGTAGGGGGCGAGATGGACGATGCCCGAGCCGTCCTCGGTCGTGACGAAGTCGCCGTTCCGCACCGTGTGCGCGACGTGCTCCTTGGCTTGCCGGTCAACGAAGTCGAACGGCGGCATGTAGCGCGTGTGGTTGTCGATCAACTCGCGGCCCGGGAAGCGGCGGCGTATCTCCACCCCCTCGCCGAGCAGGGCCTCGACGCGCTCCTCGGCCAGGATGAGACGGGCCCCCGGTTTATCCGGGTCGTCGACCTCGACGTAGGTGACGTCGGGCCCGGCCGCCGCGGCCATGTTCGCGAGCAGCGTCCAGGGTGTGGTCGTCCACACCAGCAACGCGACGTTGCCATCGTCCTCGAGCGGGAAGCGCACGTACACGCTCGGGTCCGTCACCGTCTGATACGCGCCGGTCATGTGTTGCTCGTGGGATGAGAGCGACGTCTCGCAGCGCGGACAGTAAGGGACGACCTTGAAGTCCTCCTCCAGCAGGCCCTTGTCCCAGATCTGCTTGAGCAACCACCACACCGACTCGACGTAGGTCGGCTCCATCGTCCAGTAGGCCTCGTCGAGGTCGACCCAGAACCCGATGCGCTCGGTCAGGACCTCCCAGTCCTCGACGTAGCGTTGAACGGACTCCTTGCAGCGCCGCACGAACTCCTCGATGCCGAACTCTTCCTCGATCTGACGCTTGACGGTGATGCCGAGCTCCTTCTCGACGGCGACCTCGACCGGAAGGCCGTGACAGTCCCACCCCGCCTTGCGGTGGACGTAGTGGCCGCGCATCGCCTGGAAGCGGCAGAAGATGTCCTTGAACGCCCGCGACTCCACATGATGGATCCCGGGTTTGTTGTTGGCGGTGGGCGGTCCCTCGTAGAAGATCCACTCGGACGCGCCCTCGCGCTGGGACATCGACCGGTGGAAGATCTGCTCGTCCTTCCACCGCGTCTGGATGCGCTCCTCGAGCTGCGGGAACGAGACCTTGGGATCGACCGGGCGGTATCGCGGCGTTGCCATAGGCGCAAGGTTAGCTTCACGTCGTGGCTCTTCCGCCGTATGTCTCCACCTCCAAGGGCGCCACGATCGTGGACGTTTTCGTTCAGCCGCGTGCCGCGAAGAACGCGATCGTCGGGATCCACGGGTCCGCCCTCAAACTGAAGGTCACCGCTCCGCCCGTCGAGGGCCGAGCGAACCGCGCCGCCGAAGAGCTCGTGGCCGAGACCCTCGGGATCCCCCGCAGCGCGGTCCGCGTCACCTCCGGCGAGACCAGTCGCCACAAGCGTCTCGCCATATCGGGCATCAGCGGCGAAAAGGTCGCTCGTGAACTAGAGCTTGTGCTATCGTCCCGGCCCCATGAGCGCGGCTAAGAAGCCGGCGAGAGGCAAGTCCTCGACCTCGTCCAAGGCGTCGAGAAAGAAATCCACCGCCAAGAAGACGACTAAGAAGACCACCGCCAAGACGTCGGCAACCAAGGGGCGGACGACCAAAACAGCAGGGCGTTCCGCCAAGAAGAAGACGGTGGCCAAGGCCCCCGCCAAGAAGACCGCGTCCCGGAAGAGAACCGGTTCCCGCGGGGTTGGATCCTCCGCTCGGACCAAGAAGCCCACCGCAGCGCCGAAGAAGACCACCGCGAAAGCGCCCGCCGCGAAGTCCTCGGCGAAGTCCACCGCCAAGGGGACCACCGCCAAGACGACGGCCGCCGCAGTGGACAAACCGGCACTGAGCAGGAAGCCGGAGAAGAAGGCATTGATCAGGAGACCACCGCCGAAGGCGCCGCCGGTCAAGAAGCCGCGTCCGGCCAAGCTCGACAAGGAGACGCTCAAGAAGATCAGAGAGCAGCTCGAGGAGGAGCGCGCCGATCTCCGGAAGCAGCAGGACGAGCTCGAGGAAGATTCGTTCGACGGATCCCAGTCGGACATGACCGGTGAGGTCGGTCTCGACGAGGATTTCGCCGACGCCGGCACGGCCACCTTCGATCGAGAGCGTGATCTCTCGATCCGCAACAACATCCGGGATCTGATCCAGCAGATCGACCGCGCGGTCGCGCGGATCGATGACGGCACGTATGGGAGCTGTGAACGATGCGGCCGACCGATCGACGCGGCGCGACTGAAGGCGCTGCCGCACGCGTCCCTGTGTCTGGATTGCAAACGCCGCGAGGAGCGCGTCCGGTAGCTACCGATCACGAGATGGAGGCAGAGCGTTCGGCCTCCCACGACGGCGCGACCACGCCACCGCTTCCGACGAGACGTGTCTACGCAACCTTCGCCGCGCTGGCCGTGGTGGTCGTCGCGATAGATCAAGTCACCAAGGAGTGGGTCCTCAACGAGCTCTCCGATGGGCGCGTGATCGACGTGATCGACGGCGTGCTCAGTCTTCGCCTGACGTTCAACCCCGGTGGTGCGTTCGGCATCGGTCAGAGTGTCCCGTGGTTCTTCCTCGGCGCGTCGCTCATCACGCTCGTCGTCGTCCTCTTCCTCGCGCGTCGCATCGAACACGCGGTGTGGGCCTATCCCCTGGGACTCGTGCTCGGTGGCGGAGTGGGGAACATCTGCGACCGTCTGTTCCGCGACACCGACGGCCGCGTCGTCGACTTCATCGATCTCCACGTGTGGCCGTTGTTCAACGTCGCCGACTCGGCGATCGTCGTCGGGGTCATCTGGATGTTCCTACTGAGTTTCCGGAGTCGGAACTGACCACGCCGGTCCGCTTCGTCGCCGGCGAGGACGACAGCGGCGACCGGATCGATGTGGTGCTGGCGAAGAAAGCGGCCGTCACGCGCACGCTCGCGCAACGGGCCCTTCGCAATGGCGACGTCACCGTCGGAGGTGAGATCGTGCGCGCCAGCTACCGCCTCGTCCTCGGCGACGAGATCGAAGGCGACATACCCGATCCCGACATCGCGCCGCCCGAAGCCGAGTCGATCCCCCTGGAGCTTCGCTACTCCGACGAACGCGTGCTTGTCGTCTCGAAGCCTGCGGGTTTGGTGACTCATCCCGCGCGCGGGCACGAGTCGGGCACGTTGGTCAACGCGTTGCTGGCGCTCGAGGGGAACCTGTCCGGGCGCGGCTCGATGCGGCCCGGGATCGTTCACCGCCTCGACAAGGACACCTCGGGGCTGCTGCTCGTGGCACGCGACGACGAGGCTCACGCTTTCTTTCTCGCCGCGATGCAGGACCGCGCGATCGACCGGCATTACCTCGGCTTGGTGAGGGGGCACTTACCCGCACCCGCCGGTACGATCGACGCGCCGATCGGAAGACATCCGACGCGGTGGCGGATCCGCGCCGTGGTCGGGGACGGGAAACCCTCGGTCACCCACTACGAGGTGCAGGCGGTCACCGAAGAGGCGTCTCTGCTCGCCCTCAGGCTGGAGACCGGACGCACCCATCAGATACGCGTGCACGTTGCCCATCTGGGTCACCCGATCCTCGGCGACCGCGTCTACGGAGGCGTCTCCGAGCTGTCCCGGCGTCTCGGCCTCACGAGGCCGTTCCTCCACGCGGTCCGCCTCGCGTTCCCGCACCCCGACGACGACCGCATCATCGAAGTCGACGACCCGCTGCCGCCCGATCTCGAGCGCGCCCTGAACGAAGCGGGCCTCGCGACCTAGCGCACGCGTTATTTGAGGTAGTAGCCGAGATAGCCGTCCTGGCAGTTGCCGCCGCTCCCTCTCCGAGGAGTGTCGCTCGAGTCACGGTTGAAACATCCGCATGACCGGCTCCTCCACAGCCGTCAACAGGCCAAGTCACAGGTTCTCCTCCTTCCGCCTAACAGGCGCCGGGGTGTTGCCTGGGTCACGTGGGGAACGGGCGCGGTCGGGGACTCTCGAGCAGGGCTGATTTCCGGCACGCGGCCCCCTTGATGCGCGATAAAAGACACTGTTGTAATTCCTCCTCCGGCAACCACTCGAAAGGGCGGCTTTGAGCTTCGTTCACCTGCATGCGCACTCCGAGTACTCGATGCTCGACGGCGCCTCACGGGTGGGCGAGATGTTCGAGGCGGCCTCCGACGCCGGCATGCCCGCCTGCGCCATCACCGACCACGGCGTCATGTACGGGGCTCTCGAGTTCTGGAAGTCGGGGACCAAGGCAGGTGTGAAGCCGATCCTGGGCATGGAGGGCTACCTCTTCGCCCCCGGCCGAGCCACGGATCCCAAACTGGGTCAGCGCGAGAACAACGAGCGCACCTTCCATCTCACACTGTTGGCCGCGACCGACGCCGGCTACAGGAACCTCTGCAAGCTCAGCTCGAAGGCGTGGCTCGAAGGTTTCCACTACTACCCCCGGACCGACCACGAGATCCTGGCGGAGTACTCCGAGGGGCTGATCTGTCTCTCCGGCTGTCTCTCGGCGGAGATCCCGAAGCTGATCGTCGCCGGTGACCTGGCCGGGGCCCGGCGGAAGGTCGCCCAGTACCGCGAGGTCTTCGGCGATCGCTTCTACCTGGAGCTACAGGACCACGGCATCCAGGTACAGAAACCGCTCAACGACGAGCTCGTCAAGATCGGTCAGGAGATGGGCATCCCGTGGGTCGCGACCAACGACTCGCACTACACGCACAAGGAAGATGCTGCCGGTCACGAGGTCCTGCTGTGCATCAACACGGGTTCCGAACTCTCCGACCCGAACCGCTTCAAGTTCGACTCCGACGCCTTCTACCTGAAGACCCCGGAGGAGATGGAGCGCACGTTCTCGCGCTGGCCCGGCGCATGCGAGAACACCCTCGAGGTCGCCGAGCGCTGCAACGTCACGCTGACACTCGGTGCCTCCCTGCTCCCTCACTACGACATCCCTGAGGGCAAGACGCTCGATGGTTACCTCAGCGAACTCGTCTACAAGGGTCTCGACAAGCGCTACGAAGAGGTCACCGTCGAGGTCAAGGAGCGCGCCGAGTACGAGCTCAAGGTGATCGGCGACATGGAGTACCCCGGTTACTTCCTCGTCGTACAGGACTTCGTGAACTGGGCGAAGGATCAGGGCATCCGCGTCGGACCGGGTCGGGGTAGCGCGGCGGGCTCCGTCGTCAGCTACGCGCTCGGCATCACCGAACTGGACCCGATCAAGTACGACCTGATGTTCGAGCGCTTCTTGAACCCCGAACGCATCCAGATGCCCGACATCGACATCGACTTCGACGAGCGCAAACGCGGCGACGTCATCCG
>JBOGWY010000145.1:0-7095 GCA_050694015.1 Actinomycetota bacterium | reverse complement strand
ATGTGGTTGGTGGCACGGAACGTCAGGTGATACACGTCGAGGCCGCGCTGCTTGTGCGTCAGATACGTCTCGAGCCCGCGGTCGCGGCCCGCCGGGTAATCCGTGCGAGCGGAGTTCTGTCCCGCGGAGAATGCGCCGTCGGTGCGCTGATACATGATCGGCTGCGACGTGTTCGCATCGGCTATCGAATCCCCGCCGTCCCACGCGAGGATCGCGTGCACGCGGGGGTCACCCTGGTAGCTGAGGGCGGCGGCGGAGCCTTGAGAGTGGCCCGCGAGCGCAACGCGGCTGAGGTCGGCCTGCTCCCCGATCTCGCCCGAAGCCTCCGACGCGAGCCAGTCCAGCACCAGTCCCGCGTTCACGTTGCGCTGCACGTTCGGCGCGCCCGTGACGGGATGGGTGCCGTTGACGCTGATCGCGAGGTAGCCCGCCTCTGCGAAGGATTGGGCGTTGTAGCGATGGTGCGTCATCTGGGCGATGAAGCCGTGGTGGATGATCACGACCGGGTAGGGACCGTCGATCCGCTCCAGCTCCTCTGGTAGATCGGGACACTGACCCTTACCGCACGGGCGATAAACCTCCATGGCCGGGACGCCTCCCGGTCCGGTCCCGGTCGGGAGATAGTCGAAGCGGAACCGAACGTCGTCGTACAGGAACGGCTGCCGGTACCAGTCCTCGCCGTAGCGCGCCGACGTCGAGTAGCCGGTCGGATGGACACGCCGGTCGTGGTCACGCTGGTTGTCGCACTGCAGACGCTCGTTGTCGCGCTCTATCCATTCGGGTGAACCCGGCTCGGGGTCTCCGTTCGGATCCTTGGTGCCGTCGGCGCGCGTGGGATTGAAGCGGTCGTTGACGCAGTCGATCCCGACCACGAGTTCCCACGTGTCGATCGGTTCGCGAGCGGTGGCCGGCAGTGCCAGAGGCAGGGCCACCACGATGACCACCAGCGTCGTCAACCAGCGAGTCACTCGCCCCGGCCCCGAGGTCTTCGGCACGTCCGGCTCCCTTCGGTAAGACCCGGCTCCGATCGAGCGGGTTCGAGCGACGTGTTCGCTGCGGGCGACCCGGTTCCTTCCTTGGACTGCTTGAGACGGCGTCTCCCGTTGGAGCTAGCGGCCTTCGCCGGGGCCGAGAACACCCAGGTTCGTCCCGATCTCGATCAGGGCGTTCTGTATCTGGTCGCCGGTGCAGCGGCCGGTGCTGAGCGACTCCTCGTAGTTCGTCATCTCGATCGACGGCTGCGCGATCCCGGCCGCGTTCGCGCCCCGCACGTCGTACTGCTCGGCCGGGATGATGTAACCGATGTGGTCGTTCGCCATCCCGAACACCATCACGTTGCGGGCGCGGGACAGGTAGTCCTTCGTCGTGAGGCTGATCGACGAGAAGATCTCGCCCGGCGCCTGCATCATCACGACCGCGTCGCCACGGTCGCCGGGAACGAAGCCGGGCTCCCCTTGTGCCTTGCCGGGCGTGCCGATCCGCCATCCGCCGACGGGGGAAAGTGCGCTGATGGCGCTTGCTCCGACACAACTCGGGCTCCGCGCGCGGCCCTTCTGTTGCACGCTCTGCGATGGGCCGGCGGCGTGAGGGCCGGGGATCGTGGTGTCACGCATGAACACCCCGGCCTTGTTGAGCGCGACGAGCGATGCGTTGTCGGCGGGGATCGTGAGGATGCGTTGCTCGGCGACGATGTCGTTCGACTGCATTGTGTACGCGTAGTGCTGTGCCGACTCGTACACCAGGTTCGCGAGCCCGTAGCCGATCCCGTCGCGACCGAAGCTGCGCTGCACGGTCTGGTCGCCGAGCCCACCGGGCATGAACACGGTGTTGCCGCCCCACAGCTGCTCGAGCTTTTGCGCGAGGTGGCCGATGAAACCGCTGTGCATGTCGTGGTTGCCGGCCATGACGGTCGGATGCGCCGAGAAGTTCACGAGCGTCGCGATCGTGTGTCCCTCAGGTGGGGCGTTCTTGTCGCGCCCGTTGCCCGGTTGTCCCTCGGGGATAGAGACCGCGCGGAGCCACGTCAGTTCGGCATCGGGAACCGCGCGGGTGACGATGCGCCGGTCGATGTTGAACGCCTTCGCCGGGATCGCGCCGGTCTGCAGCGTCGCCGGCTGCATCGATGAGACCGCGCCGCGGATCGCGTCTTTGATCTGGTCGCGGACGAACTCGTAGTACCAGGACGGGCCCCGTGCGGTCGTGTCCGCGCTCGCGTGCGTGTGCGTCGACGCGATGACGAAGTTCTCGACCGGGATACCGAGCTCGTCGGACAGGTCGTGGGTGATCGCGCGCACACCACACGTGTCCTGGGGCTGCGGCGCGTTGGGATCGTCGGGACAGATCGAAGGGTCGTAACCATAGAACCACGACACCGTGTCGATCACGACGAACGCCAGCGTCGTCTCGCCGTTCGAGATCGCCATCGCGCGCGCGTGGATGCCGAGGTCGGCGGCCTCGTCGACTCCCGTCGCCCACATCCGGTCGAAGGTCCTGAGACACGACGGATCGGAGTTCGGTAGGTACTCCTGCTCGAACGGACCGCAGTCGTAGCCGTCGCCGTGCGCGTTCCACTGCCCGCCGTCTGCCACCCGCACCGGTGCGATCGATTCGTTGTGCGTGCCGACGAGGAATCCGCCGCCCGGAAGCCGACCCTGCGCGGTGGCCGCGTCGAGCGCGGCCTGCGCCTGCTCGCCTCCTTGTCGCGCCGGTCCGGCCGGCGCGGGACCGCCCCCTACTTCTCCGGGATCCACGGACCGGGCTCCGCGGCGCGGGACCAGGCCCACGGTCGCCCATGCCACACCGAGGACGAGCACCCCCGTAAGAAGGCCGGTAAGCAGAGCAAGGAGGGTCCGCCGCATGGGCTGTCGATTCGCCGGGAAAGGGGTGCTTCCTTCCCCGTTTGACCCTTACTCATCTTGGGCATATGATTTGGGCAGTTGTTTAAGTCAGTCGCTCAAGAAGGAGGACGAGATGCATGACGACTCGTACGTGATGATCGTCTACGTCGCCTACGCGGCGGTCGCGATCGGGCTCACCGCGTTCCTGGCCCGGACCCTGTTCCGCAACGGGGGCGTGTTTCTGCACGACGTCTTCGGGGACAAGGCCGCGATCGCCGACGCGGTCAACACCCTCTTGGTGGTCGGCTTCTACATGTTCAACCTGGGCTATGCCCTCTTCACGCTGAACGCGGGCCGGGAATTCGTCGCCGCGTCCGACGCGATGCAGTTCTTCGTTAACCGCATCGGTGCTCTCCTGCTCGTCCTTGCCGTGATGCACCTGGTCAATGTGTTCGTGTTCTGGCGGATCCGGATCCACCGCGAGCAGCGCGAGCTTCCGGTACCGGTCGCGCCGCAGGTGGTCGCACCGCCCGTGACCCAGGCATGACCGTGGAAGACACCCGGCAAATAACCGTGCTGTACGACGAGCGGTGCGCGCTCTGTCGACGTTGTCGGGACTGGCTTTCCACGCAGCCGTGCATGGTGCCCGTCGCGCTCGTACCTGCGGGATCGCCCGACGTTCGGTGGCGCTATCCCCAGCTCGAGCCGTGGTTGGGTCACGAGCTCGTGGTCGTCGATAACGAGGGCCGCGGGTGGATCGGACCCGCGGCCTTTGTCGTGTGCCTGTGGGCGACGGCCCGCTACCGCTCGATCTCCTACACGCTGGCGCGACCGGCGTTCGCTCCCCTGGCGGAGCAGTTCTTCATGTTCGTCTCCAAGCGCCGGGATCGCTTCGGGTCGTGGGTCGATCCCGGCGACGCCGACTGCTCGTGGTGCGAGGGCGTGATGGTGACACGCGACGCCCGGGAAACGAGCCGCGTGTAGACCCCCTGCCCTCCTGATTGACGGTGAGCCGTGCAGGGAAAGGACTTTTAGTCCCGAAAAGTCCTTCAAGCGGCTTTACATTTAATGGGAGGGATGATGCGCACCACCGGAACGAGACTCGTGGCCGCCCTGGGCGCCGGGCTGGCCCTGGCGATGATCGCCACCACCGCCTTCGCCCACGCCGAGCGGGAGACGGAGTTCCCCGATGGGACCGGCGAGGTGCCCACGTACCGGCCGATGATCGCGACACCGAATCTGGTCGTGTGCAAGGACGACAGCCGGGCCCGGATCAGGGACATCTCCGACCGGAAGCTACGCGCGATCAACCTCAGACTGCTGCGACGGTGCGACTACTCGCACATCCAGGACGCGGTGTTCGACCTGAAGCGTCGCGGCTCGACGATCTACATCCTTCCCGGCGTCTACGAAGAGGATCCCTACCGAGCCACCCCCAAGTGCGCCGCGAACCTCGCGCAGGACGACGGCGAGGGCAAAGGTGACGAGGAATCGCAGAATGCTCCGGTTCTCACGTACGAAGAGCAACTGGAGTGTCCGCACGCGCAGAACCTGATCGGGATCTTCGGCGACACGAAGCCCACCGACGACAAACGCGAGTGCAACAGCGCCGCGTGCGACCTTCAGCTCGAGGGCACGGGAGACGACCCCGAGGATGTCGTCATCACCGGCGGCTTCAAGGAGAGCGATGACTGGCTGCGTTTGAACGGCATCCGCGCCGATCGCGCCGACGGTATCTACTTCAAGAACTTCACGATCGAGCTATTCGAGTTCAACGCGATCTACGTGCTCGAGACCGACGGCTTCGTGATCGACGAGGTCGTCGCGCGCTACAACGACGAGTACGGGTTCCTCACCTTCGCCGTCGACCATGGGCTCTACAAGAACTGCGAGGCCTACAACACCGGCGACGCCGGCCTCTATCCCGGCTCCGCGTCGGACGTGAACACCGGCAAGGAGGAGTACGGACAGGTCGAACGTTGGGCGGTCGAGATCGACAACTGCTCTAGCCACCACAACGCCTCCGGTTACTCGGGGACGGCGGGTAACTCCGTCTACGTCCACGACACCGACTTCCATCACAACGCGCTGGGTCTCGTGACCGACTCCGTGTTCCCGAACCACCCGGGCCTTCCCCAGGATCACGGCCTTTACGAGAACAACCGCATCTACTCGAACAACATCAACTACTTCGACAACGTTCACGACGGAACGTGCGACAAACCCCCGGCCGAGCGCGGCTACAAACCGCTGCCGACGAAGCCCCTTCACAGCGGCATCGTGTGCCCGGTCGGTCCGTACCCCGTCGGCACGGGGATGATCATCGCCGGCGGTAACTGGAACCTGTTCCGGAACAACCGGGTGTGGGACAACTGGCGCGCGGGCCTCACGCTGATCAGCGTCCCTGCGGCCGTCCGTGAGGAGTACGACCCCACGCTGCAGTTCGACACGTCGCATTTCAACAAGATCGTCGACAACATCATGGGGATAGGCCCCGACGGGAAACCCGACCTCAACGGCGTCGACTTCTTCTGGGACGACAACGGTGAGGGCAACTGCTGGCAGGAAAACACAGGAGCCGGCGAGGACGACGCGACCTCGCACAACGCGATGGACCCGCGCGGGTTGCCGGACTGCGAGTCGGGTGGCTCGATGGGCGTACCGGTCAACCCGTACAAGCAGGGCCCGATGGTCCCGTGCGTGCTCTACGACCGCAGCGATCCGATCTTCCGCGATCCGCCGGGGTGCGACTTCTACAACACGCCGGAGGAACCTGAGTAAAAGCCCATTGCTACCACCCTCGATCTGGTGCGATGCTTCGGATGCGGCAGAAGGGTGGGCTGACACCTGCGCCGGAAACGGTCCGTTCTCGCTTTGTTGGGCCCTGCGTTCGTCGCTGCGACGCTTGTGCATCCCGCGGCGGCTGCGCCCACTCCCCCTCCTCTGGCGATCTTGTCGCCCGGCGGGGTGGGGCAATTCTTCGCACCACTGCCGGTCAACGTGGTCTTCGTCGGCTACGAGCCGGGCCCGGCCGTCCACGACGTCGACCCGGATCGGTTCCTCGCGGATCTCCCGGAGGTCACCGCCGGCGCTGCGCTGATACCGCTCCAGTACGGACGTTTGCGCCCCTCGTACATCGCATGGGAGCTCGATTACAGACTCAACTTCGCTCCCGAATCGTTCGAGGACGCGTTCTTCGACATGGCAGCAAGTGTCGGGACCGAGCAGCCGTTGACGCAGTTCCAGGACCTGTACAACGAGGAGGCCGCGCGGAGCCTGGACATCACCGACACGATCGAGATCGATGCGATCGCTACCGAGCGGTGGCTGGCCGAGAACGCGCAAACCCTGCTCGGAATCAACACGACTTCGCCCACGGTCTTCTTCATCAACTGGTACGGACGGCCCGACTTCCGATTCCACGTTTATTCGAAGACCGGAGATCCCGACGTCGACACCGGCGTGGAGCATGGGATGCGCGGTTCCCGCAAGATGATCGCGTGGGGAGGTACTGCGTTCGAGGACCCCGGGACGCCTCCCTACCGGACATGGTTCCACGATCTCTCCGCGGGACCCGACTTCGTCACGCGGAACTGGGATCTCACCACGCCCGATGTCGATCTCGATGGCCTCACCGACTATCGCCTTCCCCCCGTGTGGGAGTACGGCAACACGTCCGGTTACCGACCGTTCACCGATCTCACCGGTGATCTGGCGAAGATCACCCGCTACGTTGCGACCGACTCACTGTTCGCGCCGTCGCCGATCTACGACCCGGTGATCTCGGCCCCCAAGATCCCCTCCGACATCGGTATCACTGTGAATCGCGCCATCGAGCGAGGTCTGAGTCCGGCCGATCTCTCGGAGCCCTACGTCGTCGAGAGCCTCACCGATCTACAGTCCTGGAACTCGTTCAGCGTCACGCAGAGGTTCGGGACGTTCGACGGCCGGCTCGCCGACGTCCACGAGTGTTTCTTCTCCTTCTTCGCGGACCCTGCCTTCATCGGCGAGAGCTGTTACGGCAACCGCGCGGGTGGCTATGGCTACTGGGATCTGCTCCTCTACTACCTGGACAATAGGCTCCGGCTCTCGGATACGACCGTCGATCACTCGGCCGATGTGCTTCAGTTCGAGTTGAGCGACTTCGAGTTCCTGGCCGGACTCGCGGCCGAGGATCCTCGCGACGGGACCCAGGCCCACATACTCACGCAGACATCGCCCGACGCGCGCGCACAAGGGATCGGACCCAGCCACATCC
>JBOGWY010000144.1:0-3827 GCA_050694015.1 Actinomycetota bacterium | reverse complement strand
CGACAGCGCGTAATGGATGCATCTCTGGACTGCCGTGCGTGAGTTGACGCTGATCTCCATCGCGGAGTCGTCGTCGGAGGACCCGACCCCGGCATACAGACCCTCCGTGTTCTCGCGCACAATCACGAGGTCCAACTCGGGGACAGGCCTCACATTTACGTACAGGTCGAGTTCCTGGCGAAGGCGAAGAAGGATGCCTCGTTCCAGCACCCCGTCGGGAACACGCGGGTCGCCGACGGCTCCGAAGAGCAGCGCATCACAACTCCCGATCGTCGCGATGTCTTCACTCGTCAGCGTCTGTCCGGTGGCGAGGAACCGATCTGCACCAGCGCCGATGTGAGTAAGCGACACATGCGGGGCGATAACTTCAAGCGCCGCATCGATCACCTCCGGGCCGATCCCGTCGCCGGGAAGCACCGCGATCCGCGGCTTCACGACACGCCTTCGAGCCGTCGCGCTACCCAATTCACGAGCCCTCCTGCCTCGACGATCTCGACCACGAACGGGGGCAGTGGCTCGGCCGTGAAAGCGCGGTTCTTCGTCTCGTTCACGATCACTCCGGTCGCCGCATCGACCTCGACATCGTCGCCGGCTTCAGTGCACTCGACCGCGAGAGGGCATACGAGAACGGGCAGACCTGTGTTGATCGCGTTCCTGAAGAAGATGCGCGCGAAGGACGAAGCGATCACCGCGGCGACCCCCGCGGCGGTGAGCGCGATGGGGGCATGTTCTCGGCTCGACCCGCACCCGAAGTTGTGTCCCGCGAATATCACGTCGCCGGGTTGCACGGAACCGGCGAACCCGGGATCGAGGTCCTCTAGCGCGTGTGCCACCAGCGCCGCGGGGTCGTCCGTCGTCAGATAACGCGCCGGGATCAACGCATCGGTATCGACATGATCGCCGTAGCGGAACGCGGTTACGAGGCTACGCAACGACGGCCACCGCCTCGGGAGCGCCGCGCACCGCGCCGGGATGCGCGATCTCACCGGCTACCGCCGACGCCATCGCCACGGCGGGGTTCGTCAGATACACCTGGGCGGTTGGGTCGCCCATGCGTCCCACGTAGTTGCGGTTGGATGTCGACACGCATACTTCGTCCGGCCCGAGCACGCCCATGTGAGCGCCCAGACATGCCCCACAGGTGGGGGTCGAGACGGTTGCACCTGCCGCGGCGAATCGCTCGAGCAGACCCTCCGCGTTTGCTTGCCTCCACACGCGTTGCGTCGCGGGGATGACCATCAGGCGAACCCCGGGAGCGACCTGCTCGTCTCCCAGCACTTGCGCCGCGATCCGGAGATCTTCGATGCGGGCATTGGTACACGAGCCGATGAAAACCTGGTCGACCTTCACCGAACCGATGTGCGAGATCCCCACGGCGCGCGACGGCAGCGACGGTCGCGCCACCATAGGCTCGAGCTCGGCGACGTCTAGCGCCACGGTGCGCGCATACTCCGCATCGGGGTCCGATGCCATGACATCGAACTCGTTCCGCCGGCCGGTTGCCTCCTGTCTGGATGCGACGTAGTCGAGGGTTCGCTCGTCGGGGGCGACTATCCCCGACTTGGCGCCGGCCTCGATCGCCATGTTCGTCAGGGTCAACCGTGCGTCCATCGACAATTCATCGAGGGTTTCCCCGGTGTGCTCCATGGCCATGTAGCCGGCACCGTCGTCGCC
Source organism: Actinomycetota bacterium (assembly GCA_050694015.1). Taxonomy (GTDB): domain Bacteria; phylum Actinomycetota; class CADDZG01; order CADDZG01; family WHSQ01; genus JBOGWY01. The sequence continues at coordinate 2,153 of JBOGWY010000144.1, read as the reverse complement.
GATCCGCGCGATCACCGCCAGGATGAGGTCCTTGCCCATGACCCACGGCCCCATGCGACCCGAGTACACGATCTTCATGGTCTCGGGAACCCGGAGCCAGATCTCGCCGGTCGCCCACACGGCGGCAACGTCGGTCGAGCCGACCCCGGTAGAGAAGCATCCCAGTGCACCGTAGGTGCAGGAGTGCGAATCGGCGCCGATCACGACCTGACCCGGAAGCGTGAGCGCCTCCTCGGGCAGCAGTATGTGCTCTATACCTCCGCGGCCTATCTCGAAGTAGTGCTCGATGTCGTGTTCCAGTGCGAACGCGCGCATCCGCGACATGAGCGAAGCCGACGCGATGTCTTTGGCCGGCGCGAAATGCGATGCGACCAAGGCGATCTTGTGCCGATCCCACACCGTGGCCGCACCCATCTTCCCGAAAGCCGCGGCCGCAGGAGGGGCCGTCACGTCGTTCGCCATAGCGAGATCCACGCGACAGGTGATGATCTCGCCGGGACGAACGACATCACGGTCACTGTGCGCGGCGAGGATCTTCTCTGTGATCGTCTGACCCATTAACCGACCCGGGCCCGTTCGGACAGAGCTACGAGACGATTGACGGCGGAGAGATAGGCGCGCGCCGAAGCCTCGACAACGTCCGTGGAGACTCCCCTGCCGGTGGCACGCCGCAGTGGCTGATCCTCGGACCCGTCTCCGGTAGCGAGCACCAGGGTCACATCGCCGAGCGCGTCGATGCCACTGGTGACGCTCGACACCGAGAAGCTCTCTAGCGTCGCGTCCATCCCCGTGGCGAGCTGGATCGCACCGCATGCAGCATCGATCATCCCGTCGCCTATCGCGGACTCGTCGATCACCTCGTCGCCGCGTCGAAGTCTCACCGTCGCCGTCGGTGCGAGATGCGTGCCGCCGGCTACCTGGATCGAGATCATCTCGAATGCTTCTTGATCGGAACCGAGCTCGTCGGTGACGATGGCCTCGAGATCGGTATCGGTGATCCGCACCTTGCGGTCGGCGAGAGCTTTGAATCGGGAGAAGGCGCGCTCTCCTTCGTCACGATCGAGGTCGAAGCCGAGCTCGGTTAACGCCTTGAAGAACGCGTGGCGGCCCGAGTGCTTCCCCAACACCAGCCGGGAGCCTTCGAGCCCGACGTCCGACGGGTCCATGATCTCGTAAGTCGTTCGATCCATGATGACCCCGTGCTGGTGAATGCCGGCCTCGTGCGCAAACGCGTTGGCCCCTACGATGGCCTTGTTGGGCGGCACGGCGTATCCGGTAAGCATGGATACGAGCCGCGAAGTCCGCGCTATCTCGCGCGTCGCCACACCCGTGTCGGTTCCGGTTGACGCAGTCCGGGTCCGCAGGGCCATCACGAGCTCTTCCAGCGAGCAGTTCCCGGCCCGCTCTCCGATGCCGTTCACGGCTACCTCGACCTGTCGCGCTCCTGCATCCACGCCGGCGAGCGCGTTCGCTACCGCGAGGCCGAGATCGTCGTGGGTATGCACGCTCCAGATGACGTCGCGGTCGACCTCGCCGACCAGATAGCCAAGGAGGGCTCCGAACTCGGCCGGTAGCGCGTAGCCGACCGTGTCGGGAAGGTTCAGCGTCGTCGCTCCTGCCTCGGCCGCCGCTCGATAAACGCGCGCCAGGAAGCCCGGTTCGGAGCGGGTCGCGTCCTCGCAGGAGAACTCGACGTCGTCTACGTGGCCGCGCGCACGGGCGACGGCGTCGGTTGTTGCAGCGACGACCTCATCGGGCGACATCTGGAGCTTCACGCGCATGTGGATCTCGCTCGTAGCGATGAACGTGTGGATCCGGGGACGTTCGGCTGCGGCGACCGCGGCCGCAGCGCGATCGATGTCGATGGGATCGGTGCGTCCCAAGGCTGCCACGATCGGACCTCGTACACGACCGGCGATGGCGGCTACGGCCTCGAACTCTCCGTCCGACGACACCGGGAAGCCTGCCTCGATCACGTCGACCTCGAGACGCGCGAGCTGCTCCGCGATCTCGACCTTCTCCTTGAGGTTGAGCGAGATCCCCGGCGTTTGTTCGCCGTCGCGCAGCGTCGTGTCGAAGACGTGTACTACAGCCACGACATAATCTCTCTCTGGTGCGCGGCGACCTCTTCGATCGGATGCTCGGCCTGGAGT
>JBOGWY010000143.1:0-3100 GCA_050694015.1 Actinomycetota bacterium | reverse complement strand
CGCGAGGTTGAAGGACCGGTAGGCCTCAGAAGCCGCGGTGAAGGTGCCACGTCGTGTGTGGGGAAGTGCACGAGGTGGCGTCGGAACCAAGGTTCCTGGGGCCTACTTTTCGTTCTGACTAGACGCTTACTTCTTCCTTAACTAGTCGCGCACCATCGCGCGAAGGAAGAAGCGAAGGTTCCCGGGTTTCTCCGCGATCCGTCGCATGAGATACGGGTACCAAGCGGAGCCGAACGGCACGTAGACGCGGACGCGGTGGCCTTGTTGCGCGAGCTTCTCTTGCAGCTCCCGCCGGATGCCGTACAACATCTGAACCTCGAAGCTGTCCGCGTCCCGGCCCATCGCCATCGCCTTCTCACGCGCGTGAAGGATCAACTTGCTGTCGTGCGTAGCGATGCCCGGGTCCGCGCCGCGCTCGAAGAGCCAGTCGGTGAGGAAGCGGTACTGCCCGTCGATCTCCTTGTCCTTCTGGAAGGCTCGACTGTCGGGCTCCGAGTAGGCGCCCTTGACGAGCCGGACCTTCGGCGGCACGTCGGCTAGGCCCTCCAGGTCGGCGAGGGTGCGGCGCAGGTAGGCCTGGATCGCGAGGCGGATGTCGGGGAAGTCGCTGCGGAGGACCCGATAGACCTCGACCGTGTCCGTCACGTAATCCGACTGCTCCATATCGATCTCGACGTAGCTCTCGATGGCTTGTGCCTCCGCGGCCAGGACCCGGAGATGGTCGATGCAGGCCCCCTTGTCGAAGGCGAGGCCCAGCTGGGTGAGCTTGACCGAGACCGTCGTGTCGATACCGGTCTCCTCGATCCGCTTGATCGACGCCATGTACTCGTCGGCGGCCGCCCGCGCCCCGGCGGGGTCGACGACACCTTCCCCGAGGAGGTCGAGGATGCCGCCGACACCCCGCGCGTTGAGGTCCTTGATCGCGCGGATGGCATCCTCCAGTTGATCGCCGGCCACGAATCGCCGGACGACCTGGCGCGTGAGCCGACCTTCGGTTACGAAGCGCTGCATGCGCGGCTTCTCCGAGGCCCACAGCAGGGTCTTGGTGAACATGCGGTCTATTGAACCAGCCCTGAACTTCTGGACGCTCGCGCGGCTAGGCTCACGGACATGACGGACAACTCGTTGACCAAGCTCGCCGTTCTGGGATGCGGAAAGATGGGCGAAGCGCTCGTTGCCGGTCTGATCGGCTCGGGATGGCGCCGCCCCGAGGAGATCGTCGTGACGACCCGCAGCGACGAGCGCCTCGCCGGGCTTCAGGAGCGCCATGGAGTCGAAGGAGCGCTCGACAATGCGTCCGCGGTCGCCGGGGCATCGGTCGTCGTGCTCGCGGTCAAACCACAGGACACCGAGGTCCTGCTCTCTGACATCTCGGATCACGTCACGCCCGACCAGACCGTTCTCTCGGTCATCGCTGCGATACCCACGACTTTCATCGAGTCGCGTCTTTCCCAGGACGTTCCCGTCGTGCGAGCGATGCCGAACACCCCGTCGCTGGTGCACGAGGGCATGGCTGCGTTGTCCGCAGGCAAGCACGCGGAGGACAAGCACTTGGCGATCGCATCGGAGGTTCTCGGCCACGTGGGCCGCGTGGTCACGGTGCCCGAGAGCTACCTCGACGCGGTCACCGCGATCTCCGGCTCCGGTCCGGCTTACTTCGCGCTCCTTGCAGAAGCGATGATCGAGGCTGGGATCCTTCTCGGGTTGTCGCGAGAGATCTCTACCGACCTAGTAGTGCAGACGATGCTAGGTTCCGCGAAGCTGCTCCGTGACGAGCACATGCACCCCGTCGAACTCCGCGAGATGGTGACGTCTCCCGGCGGAACGACGACCCGTGCCATCAAGGTTCTGGAGCAGTCCGGGGTACGCGCCGCGTTCCTCAACGCGATCCAGGCCGCGATGGAACGCTCGCAAGAGCTCGCGCAAGGTGATCCGGAGACCTGAGCCCGGCGTCACCGTCCGCGAAGCATCATTCGACGATCTCGCCGCGGCGCTCGACGTTTACGAGACCGTCGCTGCGGAGGGACGCTGGATCGGAGCCGAGGCTCCCGTGGATCGCGAGCGGCGGCTGTCCAAGTGGCGCGACACGTTGGAGCACCCGCGCGAGACGATGTTCGTCGCGGTCGCGCCCGGTGGAGAGATCGTCGGCAACGCATCGATGACGTGGGCGGGGGTCTCCGACCTTGGGATGGCCGTGCTCGACGAGTGGCGCCGCAAGGGGGTCGGGAGCGCGCTGCTGCGAGGGTGCGTCGACTGGGCCCGGGCGCGGCAGATCCACAAGATCGAACTGCGCGTATGGCCCCATAACACTCCGGCGATCGCGCTCTACGAGAAGTTCGGGTTCGAAAAGGAAGGTCACCTCAAGCGTCACTACCGGCGCCGCAACGGCGAGCTGTGGGACTGCCTCGTCTACGGGCTCCAGCTGTAAGTGGCCGTCATATGACGGCCCACTAGGATGCACCCCGGAAGCCGGCGATCCTGGGAGCACCCCGAACTGTCTGACTCCGTCGTTCTCGTCACCGTCGAAGACATCGCGCGCGCCTACGACTTCGGCGCCTCGCACCCGCTGCGGCCGGAGCGGGTGCTGATCACGTACGAGCGCATCCGGGAGCTCGGATTGATCGAGATGCCGCACGTGGGGGAGATGCCGTCGCGCTCGGCGACCGACGAAGAGATCCTCGCCGCCCACGACGCCGAGTTCGTGGCGATCGTTAAAGGGATCGGGGACGGAACGGTGCCCGAACGAGAGGGGCCGGCGTACGGCCTCGGTACCCCGGACGATCCGATCTTCCCCAGGATGCACGAAGCGTCCGCGGCGGTATGCGGGGCATCGATAACCGCGGCGGAAGCGGTCGCGCGCGGCACCGCGCAACACGCGTTCAATCCGGCCGGCGGACTCCACCACGCGCGTCGCCGGGAAGCATCGGGATTCTGCATCTACAACGACCCCGCCGTGGCGGTCGCCAAGATCCTTGCGCTCCAGCCCGAGTGGCGCGTGATGTACGTCGACGTGGACGTCCACCACGGCGACGGCGTGCAATGGATCTTTTACGACGACCCGCGCGTGCTGACCGTGTCTCTGCACCAGTCGGGACGATTC
>JBOGWY010000142.1:0-7776 GCA_050694015.1 Actinomycetota bacterium | reverse complement strand
CCCTGAACATGTCGACCTTGATGTCAAGGTCCTCGGCGACCCCTTCGATCACGAGGTCGGCCTCGGCGAGATCCGAGAACTCGAGCGTGGTCGTGATGCGCCCGAGGACCTCGTCGGCCGCGGCTTGCTCCATCTTTCCCTTGCCGACGGCCTTCTCGAGACTCTTGGCGACCGCGCCCTTCGCCTTTTTGATGGATGACTCGCTGCGGCCGCGCAGGATGACCTCGTTGCCGGCCTTCGCGGCGACCTCGGCGATGCCGCTCGCCATGAGACCGGTCCCGACGACGCCGATCGTCGCGATGTCGCTCTCGCTCGTCGCGGCTTGGTCGGTGGGCATGTCGACGACGTTCGAAGACTCGGGAACCTCGTACTTGTAGAAGCCGCGGCCGGTCTTACGCCCCAGGTAGCCGGCAACGCAGTACTGCTTGAGTAGCGGCGCCGGCGCGTCCTGATCGTCGCGGAACTGTCGCCACAGTGCCTCGCAGATCTCGTACGCGGAATCGAGCCCGATGAGGTCCGTGAGCTCGAGGGGACCCATCGGGTGGCCGCAACCGAGCTTCATCGCGGCGTCGATGTCCTCCCGGCTCGCGAAGCCCTGGTCGAACGTCCGGATCGCCGAGTTGAGATACGGGAACAGCAGCAGGTTCGCGATGAAGCCGGCGCGATCGCGCGCGACCACCGGAGTCTTGCCGAGCTTCTCGGCGAACTCACGCGCCGTCTGCACGACACTCTCCTCGGTCGCAACAGTGCGCACGAGCTCGACGAGCTTCATGACCTGAGCCGGGTTGAAGAAGTGGAAGCCGATCACGCGGTCGGGGCGGTTCGTGGACACGGCCATGTCGATCACCGGAAGGCTCGACGTGTTCGTGGCGAGGATCGCATCGTCGCCGAGGACGGGATCCAGTTGCTCGAACGTCTGCTTCTTGAGGTCGAGGTGCTCCGGGACGGCCTCGAAAACGATGTCGCGGTCGGCCAGATCCGCGATGTTCGTGGTGGCGGAGATGCGCTCGAGGATCTCGGCGGCCTCGTCCTTCTCGAGACGACCTCGTTCGACGACGCGATCGAGGCTGCGGCTGATGCGCTCCCGCCCGGCGGCAACGGCCTCATCCGAGATCTCGGTGAAGACGACGTCGAAGCCGGCGCGAGCCGAGACCTCGCAGATGCCGGAGCCCATGGTCCCGCACCCGACGACCCCGACCTTGGTGATCTCAAGACTCATGAAGAACTCCTAGATGTTGGTGGGAAACCGAGAGCTTACCGACCGGCGCCGTAACGGGGGCCACAGCGCCCGAGAGCCGATGTTTCGACAATGGCTCTCGCTATGCGAGCAGAATCAACGAAACGTAGTCCCGACGCGATCTGCACATCCACCAGCGAGGGTCAATAGGCCTCATCCATCGAACCCAGGCTGACGCGAGCGGCATGTCGTCGGCCGCGATCGGCCGCCGAGTTGAATCTGGTCGGTGGAAAAAGCTCTTCCCGAACGTGTATTTCATCGCGGGGGGCGCGATCACGTGAGGACTTGGATCCTGGCCGCGACGATGTGGGCCGGCAACGCAGTGGCTTCTCATCGGTGTGCAGCTCGGATCTGGGGACTGTCCGGCTTCGAACGGGCTCCGGTCGAGATCTCAACGACACGTGGCGTTCGACATCCACGCGTCATCGTCCACTGCGCCAAAGCCCTCGCCCGCACCGATCGCACGACCGTTGGCGGGATCCCGGTTACGAGTATCCACAGAACGCTGATCGACCTCGGTGACGTCGCGACGCCCGCACAGGTCGAGGACGCTCTGGACGAAGCCGTGCGCCGCGGTCTGACATCGGCGGACTGGCTCCGTAAGCAGCTCGCTCGCGTTGGGACCCATGGCCGCAAAGGAGCCAGTGTCTTACGAGATCTGTTGACGGACGATGACGATCGACCCAGCTGGCTCGAGCGTCGCTTCATCCGCCTTGTTTCGAAGACAGAGATGCAGCCGTTCAGACGAGAACATCCGGTCCTTGATCGCTACTTCATCGACTTCGCTTGGCCCGAGGCCCGTCTGGGCGTCGAGGTTCGCGGTGAGAAGTACCACCGGAAACGTTGGTTGAGGGACTGGGCGTCGCCACAATGAACTGACGTCCGCAGGGTGGACGGTTCTCCACTTCACGTGGGCGCAGATAAGAGATGAACCCGACGTTGTCATCGCTGAGATCCTCGAGACATACGGACGACTCGTAGGTTTCGACCTCCACTCTCGCTGAGCGAGAAAAATCAACGAAACATCGGGGTCGGCTGGGGGCGAATACGATTCACGTATGGCTGAGCGTGATCGGGCTTGGATATTTCGTACTTATGCCGGCTATGCCACTCCGGCTGCTACTAATGCTCGCTTCAAGGCCAATCTCGCCAAGGGGCAGACCGGGCTCTCCGTAGCTTTCGACCTGCCCACCCAGACCGGCTACGACTCCGATCACATCATGGCGCGCGGTGAGGTTGGCAAGGTCGGCGTGCCCATCACGAACCTCGGCGACATGCGCACGGTCTTCGACGGCATCCCGGTCCAGGACATGAACACGTCCATGACAATCAACGCGACGGCGCTGTGGCTCCTGGCCCTCTACGTCGCCGTCGCCGACGAACACGAGGCCGCGCGGAAAGAGCTCGCTGGCACGACGCAGAACGACATCCTCAAGGAGTACCTGAGCCGCGGCACGCACATCTTCCCGCCCGAAGCGAGCATCCGGCTGACGACCGATCTCATCACCTGGACGCTGCACGAGGTACCGAAGTGGAACCCGATCAACGTGTGCAGCTATCACCTGCAGGAGGCCGGGGCCAATCCGGTGCTCGAGGTCGCCTACGCCCTCGCCAACGCGATCACCGTTCTCGACGCCGCCAAGGCCACCGGTCGCATCTCGGACGACGACTTCCCACGCCTCGTCGGACGCATCTCGTTCTTCTGCAACGCCGGTATCCGTTTCATCGAAGAGACCTGCAAGATGCGCGCGTTCAACCAACTGTGGGATCGCGTCACGAAGGAGCGTTACGGGATCGACGATCCGAAGTTCCGTCGCTTCCGCTACGGCGTCCAGGTGAACTCGCTCGGCCTCACGGCCGCGCAGGCCGAGAACAACGTGTACCGGATCCTGCTCGAGATGCTGGCCGTGACCCAGAGCAAAGATGCGAGAGCCAGGGCCGTGCAGCTCCCCGCATGGAACGAGGCCCTCGGCCTCCCGCGCGCGTGGGACCAGCAGTGGAGCCTCCGCGCGCAGCAGATCCTCGCCCTCGAGACCGACTTGCTCGAGTACGACGACATCTTCGAAGGCTCCAAGGTGATCGAAGACAAGACCGACGAGATCGCGACCGGAGCGTGGGACGAGTTGAACAAAGTGCTCGACGCGGGCGGTTCGGTCGAGGCCTTGGGCTACATGAAGGAGCAGCTCGTCGCCAAGCACGCCGAACGCCGCCGCGCGATCGAGGCGGGCGAGCACATCGTCGTCGGAGTCAACAAGTACGAGGAGACGGAACCGTCACCGCTCGTCGAAGGCCTCGACGAACTCGCGTTCGAGAAGGTCGATCCACTTGCGGAAGCGACGCAGATCGCCGACCTCAACGAGTGGCGTTCCCGCCGCGATGAGACCGACGTCTCGCGCGCGCTCGACGAGCTGAAGAAGGTTGCCGCAACTGATGACAACCTCCTGCCGGCCTCCATCGCGGCGGCGAAAGCCGGAGTGACGACCGGCGAGTGGGCCGACGCGCTGCGTGAGGCCTTCGGTGAGTACCGGCCCCCGACGGGCATCGGGGCAACGATCGGCGGCGTCGAGCCGGCGACCATGAGCGAACTCCGCGCGAAGGTGCAGCAGGCGACGCAACGTGCCGGCGTTCCGAAGCTCCGGTTCCTCGTCGCGAAGCCGGGCCTGGACGGGCATAGCAACGCCGCCGAACAAGTGGCGATCCGCGCACGCGACGCGGGCTTCGAAGTCATCTACCAGGGCATCCGTCTCACGCCGGAGCAGATAGCGCGCGCCGCGGTCGAGGAGGACGTGCACGTGATCGGGTTGTCGATCCTCTCGGGCGCGCATGGACTGCTCGTTCCCGAAGTGATCGACAAACTGCGCGCCGAGGGCGTCGACCCGGCCGAGACCCCGGTCATCGTCGGCGGCGTCATCCCGGACGACGACGAACGCAAGCTGCTGGAACTCGGCATCGCTAAGGTCTACACGCCCAAGGACTTCGACCTCACCAAGATGCTCGGCGAGATCGCCGACCTCGTAGCGCCCGCCTAGAACCGCCGCTGCAGGAACGGCCCCCGTGCCGCCGAATCATCCCTCCACGGGGTGTGTGGGCACCCCTTGCCGAAACTCACAAACGGGAGGGACCAGTGCGCAAGATCCTCATGGTCGTCCTGAGCGTTCTCTTGCTGGCAGCGACGCCGCTTGCTCAGGCCGGGCCGACGATGGAGCCGACCGCGGGCGGATGGTCGTCCGGGAACATCGAATGGGTCGGCAACGTGCTCATATCGCAGGACGGGGTCGGGGGCCGCGTCGTCGGTGACTACTTCTACGCCAACGACCAGAACAAGATCATGATCTTCGACATCAAGGACCCGGAGAACCCGGTTAGGACCGACTTTTACCCCCTTCCGCAGGAGTGGGAGTACTCGCGTGAGGACCTCGACACGAACGGCGAGATCCTCGTCATGCCGAACCTCGGCACGCTCTACGTCTTCGACGTCGAGGACAAGACCAACATCCAGTTGCTCGGTACGGCCCCCGGAGGCCAGCACACGCAGAGTTGCGTCCTCGACTGCACGTATGCGTACGGTTCCGACGGCAACATCCACGACCTCCGTAACCCCACCAAGCCGAAGCTCCTCAAAGAGAAATGGGGCAGCGGCCTCCCGGCTCAGAGCGGACACGACGTCGAAGAGGTTGCCCCCGGCAAGGTCCTGACCGCGACGCAGCCGATCATGCTTCTGGACGTGAAGAACCCGACCAAGCCGAAGCTGCTCGCGGCGGGCGGTAACAGCGACGGCCGCTTCATCCACAGCGGGCGCTGGGCGAACAACGGTAAGGACAACTTCCTCCTCATGGGCGGTGAGCGCAACACCGTGCCACGTTGTTCCGACTCACCCGAGAGGGGCGCGTTCATGACGTGGGACGCGTCGAACTGGAAGAAGACGCACAGCTTCAAGATGATCGACGACTACTACGCCAAGAACGGCACCTACACCGACGGCAATCCCCCGGCGAACCCCGGTATCGGCGGGTGCTCGTCGCACTGGCTCGAACCGCATCCGAAGTTCAATAACGGCGGGATCGTGGCGGCTGCCTTCTTCGGTCACGGAGTCCGTCTCTTCAAGGTCACGTCGACCGGAAAGATCAAAGAGCACGGTTACTTCATCCCTTACGGGAGCGAAGCCGGGGCCGTCTACTGGGCGACCGACGAGATCATGTACGTACTCGACTACAACCGCGGCATCGACATCCTCCGTTACACGGGAAAGGGCTAGGGCAACGATGCGTAAGTTCCTTTCCACGATGCTCGCTACCGGGCTGCTCGTCGCTCTGGTCGGCGGCGCGAACGCGAAACCGTCACTCATGTGGGAGGACGCGTCCGGAGATGCCGGCAACCAGGACGCGTACGCACCCGGCGCGGCCGAGACCGGATTCGACATCACCGGCGGGACGATCGAAAAGAAAGGCAACGCGCTCGTCTTCACCGTCACACACTCGGCGATGCCCGCCAGCAAGACCCTCCCCGAAGGGTTCCGGTTCCTATGGCACTTCGACGTCGGCAAGAAGCAGTACCGGTTCACCGTCAAGAGTTTCGACATCGGCAAACCGGATGTCGTAGCGCAAACAGGTCAGGAACGGGTCGGCCAGGTCTACGCCGACGGCGTCTACCGGCTCGAGGAAGGCTACGTCGACGCGACGCTGCCTCTGCAGCTGTCCCAATTCAAGGTGCTCGAGTACCTCGATGGAACGTGGGACATCGAAGCCAAGACGGTGTCGTGGACGCTCCCACTATCGGCGCTGAAGCTCAAGAAGGGCTCGGTTCTAAATCCGGGCACCGGCGGATCGACCGGAACCGGTTGTCAGATCTGCTGGATCCCACACTACGCGGAGAGGTCCCTCACTCCCCACACGATCATCGACTCGGCATTCCAGAGCAAGCCCTACAAGATTCCTTGATAGGCGGACGGACAAGGAGAGAAAGATGAAGAAACTCATATCGGTGTTACTCGCCGGAAGTCTCGTCTTCGGAGTAGTTGCAAATGCAAGCGCGAAACCCAAGCAGGTGTTCGAGGACGCCGCCGGCGATGCCGATCTCGGCCACGGTCTGGGCGCGTCGATCCCCGCCGGTTGGGACATCGCGTCCGGTGCGATCGAGAGGAAGGGCAAGAACCTCGAGTTCACCGTCACGCACCACGACATGCCGCCGTTCGGCTCGATGCCGGAGTTCACGCGCTTCCTGTGGAACTTCAACGTGGGCTCGACGCCCTACCGCATCACCGCCAAGAGTGTCGACATCGGCAAACCCGACCCCGCGACGCAGACTGGGACCGAGCGCATCGGTCGAGTCGACGTCAGCGGGCACTTCCGGCTCGAGGGCGAGTGCGTCACGGAGGGTCCGCTTCCCGTCCAGTTCGTGAACTGCCCCGTGGTCGGGTACTACACCGGCACCTGGGACCCCGCCACCATGAGCTTCACGATGGTCATACCGATGAAGGACATCAAGGCGAAGAAGGGGTCCGTCGTCTCCGGCGGGGGCGACAACATCTGCATCATCTGCTGGGTCAGTCACTACGCCGAGCGCTCCCTCAGCCCGCAGACGATCATCGACTCGGCGGCTCAGACCGTGAGCTACAAGATCCCGTAGGAAAACCTCTGCTGTTAGCGTGAACGGGCCCCCGGGCGGGGGCCCGTTTTCTTTCCCTGGGAGGTTCTTCGCCGTGGCTCTGAAGGTCGGTGTCGGGTTGTTCACCGGGCAGATCCCACCCGGCAGTGATCGCACCTTCCACCAGGAGTACCGCGACGCGATCGAGCTCGTGAAGGTGGTCGAGGCCGAGGGCCTCGATTCCGCGTGGGTCTCCGAGCACCACTTCGCGGCCGACGGATACCTGCCGTCTCTCGCCGTGCTCTTAGCGGCCTTCGCCGCGGTCACGGAGAGGATCGAGCTCGGGACCGGGGTCGTTCTCGCGCCGTTCCACGACCCGATCCGCATGGCCGAGGACTTCGCCGTGCTGGACCAGATCTCGGGCGGCCGCACGCTTCCGGGCTTCGGCATCGCGTGGCGCGAGGAGGAATTCCGCGCCTTCAACATCGACACCAAGACGCGCGTCGGGAGGATGGTCGAGCTGATCGAGATCCTCCGGCTCGCGTGGACGGGAGAACGCTTCGACTACTCCGGCAAGTACTTCAACTACGAGCAGGTCGCGGTCACACCCAGGCCGTTCCGCCCGCCTCCGATCTTCGTGGGCGGCTTCGCGGACGAAGCGGTGCGGCGCGCGGGACGTATCGGCGACGGCTACATGTCGTCGCGCGTCCCCCCGGACCGCGCCGCGCAACTGTTCGAACTCGCGACGCAGGGATGGGCCGAGGCCGGGAAGAAGGGAGGCCCGAAGATCGCGATCCTGCAGAACGCGTTCGTCACCGACGATCCCGAACGCGACTGGCCGATGGTCCGCGACGGCGTCGGTCATCAACTCGGAACGTACGCGGGATGGCTCGACACCGACGTCCCGGGCGTTGAGATGAAGGTGAAGCCCCCTCCCGAAGAGAAGCTCCGCGAGC
>JBOGWY010000141.1:0-11271 GCA_050694015.1 Actinomycetota bacterium | reverse complement strand
CCTGCGAGCCGTCCGTGGCCTCGCCGACGACTTCGATGTCCTCCTCCGGCTCCAGCAACGCCCGGAAACCGGCGCGCACCAAGCCTTGGTCGTCCGCGAGCAGGACCTTGATCATCTCGACCCCTTGAGCGTCGGGAGCAGCGCGTGCACACGAAAGCCGCCTCCCGGTCGTGGAAGCGCCACCAGTTCTCCGCCGAGAGATGCCGCCCGCTCGCGCATGCCCGCGATGCCGTTCCCTTCGGTCACGTCATCCGCTCCCCTGCCGTTGTCTTCGACCTCGATCGCCAGCGCGTCGTCGCGATACTCCACGGTCACCGTGGCTTCTGTCGCTCCGGCGTGACGCACGACGTTCGTCAGCGCCTCCTGAGCGATGCGAAAGGCCGCCCGTTCGACGCCGGCAGGGACAACCCCCGGGGAGCCGCTTACGACCTTCGAGACCTGGAGACCGGCGGCGCGAGTGCCCTCGATCAGATCGTCGAGCTCGTCGAGGGATGGTGTGGGCGCTCGTGGTGCGTCCTCTCCGACGCGCAGGACGTCGAGCACCGAACGCAGATCGCCGAGGGCTTCGTTACTGGCGTCCTTGATCGCCTGCAGTGCGACGGCGGCCTGCTCGGGCCGCTCCTCGATGATGTGGAGGGCCGAACCTGCCTGCACGTTGATCAACGAGAGATTGTGCCCGAGCACGTCGTGCAGCTCGCGCGCGATCCGAAGGCGTTCCTCGGTCGCGCGCCGCTTCGATTCCTCGCGGCGGATGCGGGACGCCTCGATGGCTCGCTCGCGTCTCGTACGGCCGACCTCGAAGAAGGCGAAGAACGCGAGCATCCACGCGGCCGCGCCGAACGCCTCATCGAGTGCCGGCCGGGCTTCGATGCCGATCCAGAAGCCGATCCAGAAGAACGAAAGGTAGGTGAGCCCCAGCATCACCCATGCGAAGAGCCGATGGCCGTGGAAGAAGGCGCTGACGAACGCCACGATCAGCGACAGAAACACCGGCGCTTCGGGATAGTCGAGCCAATAGAACGCGAGTGTGGTGACGAAGACGAACGCGAGCACCTCGCGCGGGAACCAGCGACGGACCGTGAGGGCACCGGGGCCGGCGAGGAGCAGGCCGACGCCGAAGGGGTCGAGCACGATGCCGCCGGCATCGTGCGACTCGACGGCGTGCAGTGCCCCCATCACCTGTATGAAGCCGACGACGAGAGGCAGGACGTAACGGGACCGGAAGAACGCGCGGACCGGCCACGGCGGGCCGTGCCTGTGTCGGTGCCACTCGTCGCGTCGCTCGGTGGTCATGGCCTAACGGTACGGGGGACGTGCCCTCGCGTCATCGCTCCCCGGAGTAGCGGCGCGTACTCCTCTCGGCGTAGGAGCAGGTGCTAGAAGCGGCGATAGCGCCAGTTGTAGCGCGTGTAGGTGAAGCGCCGGAAGACGCCGAGCAGCACCATCGCGACGATGACGGAGCCGATCCACGCGATGCCGCGGTCGCGGCCGAAGATCTCCTCCCACAGCAGACCTCCTGCGTAGACCCCGATCACGCCGACGAGGATCGTGCCGAGACATCCGATCGGGTCGCGTCCCGGGAGCAGGAAACGCGCCAGCAGGCCGACGATCAGGCCCGCGATGACCCACTCGAAGAACCCCATGTTGGGCATGGGCGTCAGCTCGTGAGCTTGCGGCCGATCACGAAGCGCTGGATCTGGTTCGTCCCCTCGACGATCTGCAGACCCTTGGCCTCGCGCATGAAGCGCTCCACGGGGTACTCGGTGATGTAGCCGTAGCCGCCGTGCAGCTGTACGGCGTCGGTGGTGACGCGCATGGCGGCGTCCGAGCAGAACAGCTTCGCTTGCGATGCGGCGATCGAGTAGTCCTCACCTGCGTCGCGCAGCGCGGCGGCGTGGCGGTAGAGACGGCGGCCGGCCTCTACCTTCGTCGACATGTCGGCGAGCATGAACTGCACGCCTTGGTTGTGGGCGACCGGCTTGCCGAACTGCTCGCGCTCCATCGTGAAGTTCAGTGCCTCGTCGAAAGCGGCCTGCGCCAGCCCGATCGAGCATGCCGCGATGCCGAGGCGGCCCGAGTCCAGCGATGCGAGGGCGATCCGGAACCCCTCCCCCTCGTCGCCGACGCGCCGGGATTCGGGGATCTCGGCACCGTCGAACTGCAACATCCACGTGGGCGACGAGCGCCACCCCATCTTGTCTTCCTTCTTGGATCCGGAGAAGCCCGGCGTGCCCTTTTCGACGATGAATGCAGTGACACCGCGCGCCCCCGCCTCGCCGGTTCGAGCCATGAGCAGCACTGCGTCGGCCTCGGTGCCACGCGTACAGAACACCTTCGACCCGGTGAGCTTGTAGGCCCCGTTGCTGCGCTCGGCCTTCGTCGACAAAGCGACGGCATCCGAACCCGAGTGCGGTTCGGACAACGAATACGCGCCGAACCACTCCCCCGAACACAGCTTCGACAGCACATCTTTCTTGAGAGCGTCGCTGCCGAACTCGCTGACCGCGAACGAACACAGCGTGTGCACCGACAGTCCGATCGCGAACGGTAGATAGGCGCGGGCGATCTCCTCCACGACCATCAGGTAGGTGACATACGGCTGTCCCCCGCCGCCGTATTCCTCCGCGTACGGGATCCCGGTCAGGCCGAGCTCGGCGAGCTTCGCGTACAGCGGCGCCGGGTCCTCCGAACGCTCCTCGTACTCCGGGGCCGCCGGGGCGAGAACCTCGTCGGCGAACTCCCGTACCATCTGAAGGAGAGCGCGCTGCTCATCGTCGAGCAGGCGCAGATCGGCGGGCATGACCTGCAGGATATCCGCCGCTTAGGTCCCCGCCCGTTAAGGAACCCGAGTAAGGGAACGGAGCCGACGCGCTAGATGAAGATCGAAGACCGTGACGGTGAGTCGTTGCCGGAGGCGACCGTTACCGTCGACAACGAGGAACTTATCGACCTCCTCGAGGGCATCGCCGACGTCGTCGAAGGGTCGCGCGACCATCTCCACTTCAACCAGCTCGGCGGCCCGCAGCTCGTCGTCCGCCGGGCGACCGAGGGCGACGACGACCCGATCGACCGGCAGCTCGACTGGTGGGTCGGACCGCTGATCCTTCTCGGAGTCCTGTTCGTGGTGATCGGCGCGGTCACGTTCGTCCGCTGGGCCGTGGGGCTGATCGCCTGATGAGCGGTCTCGGTTCGCGCGGCGCCGCGCTCGAGCGCCTCGCCGCCACGGTCTCGGAACCGCTCGACCTCCTCGTCGTCGGGGGAGGTATCACCGGCGCCGGTATCGCGCTCGATGCCGCCAGCCGGGGCCTCAGCGTGGGGTTGGTGGAACGTTTCGATTTCGCGTCGGGCACGTCGAGCAAGTCGTCGAAACTCGTTCACGGCGGGCTCCGCTATCTCGAACAGCGCGAGTTCGCGCTGATGCGAGAGGCCGCCGCCGAGCGCGATCTGCTCCGACGGCTCGCACCCCATCTCGTCGAGCCGATCCCCTTCGTCCTCCCCGTGTCCCACCGCTCCACACGGGCGAAGTTCGGCGTGGGGTTGTGGGCTTACGACGCACTCGCGAGTTTCCGCAACCTCAAGTTGCACAAGCATCTCGACGGGAGCGAGATCGAAGGGCTCGTACCCGCCCTTCCTACCGGCAAGGTCCGCGGCGGATACATCTTCTACGACTGCAAGACCGACGACGTACGTCTGGTGATGGAGAACCTCGTGCAGGCGGTGCGTTACGGCGCCGTCGTCGTGAACCATGCCGTCGTGCACGATCTCGAGGGCACCGACGGCATCAGCACCGCGACGGTCGAGGACACCGAGTCCGACACCATCTTCGAGGTGCGCGCACGTCGCATCGTTTCGGCGACCGGCGTGTGGGCAGACCGCGTGGAGGAGCTCGCACGACACGGCGCGCCGGCGCGGCTTCGTCCGTCGAAGGGTGTCCATCTCGTCTTCAAGCGCGACGCCTTCCCCATGACCGACGCGGCGGCGTTCATCCCCGACGCAGAGCGGCGCCGGATGCTGTTCGTTATCCCGTGGCTCGATTCGGTCCTCGTCGGAACCACCGATACGCCACACATCGGCACCCTCGATCACCCGGTCGTCGAACCCGAGGATCGGCGTTACTGCCTCGACGCGGTGAACGCGACGTTCAAGCTCGAACTTGACGAGAGCGACATCGCCGGTGCCTACGCGGGCCTGCGACCTCTGATCGCGGGCAAGAGCGACGAGACGGCCGACCTCTCGCGACGTCATGCGGTCTACGACATCGCCCCCGGCATCATCGGCATCACCGGCGGCAAGCTCACGACGTATCGCCGGATGGCCCGTGAGGCGATCGATCGCGTCGCGGAGGACCTCGGCGCACACGGGCGGTCACGGTCGCGGTGGATCAGGCTCGGCTCGAGCAAAGTCGGAGCGCTGAGAGCGGCGGTCGATAGACGCTGCCGGCGGCTCGGGATCGACGATGAGGCGGCAGCCGAACTCGTGCGCTGCTTCGGGGACCGCTCCCTCGAAGTGCTCGACATCGCCGAGCGCGAGGACCTCGCGCAGCCGCTCGCGCCGGGTCACCCGACGATCGCAGCAACGGCCGCCTACGTTGCTCGTCACGAGATGACGATGACGCTTCCGGATCTCCTGGCGCGTCGCACCCGGCTCGCGCTGACGGACCAGAACGCCGGCATCGGCCCGGGAAGCATCGCCGCCGAGTTGCTCCGCTCCGAGCGAGGCTGGTCCGGTGTGGAGATGACGCGCCAGATCTCGGCCCACCGCAGCGAGATCGAGCACGAACGCGCCCTGCCTCTCCCCGGCACCGCGGCGGGCGGTCGCCCGGCGACGCTCAGAGCTCAGACCGGATGATCATCTCCGACGCCGAAGGCGATGTGATCCGGAGCTTCGACGGGACCCTGCTCTCCACGCGCGTTTCGGGCGAAGGCGACGCTCTCCCGTTGCTCGTGTGCAATGCCATAGGTGCCAACCTCGCGCCGTGGCGACGCGTCCTTGTCGATATCGAGCGCGAGCGCCGGGTCATCAGCTGGGATCATCGGGGTCTCCTCGGATCCGGTCCTCCGGCGTCCGATCGTCTCGATGCAGGCGCTCATGCCGAAGACGCGATCGCGGCGCTCGATCACTACGACGCCGAAGAGATCGTCGTGGCCTCGTGGAGCAACGGGAGCCGCATCGCGCTCGAGCTCGTGCTCCGCTACCCCGAACGGGTCCGGGCGATGGTGATCGTGTGCGGCGGTTTCGGGCACCCGCTCGGCCGCCTCCTGCGCTACCTCGAGCTGCCGTCGGTGTTGCCCCTGGTGGCCAGCATCGGTAAGCACTTCGGCCCGTCGCTGCAGGCGCCGTTCCGTGCCTTCGTGAGCCGTCCCGAGATCGCCGGGCTCGTCAGTCAGTCCGGACTCGTCGGCGCCACCGCCGACTCCCGGCTACTCGTCGAGTTGCTCCAGGGGATCGCGTCGTGTGACCTGCGCACCCTGATGGCCACCTACGAGGAGGTCGTGGGCGAGGGAGGACCGGAACTGGTGGAGAGCATCGACATCCCCACCTTGCTCATCGCCGGCGCGAAGGACACGTTCACCCCGCGCCGCATGGTCGAGGACATGGCGCGTGAGATGAACGACGCGCGCCTCGAGATCTACGACCGGGCCACCCACTACCTCCCGATCGAGTATCCGGCCAAGCTGTCCGACGACATGCGCCGCTTCTACAAAGAAGCCGCGGGCTAGCCATCCGCGGGCCAACCGTTTCGTGAGCACATAGCCGCGTTTTCACGCCCGCGCCTGCAGAAGAAAACGAGCGTCATCCCCTGCAGGCCGCCGGATAGTCAGGGAGACGGGGACGGCTCGTCGCTCGGACTCGGGCTGGGTTCGGGTGACTCGCTGGGCGAGGAGCTCGGTGACGGCTCCGTGCCCTCCGATGGCGTGGGTGACTGCGTCGGCTCGGACGCAGACGTCTCGGTCGGGCTGGGAGTCGGGGCCGGTGACGCGGTGCGGCATTGATCGGGGCCGCGAGGTTCGCGTTGACCAGCGACATCGCTTCCCGATCGGGAAGGTAGTCCACCTGTTGCAGCTCGAGTTCCTGGACGGTGAGACCTACCTCAACCATGTCCTCATAGCGCTCCATGACACACCTCCCTCCTTATGTCGTCGGCTACTCACTGTCCGTACCCGGCCCGCGGTAGGCGAAAGCCGAAATCACGTAAGGGTTCCGTAACGAGGTCGGCAGAGGTCGCGTAAGGATTCGGTAATGATCCGGAGCGGCGCGCTTAGGCGGTAAGGAGGTAACCGACCCCGCGCACGGTATGGATCATCTCAGGCGCGCCGAGGTCACGGAGCTTGCTGCGCACCGACCCGATGTAGACGTCGATCGCCCGCGACCGCGCCGACGAATCGAACCCCCACAGCTCCTCGTAGAGAAGCGCCCGATCCACCACGCAACCCGATTGATCCATGAGCGTCGCGAGAAGAACGCTCTCCGATGGAGTCAGTTCGACCTCACGCGACCCGTAGCGAACCCGGCGGGTCGATGTGTCGAGTGCGAGGTCGCCCACCGCGAACTCGCGCGGCCGCTCCGGCGCGATCCGTATCGTCCCGGTGTCTTCGGGATCGTCGTCGGAGATCCACAAGACCGTTCCCACCACCCATAGGGCCCCCGATCCCTCGTGAGGCACCATCTCGATCCGCAGGCCCCGTTCGGTTCCGTCCTTGGTGCGAGCGACGGTCGCCAGCCTGACCTTGCTGCCCGTTCGCAGTGCGGCGTCGATCGCCTCTAGATCGGCATGGTGAGGAGCGCGGCTCTGCCAGAACTCGGGGCCCTGCCCCAACAATTCGTCACGCCCGTAACCGAGGAGACGCACGGCGGCTTCGTTGACGAACATGATCGCCGGCCGCTGTTCACCCGGAGCGTGACGGGTGACGATCACGGGGACACCCATCCGTTCGAGCACGTCCATCGGCCCGAGTTCCCGGTCGAGGACCACCTGATCCGGTCCCGGCGCAGCCTGTGCCACCTGTCCGCTCACCTACCTAATGTGCCCGGCGCGACCGATTTCCATTCAGCGGGTTCGCAGCAATCTTCTTCCAGGCTGGGGCTGGGAGGCGAGGCGCAGAGATCTATTCGAGCAGCCGTCCCGACAATTCGATCTCGTCGGCGGACCCCGCCCACTCGGCGAGGTGCTCCGGCACGGGAGCCACCACCGCCCGCGTCACGCTCATATCTCCCCCCGCGATCGATATCTCGAGGTTCTCTCTCAGCGAGGGGTCGAGCTCGGGATGATCCGATCGGTTGTGGGCACCACGCGTTTCGGTGCGGGCCAGTGCACCGCGCAGCGTCGCCTCGGCGGTGACCAACGACGCCCGGAGATCGAGCACGTGCGCCAGATCGCCGTATCCCTCGGCGGTCGCACGGACATCGATGGCCGGAAGCTGGTCGCGTAGGTCGGCGACCTTCGCAAGTCCTTGCTCGAGGCCGGGGGCCGAGCGAACTACTCCGCAGTGTTCCCACATCGCGTTGCGCAGGGCGCGCTGGACCGGCCGGACGATCTCCGTGCCGGGGTGGACGAAGGAGGCCAGCTCCTCGAGCGCGCCGGAGACGACCTCCGACGCTCGGACCTGCGCCCCCAAACGTCGCGACGACGCCGCGGCAGCCTCTCCCGCTCGGCGGCCGAACACCAGGGTCTCGGTCAGCGAATTGCCGCCCAGGCGGTTGGCACCGTGGAGACCCGCGGCGACCTCCCCGACCGCATAGAGGCCTTCGACGTCGGTCCGGTGCGTCTCCGGATCCACCACGACGCCTCCCATCGAGTAATGCGCCGTCGGAGCAACCTCCATCGGCTGCGACGCGATGTCGAGCATCTGCAACTCGATGAACTGTCGGTACATACGCGGCAGCTTGTCGAGGATGTAGTCCTTGTCCCGGTGCGAGATGTCGAGGAAGACGCCTCCGTTCGGACCGCCTCGGCCCTCCATGATCTCGGTGTAGTTCGCCAGCGCGACACGGTCCCGTGTCGAGAGCTCCATCCGGTCGGCGTCGTAGCGGGCCATGAAGCGTTCTCCGTCGGAGTTGATCAGCCGGCCGCCCTCGCCCCTCACCGCTTCGGTCACCAACGTGCCCGCGGAATCCTCTGGAGCGACCATCCCGGTCGGATGGAACTGCACCAATTCCATGTCCGCCACGCGGCACCCCGCTCGCAGCGCCAGGTACGTACCGTCGCCGTTGTTCTCGTCGCGCCTGGAGGTGCTTCGCCTCCATACCCGGGTATGTCCACCCGCGGCCAGCACGACGGCGTCGGCGATGAAAGCGGTGCGCTCACCAGAGGACTGATCGAACGCGACCGCGCCGAAACACGCCCCTTGAGCGACGAGCAGGCCCGCCACGTACTGATCGTCGACGAGGGGGATACGGAGCTCGGTCGCCTTGTCGACCAACGTGTTCAGCAGAGCCCGTCCGGTGTAATCGCCCGCGTAGCACGTTCTCCGATACTTGTGCGCGCCGAAGTAGCGCTGGTCGATGGCGCCGTCGGCAGTACGAGCGAAATCGCACCCCCACTCCGCCATCTCGAGGATCGCACCGGGCGCCTCGCGGGCCATGATCTCGACCACTCGCGGGTCCGAAAGGAAATACCCCTCCCGGAGCGTGTCGGCGAAATGTTGTTGCCAGCTGTCGTCCGGATCGCGAGTCGCAAGGGCGGCATTTACCCCGCCGGAGGCCAGCGAGGTGTGTGCGTCGCCACGCGCGCGCTTCGCGATCACGAGTACCTCGACGCCGGCCTCGCGTGCAGCGATCGCCGCGCGCAACCCGGCGCCGCCCGCGCCGATCACCAGCACGTTGCAGACGTTCGTTTGGACTTCGGCGACCACAGGGACGGTCAGGCCATTACCGACTCGTCGACGCGCACCCCATTCCAGAACGCGACGCGTCCTTCGATCTTGCGAGCCGCGGACGACGGGTCCGGGTAGTACCACGCCGCGTTCTCGTTCCGCTTGCCGTCGACCACAACGTCCAAGTAACTCGCGGTTCCCTTCCAGGCACACTCGGTGTGGTGCTGCGATTCCTCGAAGAACTCATCCTTGAGCGCCGCGCGTGGGAAATAGGCGTTCCCCTCGACGTGCACGATGTCGTCGCTCGCGGCGATCACCTCACCGTTCCAACTGGCGGTAGCCATGCCGGCCTCCTTGAAATCGATGGCCCCTTCCGCCTGCATACCTACCCAGAGACGGACGTCAGGAACTCCTCCAGTTCGTGATTCACCTCGTCGGGGTGGCTGAGGTTGGCGGCGTGACCCCCTCCCGCTATCTGCACCACGCCATCACAACGAGGCAAGCCTGCCGCAAGCTCCTCGGCCCTCGACATCGGGATCGAGGGATCGGCATCCCCGTGGACGACGACGGCCGGAGCGTCGATCTCGCGAAGGCGTTCGGTGATGTCGTCGCGCGTCACGAGGCAGTTCATCATCTCGGTCACGCGATGCTGTGGTTGCGTGAACCATTTCTCGATCCACGGTGTCGCGTCGGCGGGAGCCACGATCAGCGCGGCGGATGCTTCGGCCAGATGCTGCTGGGGTCCGTTGGCCGCCCACTGTTTCGCCATCTCGAGGTAGGACGGAACGACGTTGGGGTCTTCGAGTCCTGCCTGCGTGTCGATGAGGAACAGGCCGCGCACCCGTTCGGGCGCTTCGAGGGCCACGCGCAGCGAGATGAACCCCCCTTGTGACATCCCGACTAGAACGGCGCGGTCGATCGCGAGATGGTCGAGCAACGCGATCGCGTCGCGTGCGGAATCCCAGTACGAGAACGGCCCCGAGTCCTCGGTCTGTCCGTGCCCTCGTTCGTCCCATGCGACACACCGGTACTCACTCCCTCCCTCCGCCTCCCCTCGCAACGCGTTGATCTGGGGTGAGAACATCTCGTGATCCATGAGGATGCCGTGGCTGAAGAGGACCGGTATCCCGTCGCCGCCTGCGTCTTCGAAGTAGATGCGCGCGTTCGGTCGCTCGATGAAGGGCATGCTCAGACCTTCAGGTTGAGCAGGTCCTTCAGGACCTCGAACGTCGCCGGCGTGTGGCCGAGCACCTCGCCGTCGGCCTCGATGCGCAGAGGCCGGTCGGACGAGACATGACACCGGACCCGTTTGAATTCCTCGATGTCGGGATGCGGCAGATGTTCTCCCTTGAAGACCTTGGGCATGAGCGCGATCGCCTCCCGCTTGCGGGCGTGCTCGATCTGGATGTCGAGGAGTCCGTCGGTGGGCGCCGCTTTGGGCGCGATCTTCATACCTCCGCCGAAGAACTGACAGTTGGCCACGACGATGTTGTTGGCCGGGCCCTCGTATTTTCGGTCGACGAGGTCGACGGTCACCTGCGTGCTCTTGTGCTTGCGCATCACGAGCCAGAACGCGGTCAGGTAGACGGTCGGTCCGAGCCAGCGCGGGAGCCGCTGGGCGCGTGCCACCACGTCGGCTCCGATGCCGGCTTCGGCGATGTTCGGGAAGTACCGCACGACCTCACGTCCGTCGTCTTGGTAGACGATCTTTCCGATGTCGATCGGGAAGCTCTCGCCGCCGTCCAGATGGGCGACCGCGACACCCGGCGCGGCGGGCAGGCCGAAGGTCTTGATGAAATCCGAGCCTGTTCCGGACGAGATCACTCCGAAGACCGAGTCCGCAACGATCGGCTTGTCGTCTTCGATCATGCCGTTGACGACCTCGTGGATCGTTCCGTCGCCGCCGACGGCGACGAGGAAGCGCTTGCCGTCGTGAAGGGACTCGCGCGCGATGTCGGTCGCGTGGCCGGCATATTCCGTGTAGAGGACCTCGTACTCCAACTCTCGCTGCCGGAGTTTGTCGAGTACGTCGGGTAGCGTCTTCGCAACGCCGCTCTTACCAGAACGCGCGTGGCAGATCAGCACCATGGGCCCGAACGGCGAGCTCACAGGCCCATCGCACCCGGATTCATGATCCGGTTCGGATCGATCGCCTGCTTCACGGCCTTGAGCACCTCCCACCACTCACCGAGCTCGTCCGGCAACCACGGTGCGCGTTTCCGCCCCACCCCGTGGTGGTGGCTGATCGATCCGCCGGCCTCGAGACACGCCTTCATCGCGAGCTCCCACCAACGGTCGTGCGCGGCGCGCGCCGCTTCGTCGCTCTCGCACGTGCTCGCCATCGTGAAGTAGAGGCACGCTCCGTCGGGATACACGTGGGAGAGGTGACACCCCGCAAGGTCGGCCTCGCCCTCGAGGGCGGTTTTGATCCCGTGATAAAGGTCGCGCAGGCTAGACC
>JBOGWY010000140.1:0-8672 GCA_050694015.1 Actinomycetota bacterium | reverse complement strand
GATCGACATGCCGTTACCGATACCGCGCTGGGTGATGAGCTCGCCGAGCCACATGATCAGGGCCGTTCCGGCCGTCAGCGAGAGCACCAGTAGACCGACGCGCGCGGGCGTGAACCCGCCCGGAGGGAACAGGTCGACCGGGTTTCCCTGCGGGTCGGAGATGTTGCCGCGATGGAAGAGGAACGCGAGTCCGGTCGACTGCAGCAACGCGAGGACGACCGTCAGATATCGGGTCCACTGAGTGATCTTCTTGTGGCCGGATTCACCCTCTTTCGACCATGCCTCGAGCTTCGGGATCACGACCGTGAGCAGCTGCATGATGATCGAGGAGGTGATGTAGGGCATGATCCCGAGCGCGAACACGGCCATCTGCGTCAACGCGCCGCCCGAGAACAGGTTGATGAACTGGAACACGCCGCCCTGCGCGCCGCGCGCGAACTCCTGCGCCTTCTCGACGTCGATCCCCGGCGTCGGCACGTGGGCACCGAACCGGTACACGGCGATGATCAGCAGCGTGAACAGGATCTTCTTGCGAAGGTCCGGGACCTTGAACGCGTTTACGAACGCAGCTAGGAGGTTCACCTAGCTCTCTTCTTCCCGGGCTTCGGACCCGTCGGGGCGAGGCTGATGACTTCGACCGCGCCGCCGGCACCCTCGATCTTCGTCTTCGCAGACTCGCTGAACGCGTGCGCGCGCACCGTGACCTTCTTGGAAAGGTCACCTCCACCGAGCACCTTCACGAGCTTGTCGCGCTTGCGGACGAGGCCCGCCGTACGGAGCTCTTCTGGTCCGATCTCGGTTGTGTCCAGTTCGCCGAGTTGTCCGACGTTGACCGCGCCGTATTCCTTGCGGTTCGGAGGGGTGAAGCCCTTGAGCTTCGGTATGCGACGGATGAGAGGCATCTGTCCGCCCTCGAAGAAGAGGTGGACCTCCCCGCGCGCCCTGGTCCCCTTCGTGCCGCGTCCGGCCGTCTTGCCCTTGCCCGAGCCTTCACCGCGCCCGACACGGGTGCGGTTCTTCTTCGACCCCGGGGCCGGCTTCAATTCATGTGGCTTCATTTGACTTCTTCCACCTCCACGAGGTGTTCGACGGCACGGATCATGCCTCTGATCTCGGGCTTGTCCTCATGCTCCACGGTGTGCCCGAGCCGCTTGAGGCCGAGCGCGCGCACCGTGCCGCGCTGCTTCGCGCCTCGAGAGGTCGCCGAGCGAACCTGGGTCACTTTCAGCTTTGCCATCTTCCCGCCTTGCTAGATCTATCTATTCGCGGCCTCGAGCGACGACCCGCGCAGGAGGTAGGGCGGAGCCACTTCCTCGGGCGTCTTGCGTCGCTTCCTCGCTACCGATTCGGCCGTGCTGAGACCCTTGAGGGCCTTCATCGTCGCGTGGACGATGTTGATCGGGTTATCCGACCCGAGCGATTTGGACAGGATGTCCCGGATGCCCGAACACTCGACCACAGCTCGCACCGGGCCCCCGGCGATCACACCGGTACCGGGAGATGCCGGCTTCAACAGCACGACGCCGCCGGAGTCCTCGCCGATGATCTCGTGTGGGATCGTCTGGCCGACGAGCGGGACCTTGAAGAAGTTCCGCTTCGCGTCCTCGACACCCTTCTGGATCGCCGCCGGAACCTCGCGCGCCTTGCCGTAGCCGACGCCGACCTGGCCGGCACCATCACCTACGACGACGAGCGCGGTGAAAGAGAAGCGCCGACCACCCTTGACCACCTTGGCGACGCGGTTGATCGACACGACCCTCTCTTCGTACTGGGTCCTGTCGTCGTCGTCCCGGCGGCCGCGGCCCCCTCCTCCATGTCCTCGCATCAGCTACATCCTCTCCTCGTCATAACTAGAGCTCGAGCCCGCCCTCGCGCGCGCCTTCGGCGACCGCCTGGACGCGCCCGTGGTAACGGAATCCACCCCGGTCGAACGTGACCTGGGTGATACCTGCTGCCTTCGCCTTCGATGCGACCTCGAGACCGACCGACTTCGCCTGGTCCTTCGGTGCACCCTTCCCGTTGTCGAGGGTCACGGTCGATGACGCCGCGAGCGTCCGCCCGGCGAAATCGTCGATGACCTGCGCGTAGATGTGACGGTTCGACCGGTACACCGCGAGACGCGGCCTGTCGGCCGTACCGACCACTTTCTTACGCACGCGGCGATGGCGACGATTGAGCGAGTTCCTCTTCTCTTTCCTATCCACTAGGCACCCGCCTTGGCGGCCTTGCCGCCCTTGCGTCTGATGTGTTCACCCTCGTAGCGGATGCCCTTCGCCTTGTAGGGCTCGGGCTTTCGGATCCCACGGACCTCCGCCGCGATCTGACCGACGAGTTCCTTGTCGATGCCTCGCACCGTGATGCGCGTCGGCGTCGGCACCTCGTACTCGATCCCGGGAGGAGCCGGCTTGCGCACCGGGTGCGAATAACCGACCTGCACCTCGAGGTCGTTGCCCTGCTTGGCGGCGCGGTAACCGACGCCGTGGATCTCGAGCCTCTTCTCGAACCCCGTCGTGACACCGAGGACCATGTTCGCCACCAGGCTGCGGATCAAACCGTGCAAGGCACGCACCTCGCGGCTCTCGCCGTCGCGCGCGACCAGGATCTCGCCGTCCTTCTGCGACAGCGAGATCTCTTCGGGGATGTCGCGCTCCAGCTGTCCCTTCGGGCCCTTGACCGTGACGTGACCCTCGCGGATCGTCACGTCCACACCCGAAGGCACAGCGATCGGTGTTTGCCCAACTCGTGACATCTTCTTCTCCTGCTACCAGACGTAGGCGAGGACTTCCCCGCCCACGCGCGCTTGACGCGCTTGCTTGTCCGTCATCAAACCTTGCGACGTCGAGATGATCGCGACGCCGAGCCCCCCGAGGACACGAGGCAGATCCGACGCACCACGATAGACACGGCGACCGGGCTTCGAGATGCGCCGGATACCGGCGATCACTCGCTCGCGTTCCTCCGTGTAACGCAGACTGATCTTGATCATCGGATGCCCCGCCTCGCCGGTAACCGTCTCGACGCCGTCGACGTAACCCTCATCGACCAGGATCTTGGCGATGTTCGCCTTGATCTTGGACGCGGGGATCTCGACGTCGTCGTGGTACGCCGACGACGCGTTCCGGATCCGGGCCAGCATGTCTGCGATCGGGTCGGTCATCGTCACTTCTACCAACTCGCTTTCGTGATGCCGGGGATCTCGCCGTTGTGCGCCATCTCACGGAAGCAGAGGCGGCATAGGCCGAAGCGCTTGAAGACCGCGCGAGGACGCCCGCACCGCGCGCAGCGCGTGTACTGGCGGACCTTGTACTTCGGCTTCGCCTTCGATTTGTTGATCAATGCTTTCTTTGCCATCTACTCCAGCTCCTTACGCCTGCCCGCCGCGTTCCCTGAAGGGGAACCCGAGAGCCTTTAACAGCGCCCGTCCTTCGTCGTCGTTCCTCGCGTTCGTGACGATCGTGATGTCCATCCCCCGCGTCGCGTCGATGTCGTCGTAGTCGATCTCCGGGAAGACCAGCTGCTCGGTCAGCCCGAACGTGTAGTTGCCTCGTCCGTCGAACGACGAAGGATTCAGTCCCCGGAAGTCCCTGATGCGGGGCAGGACGACCGACAGGAGCCGGTCGAGGAAGTCCCACATGCGGTCGCCGCGCATCGTCACGGCGGCCCCCACAGGCATCCCCTCGCGGATCTTGAAGGTAGCGATCGACTTGCGGGCCCGGCGGAGCGCAGGCTTCTGCGCCGTGATCGTAGTTAGGTCCTTGATCGCGCCCTCGAGGAGCTTGGCGTCCTTCGACGCCTCGCCGACGCCCATGTTCACGATGACCTTGTCGGGCTTCGGCACCTGCATCACGTTGGTGAGGCCGAGCTCGCTCTGGAGCTGCCCGAGCAGCTCCGCACGGTACCGCTCCTTCAGTCGTGGTGTGTATGTCTGTGTACTCATAGCTCCGTCCCACACTTCTTACAGACGCGCACCTTCACTCCGCCTTCTTCGATCCGATACCCGACCCGCGTGGGGCCGTCGTTCGGGCAGAGGAGGGCCACGTTCGAGATCGCGACCGCGGCTTCCTTATGCTCGATGCCACCGGTCTGCGCACCTCGTTGGTTGGTCTTCAACTTCTCGTGCCGTGTGACGCGGTTGACCCCCTCGATGATCACGCGCCCCTTCTTCGGGATCACGTCGAGCACACGGCCTTGTGAGCCGAGGTCCTTGCCCGCGATGACCGCCACGGTGTCGCCCTTCTTTATCTTCAGACCCATCTACAGCACCTCCGGTGCGAGGGAGATGATCTTCATGAAGCGCCGCTCCCGAAGCTCGCGAGCGACCGGGCCGAAGATGCGCGTCCCTCGCGGCTGCATCTGCGCGTCCACGATGACGACCGCGTTGTCGTCGAACTTGATGTACGAACCGTCGACGCGGCGACGCTCCTTGGCGGTGCGCACTACGACGGCCTTGACGACATCGGACTTCTTGACCGCACCGCCCGGGATCGCATCCTTCACCGTGCACACGACGATGTCGCCCACGCCCGCGTAGCGACGGCGCGAGCCGCCCAGCACCTTTATCACCAGAACCTCACGAGCCCCGGTGTTGTCCGCAACGCGACATCTCGTCTCCTGCTGGATCACTTCGCTCGTTCCAGGATCTCGACGACTCTCCACCGCTTTGTCTTCGACAGCGGACGCGTCTCCATGATGCGCACGCGGTCTCCGACGTTCGCCTCGTTCGCCTCGTCGTGCGCCTTGAGGCGCTTGTTGCGACGAACGATCTTTCCGTAGGTCGAGTGCGCGGCGGCGTCCCGGACCTCGACCACGACGGTCTTGTCCATGACGTCCGACACCACAAGCCCGATCTCGGACTTCCGCTTACCTCTCTCGAGGGTCTCTTCGGTCGTGCTCACGTTTATGCCTCACCCGCTTCGGTCGCCTCGAGCTCGTGCTGCCGCAGGATCGTCTTGATCCGAGCGACGTCCCTGCGCACTTCGCCGATGCGCTTGTAGTTGTCTAGCTGTCCGGTCGCGTTCTGGAATCGCAGATTGAAGAGCTCTTCCTTCGTCTCGTCCAACTTGCGCTGGATCTCGTCGACCGGCAATTCACGCAGCTCCCCGATGTTGATCTTCGCCATCACTGCACCTCCAGCGGCTGCTCGCGCGCCACGAAGCGGCACTTGATAGGCAGCTTGTGCGCCGCGAGGCGGATCGCCTCACGGGCGAGCGGCTCGGGGATACCGGCGATCTCGAACATCACGCGGCCCGGCTTCACGACGGCCACCCAGCCCTCGGGGTTCCCCTTACCCGAACCCTGGCGCGTCTCGGCGGGCTTCTTCGTGTACGGCTTGTCCGGGAAGATGTTGATCCAGACCTTCCCGCCACGACGGATGTGTCGCGTCATCGCGATACGTGCCGCCTCGATCTGACGGTTGGTGATCCAGCCGGGCTCGACGGCCATGAGGCCGAAGTCGCCGAAGTTGACGGTCGTGCCGCCCTTCGCCTTGCCGCGCATGCGGCCGCGGTGCTGCTTGCGATGTTTGACCTTCTTCGGCTGCAGCATCTAGCTCGCGCCTCCCTGGCCGGCGGGGCCGCCCGCCTCGGGGCCCTCGCTGCGGTTCTCGTCGGTGGCGGTGGGTGCGTCGATCTCCGCCTCGGAGGCGGCCGTGCCCTTCTCCTTGGTCTCACCGGTACCGGTGTCGGCGGTCGCGTCCTTGGGAAGCGACGCGGCCTTACCCTGACGCGGCGACGGCGATGCGGCCTTACCGCCGGTTGCGGTTGCGCCCGCCTTGGTCGAACGGCGGGCAGCGCGTTCCTCCGCGCCGCGACCGACGGTCTCACCCGCGGCCAGCGCAGCCTCCCGACGGAGACGAGCCGAGTCGCGCGCCGATGCGTAGATGTCCTGGAACGGGCCGCGGTAGATCCACACCTTCACGCCGATGCGGCCGAACGTCGTCTTGGCCTCGGAGAATCCATAGTCGATGTCCGCGCGCAGGGTGTGCAGTGGCATCTGACCTTCGATGTACCACTCGGTCCGACTCATCTCGGCGCCACCCAGACGACCCGAGCACTGCACCCGGACGCCCTTGGCGCCGTTACGCATCGCGGTACTGACGGCCTTCTTCATGGCGCGGCGGAACGACACACGACTGGCGAGTTGCTCGGCGACGCCCTGCGCGATCAGCTGCGCGTCGAGCTCCGGCTGCTTGACCTCGATGATGTTGAGGCGCACGTCGGTCGGCTTGCCGTAGATCTTGGATTCCATGTGCTCGAGCTGGCTCCGGAGACGCTCGGCCTCGGAGCCCCGACGCCCGATCACGATGCCGGGACGGGCGGTGTGCGCGTCGATACGGACGCGTTCGCGCGTGCGTTCGATATCGATCCGGCTGATCCCGGCGTGCGGGAGCTGCCCCAGCAGGTACTCACGGATGCGGAGGTCGGCCTCCAGATAATCGCGGTACTGCTTCTCGGTGAACCAGCGCGACTTCCAGTCGGTGTGGATCCCGAGGCGGAAGCCATACGGGTGGACTTTCTGACCCATCAGGCATCCCCCTCTTTCTTCTTACGGGTCGTCTTCTTCTTGGCGGTCGTCTTCTTGGCGGTCGTCTTCTTAGCCGTCGTCTTCTTAGCCGTCGTCTTCTTCTTCTCGGTGGTCTTCTTGGCGGTCGTTTTCTTGCGGCTCGTCTTTTTGGGCGCGGCCTCGGTGGCCTCGCTCGCCTCGGAGGCCGCCGCCGACGTGTCCTCGCCGCCCGTGGTGTCCTTGCGGACGCGGCGGCGAGTTTGCCGCGCTGCGGTCTCGGTCTCGCCGGGGGCCGGGCCGAACTCGTCGGGACGACCCACGACCACCGAGATGTGACAGGTCCGCTTGCGCACGCGCGTGGCGCGACCCAGAGCGCGGGGACGGAAGCGCCTGAGCGTCGGTCCCTCGTCGACCCAGGTACGAGCCACCACGAGCTCGTCCGCCGGGAGACCGCGGTTGTGCTCGGCGTTCGCGATCGCCGACTCGAGGACCTTCGCGACGGTGGTGGACGCGGCGCGAGGCGTGAACTGGAGCACGCGTCGCGCGTCGTCGACGTGACGACCGCGGATCAGGTCCACCACCTGGCGCGCCTTGGTAGGCGACATGCGGATGAACCTCGCCGTCGCTCTGGCTTCTGGCACGTCTGGTGCGATGTTCGTTGCCATCACTTAGCCCTCGTTGCTCGTTCTGCACCACTGCCGTGGGTCCGGAACGCGCGCGTCGGAGCGAACTCGCCGAGCTTGTGCCCAACCATCGACTCCGTCACGTAGACCGGGACGTGCTTGCGTCCGTCGTGGACCGCGATCGTGTGCCCGACCATGTCGGGGATCACCGTCGAACGGCGCGACCACGTCTTGATCACGCGCTTCTCCTTGCGCTTGTTCATCTCCACCACCTTCACGAGCAGGTGGTCGTCGACGAACGGACCCTTCTTCAGCGATCTCGGCACGGTTATCTGCCTCTCTTCTTCCTGCGACGCCGGACGATCAGCTGGTCCGACGGCTTCTTCTTGCGTGTGCGGCCCTCGGGCTTACCCCACGGCGATACGGGGTGACGCCCCCCGGACGACTTGCCCTCTCCACCGCCGAGGGGGTGGTCGATCGGGTTCATCGCGACACCACGGACCTTGGGACGCTTGTTCTTCCAGCGGTTGCGACCGGCCTTACCGAGCGATATGAGCTCGGCCTCGGCGTTGCCGACCTCGCCTACGGTCGCTCGGCAGTCGGCCTGGACCATGCGCATCTCGCCGGACGGCAGACGAAGCGTCGCCTTGGCGCCTTCCTTCGCGATCAGCTGCACCGACGAACCGGCGGAGCGAGCCATCTTGCCGCCGGCACCGGGCTTCAGCTCGATGTTGTGCACCACGGTACCGACGGGGATGTTCCGCAGCGGCAGAGCGTTGCCGGGACGGATGTCCGCACCGGGACCGGACTGGAGGACGTCGCCGACCTTCACCCGATTCGGCAGCAGGATGTATCGCTTCTCGCCGTCCTTGTAGTGCAGCAGAGCGATACGCGCGTTGCGGTTCGGGTCGTACTCGATGTGCGCGACCTTCGCAGGGACGCCGTCCTTGTTCCGGCGGAAGTCGATCACGCGGTAGCGGTTCTTGTTACCCCCGCCCTGACGCCGCGACGTGATACGGCCGTGGTTGTTACGCCCGGCCGACTTCGGCTTCGGCTGAACGAGCCCCTTCTCGGGGTCGGTCCTGGTCACCTCGGAGAAATCCGAGTGCGACTGGAACCTTCGTCCCGGTGATGTCGGCTTCGATTTACGGATCGGCATGGCTACCCCTTATGGACCTTGCTGCTCGAAGATCTCGATCTTGTCGCCCGGCGCGAGCTTGACGATGGCGCGCTTGGAATCGGCCCGGCGACCGGTCGTGAAACGAAAACGCTTGGTCTTGCCCTTACGGTTGATCGTGTTCACGCCGAGGACCTTCACGCCCCAGATCGCCTCGACCGCCTGACGGATCTCCGTCTTGTTGGCGTCGGGGTGAACCTGGAACGTGTAGGCGTTGTTGTCGATCAGCGAATACGACTTCTCGCTGACGACCGGCGCCAGGATCACGTCGCGGGGGCCGGATTTGGTGCTCACGACTCACCCCCGTTCTTGGCTGCGCGGGCGGCGAACTTGTCGAGCGCGCTCTTCGTGAAGATCACCGCGTCGGCGAC
>JBOGWY010000139.1:0-7228 GCA_050694015.1 Actinomycetota bacterium | reverse complement strand
CATCTGGGGTCACGGCCGCGCCGGAATCGATCAGGATGGTCGCGTCGTCGCCCACGAACGCGTACAAGTAGAGCAAGCGCCCTCCGAAGATCGACTCGATCCTGAAGACGCCCTGCGCAACCTCGGTGAGCAACGTGACCCCCGCGTCGGTTTCTTTACTTGACGAGCGTACGCTCGCGGCCCGCACACGCTAGCGCGAGCTCGAGCCGTCGCGCTAGGGTCTTTGCACATCTCGCCGCTATCTACCGAAAGGCCGCGTCCTGACCTCGACCCACGACCTGATCGTCATCGGGATGGGGGTCGGCGGTGAGGAGGTCACCGGCCGCGCTGCCGACGCCGGACTCGACGTTCTAGCCGTCGAGCGCTACCTGATCGGTGGCGAGTGCGCCTACTGGGGGTGCATCCCGACCAAGACGATGGTCCGTGCCGCGAACGCGATCGGCGAAGCGAAGCGTGGGAATCAGCTCGCGGGGGACTTCTCGGTGCAGACCGACTGGAAACCCGTGGCGATCCGGGTGCGCGAGGTAACCGGTAACTGGGACGACGACGTCGCGATCGAGCGCTACGAGAAGAAGGGCGCCACGGTTCTGAAGGCACCCGCGCGCTTCGTCGGGCCACGCGACGTGGAGATCGACGGCACGCGCTATTCGTCCCGGAAGGGCATCGTGATCGCGACGGGTAGCACGCCCGCGATACCGCCGATAGACGGACTCGACACGATCGATTACTGGACCAACCAGGAGGCGGTGGCGGCCGAGGAACCTCCGTCGTCGCTGGTGGTGCTGGGCGGCGGCGCGATCGGCCTCGAGTTCGCCCAGGTGTTCGCGCGCTTCGGCTCGACGGTCACGATCATCGAGCGTGCCGACCACGTCCTTCCCCCGGAGGAGCCCGAGAACGGCGAGGCGCTCGGCCGGGTGCTCGCGTCGGAGGGGATAACGGTCCTGACGCAGCGGTCGGCGCGATCGGTCGCGAGCCACGACGGGGGAGTGCGCGTCGAGCTCGACGACGGGTCGCACATCGATGCCGAGCGACTGCTCGTCGCGACCGGCAGGCGGGCGGGCCTCGACGATCTCGACGTGGGCGCGGCCGGCTTGGACGAGAGCGCGCGCAACATCTCGGTCGATGAGAACATGCGCGCGAGCGACGGCCTATGGGCGATCGGCGATGTGACCGGCGGTGGGTTCACGCACGTCGCGGTGTACGAGGGGCGTGTCGCGGCCGCCGACATCCTGGGTCGTCCGCACCCGCCGGCGAACCTCGACGCGATCCCGCACGTGACGTTCACCGACCCGGAGGTCGCGAGCGTCGGACTCAGCGAGAAGGCCGCACAGGACAAGGGCATCGAAGTACGGGCGGCGGCATCGCCGGTGAAGAACTCGTCGCGCGGGTGGATACACGGTCCGGGGGCCGAGGAGGGTGTGATCAAGCTCGTGGCCGACGCGCAGCGCAACGTGCTCGTGGGCGGCTCGGTCATGTCGCCGTCGGCCGGTGAGATCCTCGGCATCCTCGTGCTGGCGGTGAAAGAGGAGATCCCGATCCCGTCGCTGCGCGACCTGATCTATCCGTACCCGACCTTCGTGCGCGGGCTCGAAGATCCACTGCGAGAGCTGGAGGAGTCGCGATGACCGTTGTGCTGAGCGCGGGCGACGACCGCGCCACCATCGATGAGAACGTCGGCGGCAAGCTCGTCTCGCTGGTAGCCGGGGGTGTCGAACGGATCGCGCAAGCCGACGCCGGCATGGATCCCATCAGGGACGTGCTCCAGTTCGGTTCGTTCCTGATGATCCCGTGGGCCGGGCGGCTGGATGCGGGGCGGCTGCCGTGGGAGGGCGAGCTGTACGAGTTGCCTAAGAACTTCTTCGGCCACGCGATCCACGGCGTCGGCTTCGACAAGCCGTGGACCGTCGACGAAACGACCGAGGTGAGCGCGGTGCTGTCGCTCGATCTCGGCGCGGCGGGATGGCCGTTCGGCGGGACCGGTCGCCACCGACTGACGCTCGATGCCGGTCGCCTCGAGCTGACGGCGGAGGTCACCGCGGCCGACCGCTCGATGCCGGTCGCGGCGGGATGGCACCCATACTTCGACCGGCCCGACGAGGGCGATTTGAAGATCCGGGTCGACGCCGACTACGTGCTCGCGGTGCGGGACGACCTGATCCCAACCGGGGACCTCGTCCCCGTAGCGGGCGACACCGACCTTCGTGAGGGCCCTGTGCTCGGCGATCGGCGCTTGGATCACGTGTTCGCGAACGTGCGCAGCCCGGCGGTCGTCTCGTGGCCCGATCTCGAGCTCACACAGAACTTCGCCCGCGATATCGCGACCGTTGTCGTTTACACGCCCGAGGGCAAGGCGTGCTGCGAGCCACAATCGGCGTGGCCGAACGCCCCCGAGCTGGATGCCAACGGCATCGAGACGACGGGCCTGGCCCACCTCGGCCCCGGCGCGACGTGGAGCCTGACCACAACCTGGACCTGGCAAACCCTGTGACGAGCACGCCCGTCGGACGGTTTTGGGCGGGCGGGCCGGCATTGTTGCGTTAGTACGCGTGAAGCGCGTTTTCACGCCTGTGTTTGCAGAAGAAAAGCGGGGCGGGGGCCGGCTAGTCGTCGCCTTGACGTCCATCAGTGACCTAAACCGCCGATCAACCAGATAGGGGCGACTCTCTGCAGCGGCCTCAGTTCTGGACGGGCAACAAGTCGCCATAGACCCGCGATCGCGATTACGAGAAGAAGCGCGCCGGCGATCCCGAACCAAACCGAGGGGCTCTGTAGAACCCGAGGCCGAGAGACGCGGCGGCGACGACCCCGCCCGCTCCGCTCATCGCAACGCCGAAGAACGCGAGAAGTAGCTCCGTCGCCCTCATGGTCATTTCTTCTGCAGGTGCACGCCTGAAAACGCGGCTATGTGCTCACAGAACGGTTAGCGGGCTAGGCCTGTCTTCTGCTTCTTGGCCTTCTCTTCGGCGTCGATGATGTGCATGATCGCGTTGATCTCGGACAGGTGCGTGAACGCTTGGGGTGTGTTGCCGAGGTGGCGCGCGCCGTGCACGTCGATCTCCTCCGCGAACAGACTTAGCGGCGACGCGAAGACGAGCATCTTCTCCATCAGCTGCTTCGCGCGGTGGACCTGACCGATCTCGACGAGGCACGACACGAGCCAGAACGTGCAGATCGCGAACGTGCCCTCTTCGCCCGAGAGTCCATCGTCGGTCTCCTCGACCTTGTAGCGAAGCACCAGTCCGTCGACCGTGAGTTCCGACGCGATCGCCTCGACCGTCGAGATCACCCGCTTGTCGTCCCAGGGAAGGAAGCCCATGAGTGGGATCAACAGGTTCGACGCGTCGAGCGCCTTCGTGTCGTAGTGCTGCGTCAACACACCGCGTTCGTCAACCGCGTGCTGCTGGACGTCGTCCTTGATCTCGTCCGCGGCGGCTTGCCATTTCTGCGCGAGGTCCTGTTCTCCGTGCATCGCCGCGAGCCTCGCGCCCCGGTCGGCCGCGACCCAGCACATCACCTTCGACGAGGTGAAGTGCTTCGGCTCCCCGCGCACCTCCCAGATCCCGCGGTCGGGGTGCTTCCAGTTCTCGAGCGCCTTCTCGACCTGCGTCATGCAGATGTTCCAGATTCGTTCGGGCAGCTCGTCGCGCGAGGTCACGTGCAGATACACGGAGTCGAGCACGGCCCCCCACACGTCGTGCTGCTTCTGGTTGTACGCGCCGTTGCCGACACGCACCGGCTTGGCGTTCTCGTAGCCGTCGAGGTGATCGAGCGTGTATTCCTCGAGCTTCTTCTCGCCCCCGATCCCGTACATGATCTGAAGATCGCCGTCCTCGCAGCAATCGGCGACGAAGTTGAAGAAGTCGTTCGCCTCCCAGTCGTAGCCGAGCGTGTAGAGCGCCCACAGCATGAACGTTGAGTCGCGGATCCACGTGAACCGGTAGTCCCAGTTCCTCTCACCCTGAGGCGTTTCGGGAAGCGACGTCGTCCCGGCCGCACACATCGCGCCGGTCGGTTGGTAGATGAGGCCCTTGAGCACGAGCGCGCTGCGTTGGAGATAACTCTTCCATACGTGGTCGGGGAAGTTGCCGCGGTTGAGCCACTGGCGCCAGTAGTCGGCGGTGCGCTCCATCTGCGTTTCCGCCTCTTCGTAGCTCGTCGGCGGAGGAGCGTGGTCGGCCCACGACATGGAGACGTATGCTCTCTCGCCTTCCTTGATCGTCCGGCGCGCGCGAGCGCGACGTCCCTCGAAGCCGAGACGGAAATCGGACGTGACGGTGATCTTCAGCTCGGCGCCCTCGGCGGTCGCGACCGCGGTGTCGTACGCGTCGCTGCTGTACTCCCAGACGGCGTCCTTGCGCCCGTAGTCGAACACCGGATCGATGTCGAGGAAGAGGTCGACCGAGCCCGTGATGCACTCCACCGTGCGAAGCAACGTTCCTTGCGCTTCGTAATCCTGAGGAGGTCGTCTCTGATCGGCCGAACGTACGCGGTTGTGGTACCAGGGCCCGATCAACAGCGCATCGCGCACGATGCACCACCCGCGCGGCGTCTGCCACGTCGTCTCGAGGACGTTGGTCCCCGGCAGATAGCGGCGGCCGGCGGGAACGTACGTGTCCGACGGGCCGAGCCGGAAGCCGCCGGCGGCCCGGTCGAGGATCGAGCCGAAGACGCTCGGCGAATCCGGACGCGGCAGGCACATCCATTCGACGTTGCCGCTCGACGCCACCAGGCACGTCGACTCACAATCCGAGAGCAACCCGTAGTCGGCGATCGGCGGGAAGGGCGGGCCGACGTAGGTGCTCGCCAGGCCCAAGGCGGTGTCGTGGACGGCGTCCGCGCCGGTTCCAGGAGCTACTTCGCTCATCAGGTCTCCTCCGGTGCTTGATGGAGCGCGGCGGCCATGCGCCGCGGCGTTGCCCATCCAAAATGCCTCTCGGGTAGCTGTCAAGGAAGGAGGGTGCAAGTCCGGCGTCGCGTTACCCTGAGCCGAGCAACACGTGGCCGATGGAGGGATAACGGTGGCAGAAGCGGAGGTAGCCAAGACCGGGGCGGAGGAGACCTCTGCGCCGAACACCCGCGCTCGCCTCGACGCGATGCTCGAGGACATGCTCGACCGCCCCGAGCACAGGGACGAGATCGAGGAAGAGATCGAGGGGGTCTTCACCCAGCAACGCGCCGTGATGATCCTCGACATGAGTGGGTTCTCGCGTACCACCAAGGACCGTGGGATCGTCGCGTTCCTGCTGATGATCCATCAGATGCAGTTGGTCTCCGTCCCTTCCATCGAGGAGAACGACGGCGTCGTCATCAAGAAAGAGGCTGACAACCTGTTCTGCCTCTTCGACAAGGTGTCCGACGCGGTCACCGCGAGCCGGGAGATAACCAGCCGCCTGAAGACCGCGAACGTCGTGCTGCCCAAGGACATGGAGCTCTACGTCTCGATCGGGATCGGCTACGGGCCCATCCTCAACATCGAGAACGAAGACATCTGGGGTAGCGAGGTGAACCTCGCGTCCAAACTTGGGGAGGACATCGCCGAGTTGGGGGAGATACTCCTCACCGAGGAAGCTCGCGCACAGATCGAGGGGGCCGACATCCAGTTCGTGCAGCGCAGCGTCAGCATCTCGGGACTCGACCTGAACTTCTACGAGGTCGGCGGCTAGGCACCGCCTAGGTCATTTCCCCGCTACGCAAACCACCCTTTTCGGCCCAAGGGCCTTGCTAATGCCCCGCCGCGCGCAGTAAGTACGAGTCTGAAAGCTCGCGGCCAGCCATATACGAAGGGGGAGCAGTGCCTAATCAATTCAGGCCCGCGCGGGTGTTCGGTTTCCTGCTCGCGTTCGCCTTGATGTTCGCCTGGATCGTCTGGTTGATCAACACGGTGGGCGTCCAGGGCGGTGACACCGGTTTCGAAGACCCGAGCGTGTGGGACCAGCACCGGACGGCGGCGGTCATCACGGTGGTGTTCGTGATCGTGGCCGACGTCATCGCCACATGGTTGGCGTTCCGGCACGCCCGCATGACTAAGGAAGAAGACGCGGCGGAGGACGTAGCCCGCGCGGCTCGACTGAAGGAAGCGGGGATCGATCCCAAGGCGCTCTCCACGAACCCCGTAGATCGATTCGTCGCGGGTAGCGCGGCCAAGGGAGGGACCCGATGAGCATGCTCGACCGGAAACTCGACGACACCGTCACGGAGATGGGCGTGCAGCCGGCCGGCCTGCAGAACGTCTCGCTCAAAGCGGTGGCGATCACGGCCCTCGCGTCGGCGGTTCTGTACATCGGTGGCGAGTACTACGGGTTCCCGTTGTGGGGAAAGGTGCTCGCCGCGATCATCCCGTGGGCGCCGCTGTTCTTCCTCGAAGCGGCGTGGAAGTACGAGAACTACGGCACCTACATGCTGCTCGGCGTCTTCGTGATCCTTCAGATCGGTCACCTCGCCGAGCACACCGTGCAGGTGCTCCAGGTCTGGGTCGCGAACGGCGATCTGAGTGCCGCCCACGGGGTGTTCGGCGCCCTCGACCGAGAACTGGTCCACTTCGCGTGGGACTCGTTCGTGTGGGTCGGTCTGTTGTGGGCCGTGTATCAGTTCGGCGTGAGGAACAAATGGCTGTGGATCTCGCTGGTAGCGGCGAGCTTCCACGAGGTCGAGCACATCTTCCTGTTCTATCTCGAGCGCTTCCATACGCCGTTTTATGAGGCGGGCGGCACCACCGGTCTGCTTGCGCAGGGAGGCATGATCGGTTCGCCGTTCGCACGTGTCTACCTGCACTACATCTACAACTTCGTGGTCGTCGTTCCCCTCCTGATCGCGTTCTGGGACGAGACGAAGTACGCGTACAACAAGTGGCTCGCGAAAGCGCTCCCGGATCTCAGCGAGCAAGAGAAGATCTCGACCTCGACGCAGCTCGATCCGGTGCGCGTGGACGCCGGGCAGACGATCTTCAAGGAGGGCGACAAGGCCGACAACTTCTACATCGTCACCGAAGGTGAGGTCGAAGTCGTTCGCGGCGGCGACGGCAGCGAACAGAAGATCGCGACGCTGGGACCCGGTCAGTTCTTCGGCGAGATGGGTCTCCTCACGGGACGTCCGCGCATGGCGACCGTTCGCGCGACGAAGGAGACGCACCTCATGGCGCTCGATGCGAGCGAGTTCGGCAACCTGATGAATCGTTCGAGCGGCGGCGCCGCCGACGTGGCGTACGAGGTGAAGATGCGGACGAGCGAAC
>JBOGWY010000138.1:0-12730 GCA_050694015.1 Actinomycetota bacterium | reverse complement strand
AGGTGCTCGTGCAGCTTGCCGAGGCGCTTCGCGATGCCTGCCTCGTGTTCCTGAAGCATGCGGGTCGCATCGACGCGCCCACCCTTTTCGTCGAACGCGAGCGTCACAGGGCGACCGGTGCGACGATCCGTTGCCTTCATGATCTCGACGTACTTGCCACGCACCGGCTCGTAGAGCGGTAGGCGCTCGATCCCTCGCGCCGTGATCCTGATGCGCACCATGCTCTCGACGGCGACCGTCGACGGGATCTTCGCGTTCGATGCAACGAATTGGAACGGGATCGCGACCGGAGTCGATATCTCTTTCCCTGTGGCAGAGATGAGAGGGCCGATCTCGAGGAGGTGACGTCCGGGAGCGAGATCTGCTGCCGGCGTCCAGGACACTTGCTTGTCCTCCTTGCCGAATCGGACCGTCCCGTTCGCGCGCGCGATCCCGATGGCGCGCGCCGCCTGCTCCCGATCGACCTGCTCGCGCACCTCAACGGTCACTTTCGCGCCGGCAAACAGGAACTCGTCCGGTTGAAGGCCGACCACCATCCCGCTTCCCGGCTCCGGCAGCCGGATCGTCTCCGGAGCTGCGGTGGTCATCGACGTCGTTCCCATACGTGCCTCCCGTGTCGGCGAACTCCTGCGCGTCCGATGCTGTGCAACCCGCGTCACCACCGCGTCACGAACTGCAGGCGTGAAGAACGCGGAGCGCGTACACACTGCCGCGGTTATCGAGCCGAATCACCGTTAGGTCGCGATCACCGCGGTATAAGCGCGTAGATCTCACGCTCTAGGGGAACGATGGAACCCGACATCACTCTGCGGTTGCTCGGCGGCTTCGTACTACGTCACCGGGGACGGCCGATCGACCTCCAGCTGGGCGCGCAACGACTCGTAGCCCTACTCGCGATCGAGCGGCACCCGGTATCGCGTGCCCACGCCGTCGGGCGCTTATGGCCCGATGTAACGGATGACCGGGCGAGTGCGAACCTACGATCGACCCTGTGGCGCGTGAGGCACACCGGCGTTGCCCTGATCGCCAGCGTCGACCAACACAACATCGGACTCATGCCGACCGTGCAGGTGGACCTTCACGACATCGTCAACCAAGAGTCGCTGTTGGTGGACGACTACGTCGAACGGGCCGTCATCCGTCTCGACGACTCGTTATCCGAGGATCTGCTGCCGGGCTGGGACGAAGATTGGGTCGTCGTCGAACGCGAGCGGGTCCGTCAATTGCGCCTCCACACGCTCGAGGCGATCGCGACCCGTCTCGTCGAGCGAGGAAGGTGGCGGGAAGCGATCGAGGTCGCCTTCGCCGCGGTGCGCGAGGAGCCGTTACGAGAGACGGCCCAGCGGTGCCTGATCGAAGCGCATATCGCCGAGGGCAACGTCGTAGAAGCGGTGCGCCAGTACCAGAGCTTCCGCGCGCTCCTCCGTCGCGAGCTCGGCGTGGAACCCTCCGTCGATCTCCGCACGCGACTTCGAGAGGTCCAACATTAGGGACTGCGGGCGGTTGGTGACGGGCTAGCGACCGCCGGGCATCGGTGGCAGGCTTCGGTCATGGCATCCAGGCTCGTCCGCGCGCCGCGCGGAACCGAACTCCAGACCCACGGGTGGCTCCAGGAAGCGGCGTTGCGCTGCCTGATGAACAACCTCGATCCCGAGGTCGCCGAGAACCCGGACGAGCTGGTGGTGTACGGGGGCCGTGGGAAGGCGGCACGCGACTGGGCCTCCTTCGATGCGATCGTGTCGTCGTTGCAACGCCTCGCCGCCGACGAGACCCTCCTCGTGCAATCGGGGAAGCCGGTCGGAGTGTTCCGGACGCATCCGTTCGCGCCGCGGGTCTTGATCGCGAACAGCTTGCTCGTGCCCGACTGGGCGGACTGGCAGAGCTTCTGGGATCTCGAGGCGGCCGGTCTGACGATGTACGGACAGATGACGGCCGGCTCGTGGATCTACATAGGAACGCAGGGGATCCTGCAGGGCACGTTCCAGACGTTCGCCGCGATCGCCGAGCAGCG
Organism: Actinomycetota bacterium; assembly: GCA_050694015.1. GTDB lineage: Bacteria > Actinomycetota > CADDZG01 > CADDZG01 > WHSQ01 > JBOGWY01. Next base: position 10,719 of record JBOGWY010000138.1, on the reverse strand, counting down.
CTTCGGGGGGAGCCTCGCGGGAACGATCACGGTCACCGCGGGGCTGGGGGGCATGGGTGGCGCGCAACCGCTCGCCGTCACGATGAACGACGGGGTCGCCCTCGTCGTCGAGGTAGACCCGGAACGTATCCGGCGACGGATCGAGACGCGCTACCTCGATGAGGCGGCCGAGTCGCTCGACGACGCGATCGAACGCTGCAGTGCGGCGAAACGGGAGCGGCGCGCCCTCTCCGTCGGCGTGGTCGGTAACGCGGCCGACGTCTTTCCCGCCCTGCTCGACCGCGGTTTCGAAGCCGACATCGTCACCGATCAGACCTCGGCGCACGATCCTCTCAACGGCTACATCCCGAAGGGACGCTCGCTCGACGACGCCGACGCGCTGCGCCGCAAGGACGCCGGCGCGTACATCGAGGAGAGCCGCGCGTCGATGGCTACTCAGTGCGCCGCGATGGTCGGTTTCCAGAAAGCGGGGGCCGAGGTCTTCGATTACGGCAACAACCTGCGCGGAGAGGCGCGCGCCGGAGGCTACGAGGACGCGTTCTCGTATCCCGGCTTCGTCCCCGCCTACATCAGGCCGCTGTTCTGCGAGGGCACCGGACCGTTCCGGTGGGTCGCGCTGAGCGGCGATCCGGCCGACATCGCGGCCACCGACGCCGCGGTGGGCGAGCTGTTTCCCGATAACGCTCCTCTGCAGAAGTGGTTGCGACTAGCGCGCGAGAGGGTGCAGTTCCAGGGTCTTCCGGCGCGGATCTGCTGGCTCGGCTACGGCGAACGCCACCGCGCCGGACTCGTGTTCAACGACCTCGTCGCGTCGGGGAAGGTGACCGCGCCGATCGTGATCGGCCGCGACCATCTCGATTCCGGTTCCGTCGCGTCGCCGTACCGCGAGACCGAGGACATGCTCGACGGCTCGGATGCGATCGCAGACTGGCCGATCCTCAACGCGCTGTTGAACACGGCTTCGGGGGCCGCGTGGGTAGCGGTGCATCACGGCGGTGGCGTGGGGATGGGGAAGTCGATCCATGCCGGTGCGCAGGTGGTAGCCGACGGCACCGTCGAGGGGGCCGAACGACTCGAACGTGTGCTGACCAACGATCCCGGCACCGGAGTGATGCGCCACGTCGACGCCGGCTACGACCGTGCCCGCGAGGTCGCGCAGGAACGCGGCCTCCGCATCCCGATGAACGAGGTCGACTAGAGCGCCTCGGCGCCGGAGAGCCACACCTGGAGCGGCGAGACGCCGTAGGTCCAGGCGAAGACGCCTTCGTGCTCGGCGTCCCACTGCACGAGATCGGCTCGCGCGCCCTCCTGCACGCGCCCCGCATCCGGCATCCGCAACGACTGCGCTCCCCCACGCGTCGCCGCCGTCAGAGCGCGCTCCACCGAGAGCTGCAGGGCGTTGACGGCCAGCGCGATCGCGACGGTCATATCGGTGAGTCCCGACGTGCCCGGGTTGTGGTCGGTGCCCAGCGCGATCGTCGCCCCCGCATCGATCAGGGCTTGTACGGGCGGCAGCTTCTTCATCGACAACGCGGTCGTCGGTGCAAGCGTCGCCACCACTCCGGCGGCAGCGAGAGCGTGGGCGTCGGACTCGTCGGCTTCGAGCAAGTGATCGGCCGACGCGGCCCCCAGCTCGGCTGCGAGCAGAGACCCTCCCGTCCGCGCGAGCTCGTCGGCATGGATGCGCGGGATCAATCCTGCTGTTCGCCCAGCCTCCAGGAAGCGCCGCGACTGTTCCACGGTGAAGTAACCCTCGTCGCAGAACACGTCGCAGAAGCGCGCTCCTTCTTCGGCCGCCGCCACACACCACGACGCCGACGCGTCGACGTGATCGTCGGGTCGGACCTCGAGTCCCGGCGGCATGGCGTGCACCGGGAGGAACGTGATCATCACGCGCGGGGTGTCGTCCCGGCGTCCGACCTCGTCGAGTATCTCGACCGCCTCGATCTCGCCGTCACGATCGAGGTGGTAGCCGGTCTTGGCTTCGACCGTCGTCGTACCGCTCTGCAACCACGAGCGCATGCGCGCGTGAACGGCATCGGTCAGCTCTTGTCGTGTCGCCGCGCGCGTAGCTGCGACGGTCGACCCGATCCCCCCACCCGCGGCTCCCAGTTCGGCGTACGAAGCCCCCGCGCTCCGAAGGCTCAGCTCGTGGAGCCGGTTGCCCGCGTACACCGGATGGGTATGGGCGTCGATCAGACCGGGAGTCACGAGGGCGCCGGAGGCGTCGATCTCCTCTGCGTCGCCGAGTCTCGCCGGTAGATCTCCTTCCGGACCGACCCAGTCGATATGCGCGTCGCGCACGACCACGGCAGCGTTCTCGATCACGCCTCGCTCGGTGGCTGTGAAGAGTCTGCCGATATCGCGGATCAGCTTCACGTGGCGAGTTTCCCGATCGCGTCGCCGAGCGCGGCCCCCACGTCGCCGACCGCTACGTGCTTGCGGTCCTCAACGACGCGTCTCCCTCCGATGACGACGTCGGTCACATCCGAGGCGGTCGCGGCGAAGACGACCGCGGCAACCAGATCGTCGCCCGCTCCCGCGAGCCTCGGGCCGGCGACGTCGACCGCGATGAAGTCGGCGAGAGCGCCTACCTGCAGGCGTCCGGCGTCCCAGCCGATGCTTTCGGCGCCCCCGCGCGTCGCCGCGTCGAGCAACGCCTCCGGAGCGTGCAGACCTCTGCGCTCCGTGGCGAGGCGTTGGTCCAGTTCGACCGCGCGCGCCTCTTCGAAGAGGTCGATCACGGCATGGCTATCGGAGCCCAGGCAGAGCTGCGCCCCGGTGTCAATCAGTACGGATGCGGGTCCTACACCGTCGGCGAGATCGCGTTCGGTGGTCGGACACATGCAGACGCGGGTCCGGCTGCGACCGAGCAGTTCGACGTCCACACCGGATAGATGCGTCGCGTGCACCGCGGTGGTACCGGACCCCAGGGCGCCGACCTCCCCGATCAACTCGACCGGCGTCATCCCGGCCGTCTGCATGCACGCCTCGACTTCGCCACGCTGCTCGGAGACGTGCATGTGGAGCGGTGCACCCTTATCTGCGGCCCAGTCGACGACGACCTTCATCGAAGTGCGATCGACGGCGCGCACGCTGTGGATAGCGCCGGCTATGCGTGCGCCTTCGGAGACCGCGAGTGCGGCGACGCGGTCGGCCCACGCGCCGACGTCGCCGTCGGAGAAGCGACGTTGCACGTCGTCGAGAGCCTCGCCCCGCATCCCGCCGCGCAGATAGCAGGCGTCGATCAGCGTGATCCGGATCCCGGCCTCCGTCGCCGCGCGCAGCAACGCCTGCGACATCTCGTTGGGGTCCGCGTAACGCGCTCCACCGGCATCGTGGTGTAGGTAATGGAACTCGCCGACACTCGTTATCCCCGCGAGCACCATCTCCGCGTACGTCGCACGCGCGAGCTCGAAGTAAGTATCGGGGTCGAGCTTGGCCGCGACGGAGTACATCACGTCGCGCCAATGCCAGAAGTCGCCCCCGTTGCGATGCGTACGGCCCCTCAACGCCCGGTGGAACGCGTGCGAGTGGGCGTTGACGAGCCCGGGCAACACGAGTCCCTTGAGCACGATGGCATCGGGAGGCGCGGCCTGGTCCGGTCGCACGGTCGCGATCGATCCGTCGACAACCTCGATCAGTACGTCACGCTCGAGCGTTGAAGTCCAGGCGTGTTCTGCATGCCAGAGCTGAGTCATCACGTGCCAGCTTAGAGTGACCGTCGTGAGCATCATCCTCGGCAACCCGCTGCGCTTCGAGGATGTCGTTGCGGTGGCGGTCGATGGCGCGAAGGTCGAGTTCGCATCGGACGCGATCGGCCGGATGGAGCGTTCCCGCGCTCTCGTCGAGGAGGCCGCCGCCTCCGGACATGCGGTCTACGGGATAACCACCGGCATCGGTGATCTCGCCAACGTTCGTATCCCTCTCGAAGAAGCCGAGCAGCTGCAACGCGACATCGTGCGATCCCACGCGACCGCGGTGGGGCCGCGACTCCCGCGCGCAGTGGTGCGCGCGATGCTCTTGCTCAAGGCGCGCACGATGGCCGCCGGCGCGTCGGGCGTGCGCGTCGACATCGCCCGGCGTCTCATCGAGCTCTTGAACCACGAGATCCATCCGGTCGTGCCGTCGCAGGGTTCGCTCGGCGCCTCCGGCGATCTCGCGCCCCTTGCTCACATCGCGCTCGCGGTGATCGGCGAGGGTGAGGTCGAGCTGGGGGGCCAGACGATGCCGGCGGCCGCCGCTCTCGCGGAGAGGAACCTCGAACCGATCAGGCTCTCCTACAAGGAGGGCCTCTCACTCGTGAACGGGACCGAGTTGATGCTCGGCTCCGGGATCCTCACGCTGGTGCGGGCCGAGCAGCTCCTGCGTAGTGCCGACGTCACGGGCGCCATGACTCTCGAAGCATGCCTCGGGACCGATGCCGCGTTCGACGCCGACATCGTGGGATTGCGCACGCACCCCGGCGCCATCGCTTCCGCCGCGAACCTGCGCCGGCTGCTCGATGGGAGCGAGATCGTCGCCTCGCACAGAGAGTCCGACCATCTCGTGCAGGACGCGTACTCACTGCGTTGCATGCCGCAGGTTCACGGCGCCTACCGGGACGCCGCGGCGTATGTGCGCGCCACGCTGGAGGCCGAGCTCGCGTCCACCATCGACAACCCGAGCGTGCTGGTCGAACGCGGGACGGTCGCATCGGGTGGGAACTTCCACGGCGAGGCGCTGGCGCTGGCGCTCGACCATCTTGGACTCGCGGTCGCCGGCGTCGCGACCATCGCGGAGCGTCGTGTCGCGCGTCTCGTAGACCCGGCTCTCAACAACGGACTGCCCGCGTTCCTCACGACCGATCCGGGCCGCCGCAGCGGTTTCATGCTCACCCAGTACACCGCCGCCGCTCTCGTCACCGAGAACCGGTCGCGGTCGTTCCCCGCGTCGGTGGATTCGATCCCGACGTCCGCAGGGCAGGAGGATCACGTGAGCATGGGCGCCACCGCCGCGTTGAAGGCACACGCGATCCTCGAGAACTCCGAGACGGTCATCGCGATCGAGGCCCTCGGTGCCGCGCAAGGCCTCGAGTTGCGGGAGCCGCTGCGGCCCGCGCGCGGGACCGATGCCGTGCTGCGCCTCGTGCGTAAGCACTCTCCCCGCCTCGACGAGGACCGTTCGTTGTCGCCCGACATCGAGGGCGTGGCCGTCGCCGTGCGCGACGGAACCTTGCTGCACGCAGCGCAGGAAGAGATCGGCGCGCTCGACTAGCGGAAGTTCGGTATCTGCGTCTGGGGATTCATGTCCCCGCGGAAGAACCGCACCGCACTCGCGTCGAGACCCTTCATCTCGTACACACTCACTCCACGGGCGGTTCCGTTGTCGTTCGTGTAGATGCGGCCCTGGTACCAGTACGCGCTCCAGATGTCGGGGATACCTCCCGTGAGCTGGTGGTAGAAGCCGATCTCCTCCGGGTTGGCGGGGTCGCTGAAGTCCACTATCGACAGCCCCGCGGCCCGGTACGGAACCGTCGCTATGTACTTGGAGGGGTTCTTCATCGGGAGGATCCCAAGGTTATGCGTCGTGCACGCCATGTAGGTGGCTTCCTCGGCACTCCCCGGGTGCCCGTCGCGCGGGGTGTTGTAGTACCCCTCCAGCTGCGGCGAGGTCGGGTCGGTGATGTCGTAGAACCACATCGCACCGATCGGACTCTGCTGACTTCCCGCGCAGGCGCCGGTCACCGAACCCGCGAACTCGTCGCCGAGCACGAGCTTCTTCGCGTCCCAGGTCAGTGCCGCCGAGTGGTGGATACCGATGAACGGGTTGTAGATGCGGGCGATGATCTCGGGCTGCGCGGGGTTCTTGATGTCCCAGATCTGGGACTCTCCGATGCATGCGGCACCGGCGATGTCCTTCGAGGGGAACACGCTCACGTCGTGACAGCCGATCTGAGGAGACACATCGAGCGTGTTCGCTACCTTGGCCTTCTCCGGTGCCGACGAGGGAACCGCGACGATCGAGACCTTCCGGTGGCTGACGACGCTACAAGTCGGCGTTTGCGCACCCAGCGGATAGGACTGGATGTAGAGGTAGTTCATGTCGCCGTCCGGCATAAGAGTGTGGGTGTGCGAGCCGCAATCCGTCTCGACGAACGCGACCTGACGGGGCTGACGCAGATCAGAGATGTCGACGACACGAACGCCGGCCTTCTCCTGGGAGTTGTCGGTGTTGTTGCAGACGTTCGAGCGACCGGTGTTCGACCCGCCGCCCGTGTTGATCGAGACGAACACGAGATCCCCACGGATCGAGACGTCCCCCTGTGATGCCGGACAATTGAAGAACGAGATCTGCTTGAGGTACGGCGCGTCCTCCAGGATCCTGAAGAACCCCACACCCTGATACGTGCCGGCAACGAGAAGGTTCCCGCGGAACGCGAGATCCGAGCCCTCCGCAACGTTCTTGGCCGCGATCTTGATCGGCACCCGCGCGAGTTGCTGCACGTTGTCGGAGTGAACGTCCTCGCTCTGGCGCGCCGTCGCAGTGGTCGCGGCGCCGGTAAACACCATCGTGAGCGCGGCCGCGACGGCAGAGATCTTACGAAGAAACATCGCCGCCTCCCTTTCCACCTTTGCAGCTGATCAAGCCCTTCCCAGGCGCCGCAGCGGCGAACGTTCATGGCCACCGCGGGTCCTCTATAAGACCTTCGACCGATGCGTCGAAAGCCCTTCCCAACTCGTCGGAGGAAGCCGAAACTTCAAGGATGTCGGGGAAGCCGTTCTATAAGTTCCAGAGCATCTGGCGGGTCGCCGTCGCCGCCCCCGTGGCCTTCGAGATACTTCACGACCTCGGCTCGTACCCGGCGTGGTGGCGCGAGGTGAAGGAGGCGCGGGAGCTGGACGAAGGCGTGTTCGACCTGCGGTGCCGCTCGTTCCTTCCCTACGACCTGCGCTTCATCTCGCGTCTCAAAGTCGTCGATCGTGCGAACAACATCCTCGAGTCGAACCTCGAAGGCGATCTCGAGGGCTTCTCGCGCTGGACGATCCATGATGACGCGTCGGGCAGCGCGCTCGTGTTCGACGAAGAAGTCGTGACCAACAAACGATCGCTGAACCTACTCGCGCCCGTTGCGCGGCCGGCCTTCCGCTTCAACCACACACTGATGATGAGACACGGGCGCCAAGGATTCGCGATGTACGCCGCGGGGTTCAGCACCGCCAGGACGCAGGACGCGCGAGCGGTCGTCTAGCGCCGGATCTCTTTCCCGTACAACTCATAGCGCCGGGCGACACGCATACCTACGCGTTCGTAAAGCCGGGTCGCCCCCGTCGGGTTCTCCGAGTCCACGAACAACGCGACCTCCTGGTGCCCCCTGGCCTTGAACAGCTCGAAGCTGCGATACAGGAGGTGCGCAGCGAGTCCCCGTTTGCGCGCCTCGCGGAGAACTCCGAGATCGTTGACGAAGCCGCGTCCCGCCCGTTCTGCGTTCAACGCAGCGCCGACGAGGCGCTCTCCGTCGAACGCGAGAAGCCAGAGTTCGGGATCGAACGTGTCGGTGGCAACCGCGCGCTCGTGCCAGATCTCGTACGGAGTAGGACTGAACTGCCAGTGATCGACGAACGCTGCCTCCATCACCTCGTGGACGTCGTGTTCGTCACCCTCCTGGAACCTACGCACGGTTATCCCGTCCGGCAGGGGGAACGCCTCGAGGGCCGTAGTCAGATCGATCGACATGGACCAGTCGATCCGAACGATGCGGAATCCGAGGGCACGGTGCAGATCTTTAGCGCGCTCGTCGGTCCCGAGTGCATAGCTCTGTAACGTGACCTCGTCGCTGTTCGCCTCATCGAGATAGGCCGCTGCCCGAGCCTGGAGACGCTCGAGGAGGCGACGGCCGATCCCCCGGCCCTCGTGATCCGGGTGAACGCCTCCGTAGGCCTCCAGAACGTGGCCGGGGATCTTCTTAAACACGCCCGCGTAGCCGACGATTTCGTCACCGCGGGCGACGACCCATGCGTCGGTGTCGATATCGAATCCCTCGTAGGCCCAGTCATCGATGATGTCGTTCTCGTCGGTGTCAGGAGACCCGTACGCCTTCACATCCATCGCGATGAGGACGTCGGCTATCCGCGCCGTTTCGTCGCGGCGCGGAGCCCTGATCTCGTAACCACTCGGTGCGTCCATGCCCCCATTGTCGTCGGTTGTCCCGCTACCTACACTCGCTACATGAGGAAGACCAAGATCCAGGGCTGGCGCAAGATCACGTCCGCGACTTGGGGGCATCCGAACGATCCACAGATCTACGGAGACCTCGAGATCGATGCGGGAGCCATACTGGACTTCATCGAAGAAGCTCGCGCCGCAACCGGGGTCAAGCTGACCGTGACGCACGTGGTGGGCAAGGCCATCGCGCACGCTCTCGGCGAGAACCCCGATCTCAACGTCCGGATGTATCGCGAGCACTTCATCCACAACGAGACCGTGGACGTCTTCTTCATCGTGTCGACCGGAGCCGGCGACGATCTGTCGGGGGTCAAGGTCGTGGGCGCCGACGCCAAGCCGGTGATCGACATCGCCACGGAGCTGTCGGAACGGTCGCGGCGCATCAGGACCGACGAGGACGTCGAGCTGGGCAAGACGAAGGAGGTTCTGTCTCGAACGCCACGGCGCCTGCTCGGCATCTCGATGCGTTTCGCCGCGTGGTTAACGACCGACCGCAACATGGATCTTAAGGAAAGAGGACTGCCGAGGCAGCCGTTCGGGAGCGCGATGGTGTCGTCGGTCGGGATGTTCGGCATCCAGCACGCGTATGCCCCGCTATCTCCCTATTACCGCATCCCGTTCCTGGTCCTCGTCGGAGAGGTGGCGCAACGGCCGGCGGTCGTCGAGGGCGACGTCGTCGCGCGTCCGATGTTCACGATCAGCGCCACGATGGATCACCGCTACGTGGACGGTTTCCACGCGGCCCGCCTCGCGCGCAGCGCGCGCGAGTACCTGGGCGATCCCAAACGCTTCGAGCCGGCCCTGTAGCTAAGCGACGGGTGTGGTCGCCTGCTCGCGATCCTTCTGCCGCGCGATCTCCACGAGAGCGATGTTGTCGCGCTCGCTCGGATCGGGCTTCGTCGCGAACCACACATCGAGCATCTCCGACGCGACCGTGGGAGTCGTAAGCCGGAGACTCATCACGAGCACGTTCGCGTCGTTCCACTTGCGCGCCCCCTCTGCCGTCTCGGCATCGGTACAAAGTGCGGCGCGGATACCCCTGACCTTGTTCGCCGCGATCGACGCTCCCGTGCCGGTCCAGCAGAAGAGGACACCGTTTTCTACCGCTCCGGTCGCGACGAGACCCCCGAGCTTGCGGCCGACCTCGACCCACTGGATATCGTCGCCCGCGGGTGGGCCCACGAGGACGACCTCGTGGCCGCGGTTCTTGAGATCCTTGACGACGGCATCGACCAACGCATCACGTGCATCGGATCCGACCCCAACCTTCATGCCGCGAATCCTAATGCGCGGCAGCAGCGATCAGGATTCGGCGGCGAGCGCCGACAGCTCGTTCAACTCGACCTCGTCGGCCAGGAGGTCGGCGTAACGCTCCTTGATCCCGAGGATCTGACCCTTCTCGCCGAGGAACAGATCGAGCAAGGTCGGATCGAACTGCTTGCCTCGCTCATCCTTCATGATGGCGATCGCTTCGGACATCTTGATCGCCCTGCGGTACACCTTGTTCGATGTCAGCGCGTCGAAGACGTCTGCGATCGCGGCGATCCGGCCCTCGAGCGGGATGTCTTCGCCGGCGAGGCCTTGCGGATAGCCGGTCCCGTCGTAGCGCTCGTGGTGCGTGAAGGCGATCGTCGCCGCGGTGTTCAGGAGCTCCGAGTTCGAACCGGACAAGATGCGGTGTCCGATGCCGCAGTGGCGCTTCATCGTCTCCCATTCGCCGGCGTTGAGGCTCCCGGGCTTCAGCAGGATGTGATCCGGGATACCGATCTTGCCGACGTCGTGGAGGGCGCTCGCCACGCGTATCAGCTCGCACCGCTCCGCGCTGAGTCCCAGCCGGTCGGCCAGCAGCGCGCAGTAGCGGCTCATCCTCTGGATGTGCCGCGGACTCTCGTTGTCGCGGAACTCGGCGGCGAGAGAGAGCCTCTGGATCGTCTCGTCCTGGAGGGTCCTCATCTCGCGCTCGGCCTTCTCTAGCTGCGAGATGTAGTTCCACATCTCCCCGGTCCGCGCGCGCACCATCTCCTCGAGCCGGTTCGCATGTGAACGGCCCTCGAGTTCCGCATGTCTGCGCCGCAACGCGCTCGCGACGTTGATCAGAACCTCGTTCTCCTGGAAGGGTTCGATGATGTATCCGTACGCGCCGGTTTCGATCGCCGCTTCTGCGACCGAAGGGTCATCGGCGCGGGTGACGACGATGGGGGCCACGTTCGAGCCATCGGTGGTGACCTTCATGAGCAGGTCCAGGCCGGTGCCGCCGGGGAGGTCGAGGTCGGTCAGGATCGCCTCGAAGGTCTCGTCGCGCAGGAGATCGAACGCCTCGGTGGCACTTCCCACCGCAACGCATGAGTAGCCGCGACGATCGAGGATCTCTACCAGATCCCGGCGCACCCCTTCATCGCCTTCGGCGACGAGGAGACGGGCGGGGCCGGATGGATCCGAGCTCAGAGCTGGCATCACGTATCTATCGGACGGAGGGCTTGCTTTCCTTATGGCGGTCCGGGACTATTCCGAGGT